>NZ_CP072642.1:1690170-2006704 GCF_018304765.1 Chloracidobacterium sp. N
CGATGACTACCACGATGTCATGGGCGAAAAGCTGAAGGCGCTGCTGGCGTGGGTGACAGCCGAACGCCCGGAAGCCCACGGCTACATCGCCGTGGACGCCCAACCCGCCATGGACAAAGCCTGGGCCGTGCGCGCCGGACTCGGCTGGCTTGGCAAGCACGGCAACGTCATCACCCGTGAGTTTGGCTCGTGGGTCTTTCTCGGCGAACTGTTCCTCGACATTGACCTCGAACCCGAAACGGAACTCGTTCCCGACCACTGCGGCACGTGTACGGCCTGCCTGGAAGCCTGTCCGACCCAGGCGATTGTCGCGCCGTATGTCGTGGACGCCCGGCAATGTATTGCCTTTGCCACCATCGAGTCGAAAAGCGAAACCCCGGAGCTGCCCACGCACGGGTGGGTCTTCGGGTGCGATGTGTGTCAGGACGTATGTCCGTGGTCACGGTTTCGCCAGCCGACGACCGAAGCGCGCTTCCTACCCCGCCCCGGCATGGTTGCCCCACGTCTGGACGAACTCGCCGCGCTGACGCCGGAAGCCTTCCGGGAGCGGTTTGCCGGCACGCCCGTCATGCGCGCCAAACAGCGCGGACTGCTCCGCAACGTCGAAGCGGCACGCCCACAGACCACCGCGCCGGAGCAACCGGATTGAAAATACCGTGGAAAGACCGGCTCAGGGTGCCAGCGCGGCTTCAAAGCCTTCGAGCGAGCCATGCAGACGCTTGTACACGGCTTCCAGTTTGGTGCGGCGCTCGGCAGCCGTCGGGGCCTGGGCGTCGTAGCCGAGCCGGTACGCCTCGAAGGCTTCCGCGTCCTGCTTCATTGCTTCAAGAACCGTCCCTAACCGCCAGGCGGCTTCACGGCGTGACGGCGCATTCGGATAGGCTTTCACCGCCTCCCGCAGCCGGACGGTGGCCGCTGCCGTCTCGCCCTGCCGGTAGAGTATCCAGCCCAGTGTCATCTGTGCGCGCACGTAAAACTCCGCCAGGCGGTCTTCGGCCCGTGGGCTGTCCACGCCTCCCCCGGCCACGCGCGCGGCATCCGACGTGGCATCAATGGCCTGCCGGGCAAAACGTTCAGCCATGCCGAGTTCACCCACTTCGGTCAACATCCCGGCGGCGCGCAACAACCGCCATCCGCGTCCGGGGTCCTTGCCGGCGACAAATTCCTTGGCCGCAACTTCAAGCGGCGACTCGGTCAGTCCGCCTTTTGGCAGGCTGCCGGCGCGGGCCTGCTTGGCCAGCATGGCAAAGCGTACGTAACGCTCGATAAATGCCATTTCCTCGTCGGTAAGCAGCGGGGAAGCCACCAGCAATGAGGCGCGGCGTTCGAGGTCGAGCAACCGCGAGAGACGTGCGCTGCGCACCGGCAGCGTCCCGCCCAGAACGGCCTCAAATTCGCCGTCGGGTGTGACCTTGAGGAAGGCTTCAAAGGGTTCCAGCGCCTGTTCGTAGGCGTTGGCCAGAATCAGTGTCGCCCCCAGTTCAAACTGGAGCGTGGCAAACTGGGCGGTTTGCAGGGCTTCGCCCAGAATGTTCTCCGCCTCGGCCAAGTCGCCGGCCCGCCGCATCAGATGGGCTTCGACGATGCGCAGCCAGGGATAGTTCGGCTGAAGGCGCTTGGCCTGCGTGCCGGCGGCAATGGCGGCGGCCACATTCCCGTTGGCAGCCTGCGTGTAGGCCAGTTGGGTCAGAAAACGCACATCCCGGGGATTGATGGTGAGCATGCGCGCCATAGGGGCAATGGCTTCGCTTTCCTGCCCCCGGGCCAGATAGCACATGGCCAGCCCGCCCCACGCCGTCGGGTGCTCCGGCTCGATGTCAAGCTGTCGGCGGTAGTTGGCTTCAGCTTTTTCGTAATCCCCGGCTGCGCGCTGGAGATCAGCCAGCGCCGCCCAGGCCACCCGGCTTTTTGGATCGAGTTCAAGCGCCCGCTGAAAGGCGGCAGCCGCATCGTCCAGACGGAGGCCCATCTGATAGGCCACGCCCAGACTGTGCCACAGCGTTGCAGATGTGGCATCAAGTTCGAGAGCGCGCTTGAACACTTGCTGAGCGTCGGCCGGGACTTCCAGACTCAGGTAAAACAGCCCGACCTGTTCGAGCGCTTTAGCTTCATTCCAGGCCCGTGGCTGGAACTCGCGCATCAGCAGGACGGCTTCCGTACGTCGCCCCTGAGTCGCCAGCAGCAACGGCATCGGCAGGATGAGCGATTGAAAGACCGGAGCGGCTTCCGCTTCGGGCAACGTGTTGAACGCCTGGCGAAACGTGCGCTGCGCCGCTTCGACATCCCCGGCGCGCAACTGCCGCTCACCAAGCTGGCCCTGCACGCGCACGAGTGCCTGCCGGGCCGCACGCTGGAGCGGCGAGGCCGGGTGGGTCCGCAAAAACGTCTCAAGCTGGCGGGCCTGTTCGTCAAGCGTCGCGGCGGCAAGGGCTGCGTCGAGGTCCGTCTGCTCACGCAGCAGGTCAATGGTGGTCGTGGGGGGCGTCAACACCACCATGGACACCGGCGGTTCATCACGGGTCGGTTCCGCCGCGGCCGGCGGCTTGGGGCGGGAAGTGCCGGCCGCCGCGCCGGATTGGGCTGGAACGAACTGGGCCACGGCCACGGAAGCCGGCCAGCCCAGAAGACAACACAGGGAAACACAGCGGACGGCACGGCGCAGCACAGTGGCAGGTACAGCAGACAGCATAGGTTCAGACTTCAGACTTGGTGAGCCGGGCGAAGGCCGCACGCACCGGATATTCGCAAGCCACGCACAGGATGATGACCGCCTGTAAAACAATCGTCAGGTCCTTGGAAACGCGGTCGGTAAAAATCCCGATGAAAAGCTGGGAGCGAATCAACGCGCCGAACAGAATCGCCGCCAGCACGATGCCCACCGGATGGTTGCGCCCCAGCAAAGCGACGGCAATGCCGGTGAAGCCGTAGCCCGGCGAAAAGCCATCGTAGTACCGATGCCGGTAGCCCAGCACCTCGCTGGTGGCCACCAACCCGGCCAGCGCCCCGCTGAGCGCCATGGCCAGCACCATGTTGCGTGGCACACTGATGCCGCCATACTCGGCGGCCGTCGGGCTGCTCCCGACGGCGCGCAGTTCATAGCCCCATTTCGTTTTCCAGAGAAAGACATAGACGGCCGCACAGGCCAGCAGGGCGATGAAAAAGCCCAAGCTCAGCGGGATGCGTTCGGGAATGGCCGGAATCAACCGGTGCATGCGCGCCAGCCAGGCCCCCGGCGCAATTTCGTGCGTCTGGAGAATCGGATCGCCGACCTCGCGGTAGTGATACTGCACCAGGTAACTGACCAGACCGGCAGCGATGAAGTTCATCATGATGGTGTTGATGACTTCATGCGCGCCAAAGCGCGATTTGAGCAGGCCCGGCACGGCCGCCCACAGGGCGCCGGCCAGCATTGCCGCCAGAATGCAGGCCGGCAGCAGCAGTGGTGACGGAAGACCCGTCAGCGTGAAGCCCACCCAGGCGGCCGCAAAGGCTCCGACGGTGAGTTGTCCCTCCGCGCCGATGTTGAGCAAACCGCACTTCAAGGCCACCGCCACGGCCAACCCTGTAAAGATCAGCGGCGTCGCGTAAAAGAGCGTGTAACTGATGCCATCCAGTGAGCCAAAGGCGCTTGAAAAGAACAGCTCATACACCGCCAGGGGGCTGTCGCCCATAACCAGAACAATGCCGCCCCCCAGAACGAACGCAAACACGACAGCCAGCGCCGGAAACAACAGATCGAGAACAAACTTTTTCATCAGTGCCCTACCAGACATCACCACCGGGATGCCCTACGATACCACCAAATCCCGCGCCTGATTTCCAGATGCAAAGCAGCCCGGCGGCGGGTTACACTGCCTGACGCAGCCACCGGCGCGCGGCAGCCACGGTTTCACCCGGCCGCGTGCAACCTTGTCCCGGCATCCTACACGGCGCACGGTCATGAACTTCCTGCGCTTGCTTTTCGATTGCAGCCCCCTGCTCATCGCTACGGCGCACGGTTACGGCGCGGCCTGGCTGGCGGTCAGGATGCTCTTTCGCCCGCTCAAGCCGGTCTATGTCTTTGGCTGGAAACTGCCGTTTACGCCGGGACTGCTTCCGGCCGAACGGGAACGTTTCGTGGATGCCCTGGCCGGCGTCATCGCCGAAAAACTCCTCACGGCGGACATCCTGGCGGCCGCTTTCCATGAACTCCGGCTGGACACCGACGTGGAACGCCTCGCCCGCTCGCGCTATGCCGAACGGTCGCAGCCCGACGCCCTGCTTCCGGTCGTCGCCGGACGCATCACGGAGATGCTGACCACGCTCAAAAACTCCTCCGAGGCCAAGTGGCGTATTGCCCACGAACTGCGCGCCGTGGTCATCCGGCGGCTCGAACGCGATTACCACCCGGCTGTCCGCCAGACGGCGACCTTTCTGGTGGGCGATGCGCTGGTGTACCGCATTGTGGACCGCGCTATCAACAACCTGGCTGACCAGCTCTCCGAAAGTATGGCCATCCGGGAAGTCATGGACGAAGCCCTACGCCGCCTGCCGGAAGCCATCTTCACCAGCGAGCGCCCCCTGCAACAGCGCATTGCCCAGGACATCGTCCGTCACCTCAGCGAACGCCTCGACATCAAGGGCATCATCAAGCGGCGTTTTGAGACCTTCTCGAATGACATCTTTGAGAGTCTCGTCTATGAAACAGCCGGACGGGAACTGCGGGGCATCATGGTGTTTGGAACGTATGTCGGTTTTGCGGTCGGCGTCCTGCAAACCGGCGTCAACCTCTGGCGCACTCTGGCCGGTCATTAGCTGCCAGCAGCCACTCCCACGGCACGGCTTCGGCCATACCCACCGGTGGATGCGCCCGGAGAGACTCGAACTCCCAACCCTCAGATCCGAAGTCTGATGCTCTATCCAATTGAGCTACGGGCGCAGACGCGGCCGGCGTTCTGCCGTATAGCGCGCCGCGGCCCGGCTTTTCAAGCGTCTGCCAAGGGAACGGTTTTCAGGCTGGGACAGTCGTCGCCAGCGCTGGCGCAGTTTCCAGCGACCGCAATGACCGCCGCAACCCAAGCACCAGCACCAGGTTGGCCACCGTCATCGTGCCCTCGGCAATGCCGTGCAGCCAGTCCACATGGGTCAATGACGGCGCGCGATAGACCGTCCGTGCCACAATGCTCAGGGCAATGGTGACGACGACAAACAGGATGAGCAGCCCGTACCCGACAATCGTCTGGACGTTGAAGGCCGCGCGGTCCCACCGCCGGTTGACCGCCAGAAAGACCACGAACAGCAGGTAGGCCAATCCGGCCGACTGAATCATTGCGCCCCGCGTCCCGCCATAGGGCAGCCAGGCCCGCGCCAGCAGAAAGCCGCCGACAGTCAGCGTCGCCACGGCCGTGGCGGCCAGAACGAACCGGGGGTAGCGCCGCGGCCATTCGCGCAGATGCAGCGCAGCCGTCGCCAGCCCGACACTTCCGATGAGTGTCAGCAGTTCGTGCGTACGTGGAATCCACATCAGGCTGGTGTTGTCATTGGTGGCATGCCAGGCCAGGACGCACATCCCGGCGCCCCAGTGCGGCAGCATCGCCACGGCCAGGCGCCGGATGTCTGTCCGGCCCAGCACCGTTCCCAACCGCCACACCAAGGCGATGGCCAGCGTCCACTCGGTCACGCTGGCAATGTGAATGCCCCATACCGGGGGTGACAGCAAACTCATGGCGGCACCTCCCCACGAACGAAGTGGCCCACAAACGAAGTGGCGGTTGAATCAACCTCCCGTTTTCACCATACTGCGCCCACCGTACGAAAAGGGCCAGAAATGTTTGCGGAAAAAGCCAGCGATGCGACCGGTCGTTGAAATCGAGCAGCTTTCCATGGAGTACGTCACTGGCTTCTGGCGCAACAAGCGCGTCCGGTCACTGGTTGACCTGAGCCTTGAAGTCTATGCCGGCGAAGTCTTCGGGTTTCTCGGACACAACGGCGCCGGAAAAACGACGACGCTCAAAATCCTCATGCGGATTGTCTATCCGACGGGTGGCACGGCGCGGATTCTCGGCTGCCCGCTGGATGACATGAGCATGCGGCGGCGCATCGGCTACCTGCCGGAGTCGCCGTACTTCTACGACTACCTGACCGGGTGGGAACTGCTTGACTACGTCGGCCGGCTCTGCGGTCTGGATGCGGCGCAGCGGGCCCGGCGCATTCCCGAAATGCTGGCGCTGGTTGGCATGCAGCATGCCGCCCACCGTCCGCTGCGCAAGTATTCCAAGGGCATGCTCCAGCGGATCGGCATTGCCCAGGCTATTCTGCACGACCCGGAAGTGGTCTTTCTGGACGAACCGATGACGGGACTTGATCCCATTGGACGGCGGGAAGTCCGCGACATCATGGCCAACCTGCGGGACCAGGGCAAAACGGTGTTTTTCTCGACGCACATCCTGTCGGATGTCGAGGCGCTCTGCGACCGCGTGGCCATTCTCAAGCAGGGCCGCCGCGTGGCCTATGGGACGCTGGCGGAAATTCAGGCGGGCCGGGCGGCCACGCTTGAAATCGTGGCCACGGAGACGACACCCGAAGCCGTGGCGGCACTGGAGCGTTTTGCGGCCCGCCTTCGCCGGACAGCCGCCGGGTTGCACTGCGAGTTGAAATCAGCCGACCAGGTGGGCGAAGCCGTCGCCGAGCTGCACCGCCATGGCGGACGCCTGGTTTCCATCACGCCGATCAAATCCGCGCTGGAAGAATTTTTCGTCCGGGACGAAACCCTCAGCGAGACCTTCTGACCGCCGGCGGGAGATGTTTGCCGGCGCGTCATTCCAGCGCGAACAACCGCTTGATTTGCGCCAGCAACTGCGTTGATTTGCTGTCCATGTGGGCCATATCCGGCACGGCCGCCGAACGTGCCGCTTCAAGGCTCAGGCGACGCGCTTCCAGACGTTCCGCCAGCACCCGGCTGAAGGTCTCCGCCAGACGGGGGTTGGTTCGCAACAGGTGACAGAATACGTCCCGGTGAATGGTGCGGACGGTCACTTCCCCAACCGCGCGAATCGTGGCCGAACGCGGCTCACCGGTCATCAGCGCCATTTCGCCAAAGCAATCGGGAGCGTGCATCTGTCCGACTTCCAGCCCATCCACTTCAACGCATACCGTCCCGGCTTCCAGAATGAACAGGGCGTCTCCCGGCTCACCCTGCCGCACCAGGGCTTCGCCCGGCGCATAGCGCAACAACCGCATCCCTTCGGCTGCGACCAGGCGTTCGGACTTGGACAGGCAGGCCAGCAACGGCACGGCCCCAAGCAACTGTTCCGAGGCGGCCACAAGCTGCTGCTGCTTCACCTCCGGCGACACCGGCCGCCGCAGCTCGATTCCCGTCAGGGGCAGCGGCAACTCAACCGCCGCCCGGTCCAGGGCATACCACGCCCGGTCGCGCACCAGACTGGCAATGGCTTCCCGCCGCCCGAAGTTCGCAATGAAGTAGCGGATGGCGTAGCGGATAGTCGCATTTTCGAGAAAAGCGAAGGTGGCCACGACCGGCGGCGGGTCGGCACAAATCTCCGGGATGTCCCGTATCGTCGTCAGAATGGCCGCCCGTACGTGCTCCGGTGGAATGTGATAGGGCGCCTGCACAAAAACCGTCTGCCGTGCCAAGGAGGACGGTTTCGTATAGGTCACAATCTGGCTTTTGGCCAGCAACCCGTTGGGAATGGTCACTTGCTCCTGATCGAGAGTGAAAATCCTGACGGCGCGCCAGTTGATTTCCACGACTTCGCCGGCCCGCTGCCCGTCATCGAGCTGAATCCAGTCGCCGACTTCAAAGGGCTGCTGCACCTGCAGGGTCAGTCCGGCCACGATGTTGCCCAGCGTATCCTGCAGGGACAGACCAATGATGGCCGTAAACAGTGCCGATGTGACGAGCAGGGATGTCACCTGCACGCCAGACCAACTCAGCGCCAGCAGGGCCACAGCGGCATAGACAATCCCCTGAATGATGTCCCGGAAAATCCGTTCTGCCGTCAGCCCCAACCGCCGGGCAATCCCGGCATCAAAAAAGGCCAGAACCGACAACCGTCCCAGCGCCAGAGCCAGACCGATAGCCGAGAGGTGACGAAAGAGCGCCGGCGGGGCAAAGCTGGACAGGAAGGCATCCGCCAGCGCCGCCGCCACCGCCACGGCCACACACCACGCTGGAAAACGGAGCGCCTCCCGTACTTCCGCCGGGGCGGTTTTCCTGATGAACAGCATAGTCAGCGCGGCCGTCAGCACACCAACCACAATCCACCAGTAATAGGTAAAGTCCGTCGGGTTCATTGGACGCTTTCCATCAGGGAAGTCTGCGCCCCCGGTTGTAAAGGCCACGGGCCACGGCTGGCAAGCGCCACACCGCCACGGCAGCGCGATTTCCCCGGCCAGTTTGCGTGACTTTGACTCGCGCCGTCCTGCCGGACATCATCGGTCACTGACATTTTTCAACCGCTCACCCCACTATGGTTACTTCCCGTTCGGCACTGGTCATCGGCTGTGGCATCTCCGGGCTGGCCTGCGCCCGGCGACTGCAAGCCGCCGGCTACCACGTCACCATCATCACCCGCGAACAGCCAAAATCCACGACTTCCAACGTCGCCGCGGCGCTCTGGTATCCCTACCGCTGCGCTCCCCGCGAAAAAGCCCTGCCATGGTCGAAGGCCACCTTTGAAGAACTCCTGCGCCAGCACCGGGACGGCGTTCCGGGCGTCACCCCGACGACATTCATTGAGCTTTTTGACCACAACCGCCCCACACCCTGGTGGGCTGAAGCGACCGGCGGCGTCACCCGTCTCACCGGAAACGACCTGCCGCCCGGTTATGCCGTCGGCTTTGCCGCCACCGTACCGGTCGTGGAAACACCGCTGTATCTCCCCTACCTCGTGGCACAGTTCTCAGCGGCAGGCGGTACACTCCAGATCGGCGAACTCACCAGTCTGGATGAGGCCTGCGCTGCGTACCCGCTGGTCATCAACTGCTCCGGTCTGGGGGCACGGACGCTCGCCAATGACCCCGAAGTGTTTCCCATCCGCGGGCAGGTCGTACGGGTTTCCAATCCCGGCGTACGGCGTGCCCTGACCGATGACGACGGCCCACGCCGCATCAGCTACACGATCCCACGCCAGACGGATGTCATTCTGGGCGGCACGGCGCTGTCCCACGTCTGGGATACCACTCCCGATGCAGCGACAACCGAAAGAATCTTGCGCCACTGCCGCGAGCTTGAGCCGGCGCTGGCCTCAGCACAGGTGCTTGAAGTGCGGGTCGGGCTGCGTCCGGGGCGGACGGCCGTCCGCCTAGAACGGGAACACCGTGGCGTGGGCGTCGTCATTCACAACTACGGCCACGGCGGCGCGGGCTTCACCCTCGCCTGGGGCTGTGCGGACGAGGTGCTTCACCTGGCGCGTGCAACGTAACCTGCCCCCGGCGGCGGGGCTTCACACCGGCTGACACGGCGCGTACGGCTTAGCGGATGGCATCGGCACAAACATTGGCATAGCGGCAAAGCTGACACCGCGCGCCGGGTTTGGCCTCGAAGTCGGTTTCGGCAAACGTCCGAATCGCCACCAGCTCGTTGATGACCTTGTTGACGGCGTGGGCAGCGGCTTCCTTTCCGGCCTGATTGGCTGGCAGCTCAAACTTCTCATCCGGGGCCAGAAAGTGCAGCGTGGCGCGTACTTCCTTCACCTTGGGCGTCAGTTCCCGCAGCGCCAGGGCGTAGATTTGCAACTGCAAGCGGTACCAGGCGACCTTTTCGGCCTTTTCCGCCTCGAAGCCCGGCTCTCCGGGCCGGGTCGCAAAGGCATTGGTTTTGAAGTCCACTATGTGCGCCGTCACCCCCTGCCCGCCGGAATGGGGCATAATCAGCACCTTGTCCATGGCTCCCGTGACCAATGCTGCACCGCACCGGATGGTGAAGACGCGCTCACTCCAGACTTCGCAGCCGCTGGACGGCTCCCGCGCCTGACGCTGTACCGCATCAATTTCCTTCCGAAAGTCGCTTTCGGCATATCGCTTTGCCAGCCACCACACGTCGTCCAGGATGGCCTCGTCATCAAGCATCACACCTTCCAGCCGTCCCTCCGCCCGCAGCGACGCCACGGCGCGTTGCAGGGCCGCCCGCAGCGCCCGGTTATCGGTATCTTCGGGTTGCAGATCCTCGCACAGCCTGTGAACGATGAGACCACGTATGGCCGGCGAAAGCCGCGCCTGCCCCTCCGGGCGTTCGGTATCTTCGACGGGCCGGCGCTCCGGCCCGGCCTCGTCTTCCAGCGGGTCGAGAAAGCGCGCAAAGTAGTATTGGCGGGGGCAGTGGGCAAAGCTGTTCAACTGGGCCACCGAGTAGTGGTACCGCCCCACCATGGCTTCTGGGTCAGGCTCAACCGTTTCCAGTTGGTCTTCGAGTTGCCGGATGAGTTCCCGGCGCGCCCATTCGCGCTGCCCGGCGTCGGCTGCCGCCTGCACGACAAACGCCTCCCGGCTGGATGGTTCCGGGTGAGGGATTGGGGCGGCATCCCCGGCCACGACCGGCGCGCTGTCCCGCAGGACGAGAATCCGGGCCGCGTCGAGTTGCACTTCCGTTCTGGCGGAACCGGCTTCCGGCGCAGCACTTCCGGCATCCTCTTTGGGCAGCAGCCACGGACTCAGCCAGTCCAGAAAACTCTGGACGGAACTGCCTTCCGCGTTTCCGGTTTTGGGTCGCGCCGCGGCCGAGAGAATGAGGGCGTCTTGGGCGCGCGTCATGGCGACGTAAAGCTGGCGCATCCGCTCGAACTGCTCCCGGCGCTCAATCCTTTCCAGCGCCATGCTTTTCAGCGCCGTGGGCCGCCGCCGGCCCAGCATGTCGGGCACATCGAAGCCCAGGCCGCTGTTCCGCTCGAAAACGAACTTCCCGGCGCTTTGCCGCCAGCGACGTTGCAAATCCGGCAGGACGACAACCGGAAACTCCAGCCCCTTGGACTTGTGAATCGTCAGCAGCGCCACGGCGTCGAGACCAAGTTCAAGCTGGGCTTCGGCTTCGCGGGCATCGAGGCGGCGAAACTCGCGGATGTAGGCAACGAAATCCCGCAGCAGATGCGTCTCGCGGCTGGCAAAGCCCCGGGCCAGCGCCACCAGCTTGTCGAGATTGGACAACCGCTGTGGGCCGTCTTCGGCTCCGGCGCACACGATGTCATAGCCTGTCCGGCGAATGGCCTGCTCGATGAGGTCAGGCAGCGGCAGGCGGTTCCGTACGGCCAGCAGCTCTTCCAGAATTTCGACAGCCTCTTCCAGCAGCGCGCGCTGCTCACTGGCAAGTGCGGCCTGTTTCTGTTCGGCTTCGCGGCGCAGTTGGCTGTACAGCGAAACCCACTGGTCGGACGCATTGGCAGCCGTCCACCGCAGCCACAGCAGGGTTTCATCCGACAGCCCGAACAGCGGCGAGCGCAGGATGCCGGCCAGGGCAATGTCATCGGCACGATTGTCGAGAAACGCCAGCAGGTTCAGCAGGTCAGAGACCTCCGGGCGTCCGTAGAAGCCGTGCCCGGCGACGACATAGCACGGCACACCGGCCCGCCGCAGCGCGCGTTCGTAGGTCTTGACATCCGTCAGCGCCCCAAACAGGAAGGCAATGTCGCGGTAGGTCGGCGGCCGGGGCGTCCCCTGCGCGGTATTGACCAGCGGGATTTGCTGCTCCACCAGCTCCCATACGTACCTGGCCAGCCGTTCGGCCTCAACGTCGCGCAGCGATTCGTCGTAAGGCGACGGATTCTCATCGCCCTTGGGCATTTCCGTGTAGAGAAAGACTACCGCTGGCTGCCCTGTGTTGAGCGCCGCGCGAAAGGCCACGCCCGGCTCGTGCGCCACGAATCCGCTCTGCCGCAGTTCGGCCGGCTGGCTTCCTTCCGGCGCGGCCATGATGCGGCTGAACACAGCGTTGAAAAAATCCACCAGGCGCGGGTCGCTGCGAAAGTTGACCTCCAGCCGGAGATGCTGCCCCCCTTTTGCCGTCACCGAATCAATGGTTTCATCGAAGACCTCGACTTCTGCCCCGCGAAAGGCATAGATGGATTGCTTGCGGTCGCCGACGAAGAAAAACGTCCGGTTGCCCCGGGTGCAGGTGTTGGCAAGGGTATCGAGACCAAGAGCATCAATGATGCTCCGCTGGAGGTGATTCGTGTCCTGAAACTCATCCACCAGAAAGTGCCGGTAGCGTTCCTGGACGCGCCGTCGGATGTCGGCAGACTCCAGCAGCTTACGCGCCCGCAGTTGCAGGTCCTCGAAATCGAGCGCCGCCGATTCGCTTTTGGCCTTGGTGTAGAGAAACTCCATGCCCCGCAACACCTCGAAGACAACCTTCTGATACGCCTGTGCGCAGACATCGAAATAGATGGCTTCGAGCTGTCCCCCGCCCTGGCTGCGGGTTCCGAGCGACTCCTGCAGCGGTTTGACCGCCTTGCCCACATTGCCGCGCGCAGCCGGCAGGGCTTCGCGCAACCGCGCCAGCGCCGCCAGAAACGCCGGCAACCCGTTCACTGACGGAGCCGCCGCCTGCAACCCATCGGCTTCCCGGTTCCAGACCGCCAGAAACACCTCGGCTGCTTCCAGGGTTTTGCCGGTCTTTTTGGCGCGCTTTTCCTCGTCAATGGCCGTTTTCAGCGCCGCCACTTGCTGCCTCGTGGACTCCAAGGCAGTTGTGTAATCAGCCAGCGTCAGGGTGTTCTGCGTGGTGATGCGCTCGGCTTCCTCCAGCGGAATGCCCAGGCTGCGGAGCTGGTTGAATACCTGCTTGAGTTCGGTGACGAGTGTTGCCCGGCCGTAAGCGGCCACCAGTTCCGCCACCAGGTCATCGCCTTGGTCAATCGCGCCGGTGACGGCCTGCTGTGCCGCCTGATCGAGCATGACAGCGGCCGTGTACTCATCGAGCGTGGTAAAGGTCGGATCAACTCCGGCGGCAAGCGGAAATTCGTGCAGCAGCCGCGAACAAAAGCTGTGAATCGTGCCGATGGCGGCGGCTTCGAGCTGGCGCTTGCGTTGCCGCCACTGAAGCTCGGCGCCTGTCCCCTGGTGCTTCACAATCTGCGCCTCGATGCGCTGCCGGATGCGCTCGCGCATTTCGTTCGCGGCCTTGTTCGTAAAGGTAATGGCTACGATGTTTTCGACGCCGACACCCGGCTGTTCGAGCAGGTGCAGGAAACGCTCGGTCAGCACGCGCGTCTTGCCGGCGCCCGGTCCGGCCGTGACGACCAGCGGGCGGTCAAGGACCTCGATGGCCGCCTGCTGGGCATCCGTCAAGCCTGTCGTGGGATTGAGTGTGACAACCATCGCTTTCACCTGAAGAACCAACCTGCCGGGGCGACGCGCCGAAAACAACCGTTCGCCGGGCCGAAAGGATTAGGCTATAGTCCGGCGTTCCACTTCATACCGTTTCACCGTCCTGCCATGTCATCCGAACTTGTAGAGTCACCGCCGGCCACCGTACCGCACCCGTCCCTTTCACGGGAACAACAGCACGAAATTTACCACTACCTCAAGCTCACCCGGTTGCTCGAGGAGCGGCTCGTCAACCTGTACCGCCAGACGAAAGTCGTCGGCGGGCTGTACCGTTCGCTGGGGCAGGAAGCCACCGCTGTCGGGAGCGCCTACGCAATGGACAAGGCGCACAACGACATGATTGCCCCGCTCATTCGTGACCTTGGGGCGATGCTCGTCATGGGCGCGACGCCACGGGAACTGCTCCTGCAGTACATGGCCAAGCGCGACAGCCCCACCCGTGGGCGCGACCTGCAGATTCACTATGCCGATTTGCAGCGGGGCTTCATCGGTCCCATTTCCCACCTGGGCGACATGCTGCCGGTGATGTGCGGCATTGCGCTGGGCTCCCGTCTGCGGCGCGAATCGCGCGTCTGTCTGGTCTATATGGGCGATGGCGCTTCCTCGACCGGCGCGTTTGCCGAAGGCATGAACTTCGCCGCCGTGCAGCGGCTTCCTGTGGTCGTCATCGTCGAAAACAACGGCTACGCCTACTCGACGCCAACCAGCCGCCAGATGGCCGTCGAGCGCATCGTGGACAAAGCCGTGGGCTTTGGCGTCCGGGGCGAGCGGGTTGACGGGAACGATGTTCTCGCGGTGTACGATGTCACACGGCGCGCCGTCGAGCACGCCCGTGCCAGCGGCGGTGTCACGCTCATCGAGGCCGTCACTTTTCGGATGAAAGGCCACGCCGAGCACGACGACCAACGCTACGTGCCAAAAGAACTGCTGGCGGCGTGGGCCGCCAAAGACCCTCTGCAACGCTATGAGCGGTATCTGCTCGAAACCGGACTGGCGACGCCGGACGAACTGGAAGCCATCACGCAGCGGATTTCCCGGCAACTCGATGACGACGTAGCTTTTGCCGAAGCCAATCCCATGCCCGAACCGGCTTCGGCGCTGCTCGATGTCTATGCGTCCTGACCACCATCTGCCACGAAAGGTCTGGTCATGTCCGTTGCCCTTCCGTCGCCTTCGTTTCGTTCCGCGCCGCCGCTGGTCAGCCTGACCAAAGCCTTTCCGACGCCTTTCAAAAACGTCATTGCCACGGCGCGAACGTGCTATTCGGCGCGCGGCATCGTCCGCGACGAAGACATCCAGACCGGATTTGAGCCACTGGCGCAGAGCATCTACGAAGCCGGACACCACACGACCTACCAGCACGCCCACTTCCAGTTTGCCCTGGCGAACGTGTCGCGGCAGTTCATCTGGAGCTTTCTGCACGCCCACCCGTTTTACAACTCCGAGCAGGTCAGCCAGCGGTACGTGCCGGTCAAACCGGGGACGTACTTCATTCCCGCGCTGTCTGGCGAGGCGCTGGCGGTGTATGAAGCGGCTGTTGCGCGCCAGTTCGACGCCTACCGGACGCTGACCGAACGCTTGCAGCCGGTCGTCGCGGCCGAGTACCGCAAGCTGTTTTCCAAACACGACCCGCAGCACCCCAAAGTACGCCGCAAAATCGAGAAGCGCGCCATGGAGGTCGCGCGGTACGTCCTGCCCGTGGCCACCTTTGCCTACCTGTACCACACGGTTTCGGGCATCACGCTGCTGCGCTACTGGCGGCTGTGCGAGCAGTACGACGCACCTGAAGAAACGCGCGCCGTGGTAGGTGCGATGGTGGCGGCGCTGCTGGCGCACGATCCGCTCTACCAGACGGTGCTGGAAGAACCCCTGCCGCTGGAAGCCACGCTGGAGTTCGACTTTGCCGGGTGGGGAACCTCTGACGGGCAGCGGCAGGTCTTCCGGCAGGAATTCGATGCGAGCCTGGGCGGGCGGATTTCGCGCCTTGTGGATTGGAAGCCGCAGAATGAAACCCTGCTGGCGGCGACTGTCCGGGAAGTTCTGGGACTGCCGGCGGCGGCGCTGTCCGACGATGACGCCGTGGCGCTCGTGCTTGATCCGGCGCGCAACCGGCTGCTGGGTGAAAAACTCAACCTGACAACGCACGCGAAGCTGACGCGGGCGCTGGCGCATCCGCACTACACCTTCCGCAAGAAACTGAGCCACACGGCGGATTCACAGGACCAACGCCACCGGCTGACGCCCGGCTCGCGCCCCCTGCTGGTCGGACATCTCGACGCCGAGCCGGATTACGAAACCCCGGCGCTCATTCGTCTCGACGAACAACTGGGACGGTTTTACCGCGAAACCATGGCGCGGACGTGGGAAGCCATCGGACGGCTGAAGGCGCTGGGCGTGGCGGCCAGCGATGCGGCCTATCTGCTCCCCAATGCTGTCTCGATCCGCTTCACGGAGTCGTCCGACCTGCTCAATCTGCACCACAAGCACCGCATGCGGTTGTGTTACCTGGCGCAGGAAGAGATCTGGCGGGCATCGGTCGAAGAAGCCCAGCAGATTCGGGAGATCAACCCCCGGATTGGGCGCTGGCTGCTTCCGCCCTGTGGTCAGCGCGCCGCAGCCGGAGTGCGTCCGATTTGCCCGGAGGGCGAGCGGTTTTGCGGCGTCCGCGTGTGGAAGCTCGACCTCGCGGATTACCAGCGTACGTTTTAGGTCCGGCCGACACGGCGCGGGCTGCGGAGGGCTCATGACGTACAGGCTGGCGGGAAAACCCCGTGTCGGCTAAGCCCCGTCGCAGTCCCAGGAAAAGCCCGTTGCTTGACATGCTATGACCGGGCATCTATGTTCGGTCACTTGACTTTTATCTGAGGCAAGGATTGTTTCATGGCGATTGGTGTCAAGCTCACGACCACGCGCAACCAGGAAAAAGCCAAAGCGAAAGCAGCGCAGGCCGCAACGGCCGCGCCGCCGATGACGCCGGAACGCGAAGAACTGCTCCGGCCGCCGGCTTTTGACCTTTTTCTCCAACGCATCCGTCAGGCCGTCGAAGAGACTGAAATCCCGTTAGGCAAAATCGGGCTGGCGCTGCTCATGGTGGTTGTGGTTTCAGGCGGGGCCTACTGGTTTTACAGCTACAACCAGGCGAAAGGCGAGCAGGCATTTGCCGAGGCGCTGGCGATGTACAACGCCGAAGTCAGGGAAGCGCCAAAGGAAGGTGAGGCAGCCGAAGATGAGCCGCCCGTTCCCGGCAAAAAGACCTACCCGGACGAAAAAACCAAGTACACCGAAGCCGCCGCCGCCTTTGACAAAGCCGCCGGCTACGCTTCGCAGAGTTTCATGAGCCGCTACTATGCGGCTTTGTGCCGGCTCAAACTCGACCCGGCCCAGGGCATTCAGGCCCTGCGGGACCTCTCCGTAACTCCTGGTGCCGTCGGTCAGCTCGCCACCCTCGCGCTGGCGGATGCCCTGGCCGCCGAAGGCAAGGTGGATGAAGCCATTGCGCAGTATCAGCAACTCCGTGAGAAGTGCGCGCAGGCTGGCAACAATGCCGTGGTTTCGCCGGAGGTCATTGCCTTCGCACTTGGAAAGCTCTACGAAGCCAAACAGGACCCGGCAGCGGCCGTCAAAGAGTACGCCATTGCAGCCAAGTCACGCAGCATGGCACTGCTTGGGCAGCAGGCTTACCAGCGCCTGGCGGCGCTCGACCCGGAAATGGCCCGTCAGATTCCTGAACCCAAACAGGGGGGTGAAGACGACACCTTCTGAGGCGCTCGCTCCGACGGCGCAGCGCCCTGCCCAATGTCCAACCTTGCCTGGCGCGTCATCACGGCGCTCATCGCACTGCCGCTGTTGTTCTGGAGTATCTGGCTCCCGACGCCCTTTCTCTTTGTCGGATTCGTCATTCTCGCCACGCTGTTCGGGCTGGTCGAGTACTTTCACCTCGCCGAAAAACTGGGCTTCATTCCCTTTGTAAGCATTGGCATCTGCGGACTGCTCGGCGTCCATGGACTGTTCTACGCGCGCGCCATTGAATTTTTGCCGGCGCTGCTGGGCCTGCTGCTCGGCGCCACGATGGTGCAGGGCGTGCTCACCGAACGCGATTTCAAAAAGTCACTTCCTTCCCATGCGGCCACGCTGCACGGCGTCGTCTATGTAGGGGTGCTGTGTGGTTTTCTCATCGGCCTCAAGCGGCTTGAACCGCCCGAACTGGGCAGCCGGTTTCTCACCTTTTTCTTTGTAGTCATCATGGCCGGGGACGTTGCGGCGTATTTCGTCGGACGCGCCTTCGGGCGGCATAAGCTGGCGCCGCTGGTCAGTCCCGGAAAAACGATTGAAGGGGCGGTGGGCAATGTCGGTGGCAGCCTGGCGGCGGCCGTGGCGGTTCATTACGGGTTGTTTCCGGCACTCCCCCTCGCCCACGCCTTGGTTCTGGCCGTCGTAATGAACATTATCGGACAACTCGGCGACCTGTACGAATCGCTTCTCAAACGCGGCGCTGGCACCAAGGATGCCGCTGCCGTGCTGCCCGGCCACGGCGGGCTGCTCGACCGACTCGACAGTTTGCTCTTCAATGCGCCGGTGCTTTATTACTATGCACAGTACGGCCTGCCCCCGACCTGACCGGGGGCAGCCCCAATGGATGTTTGACCAGGATCGGGCCTGCCGCCCCAGCCCATGCGCCCTGGCCCACAAGACAAAGCATGAAACCATCCACTCTGGCGGTTGCCGTGACGTGCCTCGTCATCGGCTTTTTCATCGGATTTGCCTACACCAACAGCCGCAACCGGGAGTTCATCCGCGAGCAGGCTGAGAAAGCCCGCGCCGAAGCCTTTGCCGCCAGCAACCGGACGGCCGGCGGCGCAGCACCCGATGATGACCTGCACCGCAACCCGAACGTGGAGACGGCGCTGGCTGAAGCCGCCAGCAAACGGGATGACTTCGACGCCCAAACCCGGCTGGGCATCTTTCTGGCCGAAAACGGCCGCATTCCCGAAGCGCGGGAATGCTTCGAGGCCGCCGTCAAACTCCGCCCGGACGACTGGCAGGCGCTGGCCATTCTGGGACGGTTGCTCGCCGCCGAATCGAAATACCCGGAAGCCATCGCCCGGTTCGAGGCGGCCTACAAGCTGCAACCCAACAATGGGCAGATTGTGGTTGGGCTGGCCAACGCGCTCTTTGACGCCAAACGCTACGAAGACGCCCAGAAGTGGTACGAAAAGGCGCTCACCCTGACGCCCAGGGATGTCAACGTCATCACCGACCTGGGACTGACGTACTACTTCCGCCGGCCACAGCAGTTGGACAAGGCCATGGCGTACTTCCAGCAGTCGCTCAGCATTGACCCAAACCACACCCTGACGCTTCAGAACTACGCCATTGCCCTGCTGGATGCCAATCGTCCCGCAGAAGCCAGGCCCATCGTGGAAAAGCTGGAACGACTCGCACCCCAGAACGAAATGCTGCCGGCCATCCGGCAGCGGCTGGCCCAGGCGAACACGACCGGCAACATTCCGCCCCACTGACGGGACGGCCCAAACTAGCGTGGGACAGCCAAGCGCCGGATGATGTCCGTGATGATTTCATCGGGCGTGATGCCGTCAATCTGGGCTTCCGAGCGCAGGACGACCCGGTGCCGCAGCACCGGCAGAGCCACGGCCTTGACATCATCCGGCGTGACGAACGTCCGCCCATCGAGCGCCGCCTGGACTTTCGCCGTGAGCAGCAACGCCACGGCCGCACGGGGACTGGCCCCCCACGTCAGGTTGGGTGCGGCCGGCGGACGTGTGGCACGAACGAGATTGACCATGTAGCGGCGGATGCCTTCCTCGACGACGACATCCCGAACCGCCGCCCGGCACTGAAGGATGACGCTTGAATCCGGCAGGCACTCCAGCGGGAGCACGTCGAGCCGCCGGGCATTGAAGCCGCTGCTCCAGTTGGAAACCACCTGGACTTCCTCTTCGAGCGAAGGGTAATCCACGAGAATTTTCAGCAGGAAACGGTCAAGCTGGGCTTCGGGCAGGGGGTACGTGCCCTCGTACTCAATCGGATTCTGCGTGGCCAGCACCATAAACAGCGGCGACATGCAATGGGTTTCGCCATCCACCGTCACCTGCCGTTCCTCCATGGCTTCGAGCAGCGCCGACTGGGTTTTGGGCGGTGTGCGGTTGATTTCATCCGCCAGCAGCAGGTCGGTGAAAATCGGCCCCCGGCGAAAGGTGAACACCCCGGTCGCCGTGTTATAGACGTTCGTTCCGGTCACATCGGCCGGCATCAGGTCAGGGGTGAACTGGATGCGGTTGAACCCGGCCCCGATGACGCGCGCCAGGGTTTTGACGAGCAGCGTCTTGGCCGTGCCCGGCGGCCCTTCAAGCAGAACGTGACCTTCGGTCAGAAGTCCGGTGAGAATCTGGTCAATGATGGCGTTTTGCCCAACGATGACAAGACGCAGTTGCCGCCGGATGAAGTCGGCGACTTCCTGCACAGATGGCCCCATAAGGTTTCCTTTCCCGACCGTGGTTTATGTGCCGTTGGCGTCGAGTCCCAGTTCGCGCAGCCTGGCCGCCAGACGTTGCAAACGTGCTTCAGCGGCTTCCGCCCGATGACGTTCCGCCTCAGCCTGCTGCCACGCTGCCTCCGCCCGTTGCCGCTCGGCTTCCGCCCGCTGCCGCTCGGCTTCCGCCCGCTGCCGTTCGGCTTCCGCCCGCTGCCGTTCGGCTTCGATCCGTTGCTGCGCCAGGGCCGCTTCCTGGGCAGCTTGCGACAGCCGCTGGAGTTCTTCCCGCAGGAGGTCTTCGGGCATGGGCGGCGCCAGAATGGTCTCAACTGGCAGGGTCAGCCCGGCCAGCACCTGCGATGCGAGCACATCCCCCGGCTTGAGCACCTGCTCCTGATAGGTTGTGGCATCCTCCGCCAGATACAGCGCCACAACCTGTTTCCGGCGGCCGTCCACAATCCAGTACTCTGGAATCCGCCGCTGCTCATACTCGGCGCGCTTGTCGTAGTAATCGTCTTTCCAGTTCTCGCTTGTGACTTCGACGACCAGACGCATCGGCTCGCCGAGTCGCAGGACAGCCGGGCCACCCTGCTTCAGCAGACGTTCCCAGTCGTGGCGGTCATACACGGCAATGTCCGGCAGGCGCGACGTGTCTTCCTCGGTCTGGACGCCGGCATTGACCCGCACGACAAAGGGAAGGTCATGCGCGGCAATGAAGCGCATCATCATCGCGGCCAGAAAGCTGATGAGCAGTTCGTGCGCGGCAGTGGCCGTGGGCATAGGAACCAGCACCCCGCGCACCAGTTCGTAGCGGGTGTCCGTGCCATCGTCAAAACGCAGGTATTCCTCGAAGGACATCCGGCGTTCAACGGGCGGAGCCGAAGGCGCGCGTGACATCGTGCATCATCTCCCCAAAGGTTCTACGGTCAAGACGACCGGTTTCGAGCAGGCCGGTTCAGGAGCAAAGCCTGCTGGCTACAAACCTTCACCGACCGCATCGGTAAAGTTCAACTCACTGGTTGGCGTCAAGCCAAACAGGTTCTTCCGCACCGGTTGCTGCTCAAGACGCCGGCGCACTTCGGCCAAAAGCTGTCTGGCTTCATCTGTGGCGGCCGGTGAACTGGCGGCCAGCGCGAGCAAAGCCTGGGCAAACGTCATCGCCAGTTCCTCATCCTGCTGCGCCAGTGCTGCCGCCGCCAGACGGGACAACAACTGCCGCTGTGCAGCAAGCCGCTGGTCAGCAGCCTCCCGGCTGGCCGATGTGTACGCTGCCGCCGGCCAGGAAACCACCGGCTGCTCATAGACCAAACCGGCGGCCGGCAGGCCGGCGGAAGGCGTTTGCGGGACAAACTGCACATTGCGCGCCAGCGCCAGCGCCATTCCGGTCTGGTTGGCCGCCAGTGCTGCCCGAATGACCTGCTCCCGATCAGATGAGGCCCCTTCGCGCAGGGCCTGCACGTAGGCCGGGATGGCCTGCCCTGGCCGGTTCGTCCGTTCCAGAAATTGCCCGTAGGCTTCCCGCGTGCCCGTGGCGTATGGCATTTGCGCCGCCTGCTCAAAGGTTTTCTGGGCCTCGGTCGTACGCCCCAGCGCGTCCTGCAACACAGCCAGGCAGGTCAGACTTTCCGCATCAGAGGACGCGCGGGCTTTACCCAACAGCGCCTCACCGACTGCCGGCTGCTGAAGCACCATGGCGGCCAGTTGCTGAAGTCCGCGCTGCCGTTCCTCCGCCTTCAACCGGCGGTCCTGAGCGAGTTCATAGAGTTGCGTCGCGGCTGCTCCCAGATCGCCCGTACGCGCCAGCAGCCGCGCCATCTCAATCCGGTTTTCGGCATCTCCCGGAAGCAGCCGGTAAAGACGCTCACGCCACTTCAGGGCCGGCGCATAAGCCCCATATTTGGCCGCCAGCGCTGCCGCCTCGGCCAGCACCTGCGGTTCGGGGCGGCGCTCAACCAGCCGGCTGAGCTGCCGCAGCGCCACCTCGGTCTGCCGCCGCATCAACTGGGCTTCGATGTAGCCCAGGGCAACCCCCAGGCTGTCATCCTGGGCCATCTGCAACTGGTAGCAGGTTTCCAGAAACGCCGTGGCTTCCTCCGCTTTGCCTTCGTTCAGCAGCAGGTAGCAGGCATGTTGTGCCCGCTGAATGGCTCCCGTGTCGTTCGGCGCATCCGGCGTGGCCGCAGCCGGAGCGGCGACAAACGCCTTGAGGCGTTCGACGGCCGCCGCCGTGCGCCCACTGCGTATAGCCACTGCCGCCTGCGCCATGACGAGCCACTCGGGTTCGACCGCGACCGTCTCCGGCTCGGAAATGTACAGGTCAGGGGGCGCCTCCTCGCGCATTCGCCCGAACAGCGTCTGGCGCAGCGTCACCATGTCGCGCAGTTCGCGTTCGGCCTCGGCGTAGGCTTTGGAAGCCACCAGCGCCGTTGCCCAGGCCCGCTGCACCTTGGATAGCGCACCGGCAAGGGTGTCGCTGCCAGGGACATCGTCGCTGTACAGGTCATAGTCGCCACGGGCATAGGCCGTGATGATCTGGTTGGCCAGGCGCTCGCTGGTCAGACGGTACAGCGGCAGCCGCGTCCGCTCCGGCAGGGCCTCGGTCAGGGTCAACTGCAGGCCAAGGCGGATGTCATCCGGGGTTGCCGCCAGAACCTGTACCAGCGCCGGCACGATCAGCGACTCCCGACCGGACTGACTGCGGGCCAGCGTGCAAAGCAGCGTCACCAGCGGTTCATAGGTGTCCTCATCGGCGCGCTCCCGCAGCCGGGCGACAAGATAGGCTTCCACCGGCGGTAGGGCTTCGTTGAGCAGGTCGTACCGGGCCAGCACTGAGAGAAACGTCAGGTGGGCGGCAAGCTGGTTGCGTCGTCCGGCGAGCATCCGCCGCCACGTCCCCAGGGCGGCTGTCCGGTTGCCCATTTCATAGAGGGCGGCGCCTTCGGCCGCCATGGCTTCCGGGTCTTCCGGGGCCAGTTCACGCGCCAGCCGCGCATGCTCCAGGGCTTCGGGGTGGCGTTTGCGCGCACACAGAAAATAGGCCAGTGCCGTCTGTGCTGATGCCGAACGGGGAGAAGCTTCTGTTTCGGCCACCAGGAAGCGCAGGGCATCCGCCGCCCGCGAGTCATCCAGAGTCAGCCAGACGCCATAGTTGCGCGCCGTGCGAAACCAGTCTTCCCCGGTGAGTTCGCGTGCCGGGTCCGGCTTGCGGTTGGCCTGCTCGCCTATCGGCCGGATACCCAGCACCTGCCGGTACAGGTTTTCGACCTCCGGCGACCGGTTTCGGAAGTAGAGTTCAAGTTGCGCCAGCCGCGCCTGCTGCCAGGCAACCGGCTGTCCGGCGTTCTCAATGGCCAGCCTTGCCAGTTCCTTCTCGCGCACATAGACCAGAAAGTTGATGAGCTGAAGCTGATAGGGCGAATAGCTGGCAGCCAGTTTCCGCATGGTTTGCCGATCCCCCTGCTGGTGGAGCAGCTCCAGAAGCCGCATCACAAGCGGATTTTCTTCCGTGACAAGCGCGCCGGTACGTTGCTGGTAATACTGCTCCAGTACCGTCCGCTCGGCCGCCACATCCCCAACGTTGCGGCAGAAGTCAGCCTTGGCGGCCGTGAAGTCGAAGGCCCCGGGAAAGCGGGCACGGGCTTCCTCAGCCGTCAGCAGCGCAAGCGCCGCCTTGGTGTCCAGACGGGATTCATAGAAGGACAGCAGCGCCCGCAGGGCATTCACATAGTTGGCATCTTCTGCCGACGTCTGCTTTGCATAAGCGTCATCCTTGCGGCGCAGCAGCGCCTGCTCCGTCGCCCGGTACAAGCCCAGATTGGCGGTGATGCTGGCCAGACGCTCAAACTCGGCCGACCCGACAACAGCCCGCGTCAGGCGTTGCGTCAGCGCCTCATCCAGTTGGGCAAGCTGGGCCGCCGTGGCATAGCCGCGGATGACCTGGGGGAAACGTGACGGCCGCACTGTGTAATCGAGCAGGCCGCGTCCACGCTGGACAACTGCATTCTGCGGGGCCTTGGCCAGAGCAGCCTCAAGGGCTTCGAGCCGGCCGAGCGCTGCCACGGCCGATTCACGGTACAGAATGGTCTGCAACCACGCGACCACGGCATCCTCATCGAACGTTTCCGTCGGCGGCGACTTCATGACGCGCGCAAAGCCCTCGTCATAAAAGCTGCCGCCCTCGGCAACGGCGCCGGCCGTCAGCAGGGTCTTTCCGGCGGCAAAATACACCTGCGCCGACAACTGTTTCCGCCTGGCAAAGGACTCCCGCAGCGCCGCGATGGCGCGTTCGGTCTGGCCCTGTTCGAGATACACCTCGGCCGTCGCGGCTGCCCAGCGCGGGTTTTGCGGCTCCAGCTCGGCCGCCCGTTTGAGCGTGGCCAGAGCTTCGTCGTAACGCCCCGCCTGGCGATAAAGCGCCGCCAGGGTACTCCTGAAATCACCCCGCTGCGGCTCGTTGACAATGGCCCTGGCATACTGTTCCGCCGCGCCGCCCAGATTGCCCTGAAACCGGTAGATTTCCGCCAGAACGACATTCCAGCGGTAGTTGCGGTCCGCCTTGGCAGCCAGTTCGGTGTAGTAGCGCGTCATCCGCTCCAGCAGGTTCTGCTGCTCGGCATACCGCAGGGCCACCTGCAACCGGGACGAGTCTTCCGGCTCGCGGTTGATGAGTTCGATGTGCTGGTCAACGGCTTCCTGATGCCGGCCAAGGCGCGTCAACACTTCGATGTAGCCTTTCCGCAGCTCGAACTCATCGGCCCCGGCGGCCAGGTTGGCCAGCCCCTGCTGGTACAACGCGGCCAGATCGGCATCGCGTTTGGCGTCTGCCAGAAGCCGGGCCAGTTCGGTGAAGGCTTCCGTATCCGTGGGATTGGCGGCATACCATTCGCGCAGCGTCGTCTCGGCCGCCGCCACCTGCCCGCTTTCGCGCTGCCGTCGCGCCAACTGGAGCGTCAGACTTCGCCGGTAGTCGCCGGTGGCGATCTGGCGCGATGCCTGGGCCAGTGTCACCGCCTTGTCCACAGCCCCCAGCCGCCCGTAAAAGCGTCCCACTTCCTGCACGACACCCAGATTGTTGCGGTAGTCGCGCGCCAGACCGTCCAGCGTCTGGAGCGCCTCCCCACGCTGGTTGCGGGCTTCAAAAAAGGTTGCCAGTTGCAACCGGTACTTGATGTTTTCACGCTCGTCCCGCGCCAGGGCGACGAGACGTTCCAGCACTTTCCGCTCATCGGCCGCGCGCCCGGCAGCGCGAAACTCATCCCGGACGGCCTCCAGAAACGGAATTTCCGGCCGTCGCGTGGCCTCACGCGCCAGCAGATCAAGTGCGGCATCCCGCCGTTCGGCCCGCTTGAGATAGTCGGCATAGCCGAGAATGAGTTCCGGCGTGTTCTGTTTCGCCAGACGCGCCTGAAAGGCAGCTTCGATGGCGGCCGCCCCATCCTTGCGGCGGGAAAGCACAACCAGACGCTCGATGGCCGGTTCCCGTTCGGCGCCGCCGCCAACCGCAGCCATGTATTCGGCCAGTGCCCGCTCGCGCTGCTGCCGCTCCTCATAGAGCGCACCAAGCTGGTAGGCATAGAGGGTGTCATCGCCGACCCGCTGGCGCAGGGTTTGCAGTGTTCGGATGGCGTCGTCGTAGCGGTAATAGTCCCAGTAGAGCGTCGCCAACTCCAGGTAGGCTTCGGGATCACCCGGCGCGCGTCGGACAATGTTTTCCCAGTGTGCGGCGGCCCCTTCCCAGTCTCCGGCCTCGGCCCGCACTTCCCCGGCCAGCGTCAGAAAGCGGTTTTCAGCCGGATAGACCCTGGCGAGTGCCGCCCATTGCTGAGCGGCTTCGTCCCGCGCGCCAGGGCGCGTCGCAGCCAGCGAGCGCAGCAGCGTGGCCAGTCGCTCGGCGTAGTAAGTCTCCCCCGGATAGCGCGTCACGAGTTCACGGTAGGCGTCAACCGCTTCCTCATGACGCGAAAGCCAGAGCGCGGCATCGGCGGCAAACTGCCGGTGACTGGCGTCATTCTGTGCCCTGGCTTTGGCATAGCTGGTCGCTAGGCGGTTTTTCTCGGAAAGATAAGCCAGATAGGCACTGCGCAGCGTCGGGTCGGCAAAATAATACTGTGCGGCAAGGCGTTCCCACTCGGCCAGGCGGTTCGTTGCCCGGTAGTAGTTCAGCAGTCCGCGCACAAAAAACAGGTTCGTGGGAAAGCGGTCGTGCGCCATGCGGAAGAGTTGCAGGTACAGCCGGGCGTCATTGTTGCCCTCTTCGAGCTGAACATCCTCGAAAAACGCCTGCAAATAAGCGGCCAGGTCTTCGTCGTCGAGTGCTGCTGAAAGCTGCTTCGAGTACTGGGCAAAGGCCGCCTGACGGTCATTGCGGATGAACCACCGCGCCAGACGATGCCGCCAGGTGTTGTCGCCAAAACGTCGGACGGCCTCCTGGTAAGCGCGAAGCTGCTCATCCACCAGACTTTGCTGCCCCAGCCAGCGCAACAACCGTTCGTACAGCCCTTCTTCACGCGGATGTTTTTTGATTTCACCGTACAGAAAGGTCAGGGTCGGGTTGAGGCGTGGCGGCTTACCCGGCGATGACTCGTCAGCAGGGTTCTGCGCCTCGGTCGCAAAGCTGGCAATGACCCGCTCCAGCACCGAAGCATAAGTGACGGTTTCTTTCGGCTCGACTGACCGCCCCAGGTAGTCGGTCTGGTAGTCATAGTCCTGAAAATCCTGGGACTCATCCGAATCGTCGGTGTCGGTCAGGTCGTGGATGCGATAGGCCGACGACGAAGCCACATCTCCCTGTCCCGGTGTGTCCGTTGGGACAAACACCCACCGGCGCGTGGAAACCGGCATCAGCGGCGCCCGCTCCGGTTTTCGTGCCGCAAGCCAGTCGAGCAGCGCGATCAGGCGTTTCCGTTCGGCATTGCGCCGTCCAAGGCGCGCTTCAGCCTCGGCGACCCGCAACGTCACATCGGGAAAGGTCGGCGCGTCTGGAAAGGCACGCAGGAAATCCTCGCCCAGCCGCACGACGGTCTCGTGTTCACCCATGGCGGCAAAGGCTTCAAGCAGTTTGGTGTGAAGTGGCAGCAGCCGCCCGGAACGGGGATACTCGGACTGAAGCGCCGTGAAGAACCGATAGGCCAGCGCCCGGTTGAAGTAGGCCGTTGCCGAACGGTTCGCGCGGGCATACTCGCGGGGAATGTTGTTGCCGGCCAGAATGAGTGACAGGACGCCATTGAGAAACCCGGCTCCCTGGTCAACCTGGGCAATGTCGGCGTACAGGGACAAATCCCCGGCGCTCAGGGTCGTCCCGACTTCGTTGGCGTCGAGCAGGGCCGCCGTGAGTTTGGCCAGCGTCGCCTCGCGCTCCGGCGAGCCGGGACTGGCGCCGCCCATGGCGTACAGGGAGTAGAGAAACCGCGCCGCCAGATCATACTGCCCGATGTTGAGACACATAGCCGCCGCGCGGTCGAGTTCCTCACGCGGCCAGCCGGTCTTCTCGCGGCGTTTTTCGAGCGTGGTCAGGGTCTGCGCGGCTGCGGACAGGTTGCCTTCGTAGGCCAGCACATTGAACAGCCGCGCCGCCGTCCCAAAATCGGACGCCCCCTGGCGAAAACGCTCCTGGAGCTGGCGGCGGTAGGTGCGATAGCGCCCGTACTGGCGCAGCCGCTCATACCAGTCACGGACGATGGCCCGCGGCCAGAGCGGATCGAATGCCTGGTCATAGACGGCCACGACCACATCCCGCTGACCGCGCCGGTCATACAGGCGCGCCCGCAGCTCAAGAAAGAAGCGCATCTCGTCAGGATACTTCGGCTGCCACATGTCCAACGCGCGCAGGGCTTCATCCGCTTTGTCATCCGCCACCAGCCGTTCGAGATAACGCTTCAGGAAGGTGATGTCTTCGGGGCGCTGCTCGATGAGCTGCCGATACCAGTCGGCCACATCCACACCGGTCAGGGCGCGTTTCTGAACCAGCCCGGAGACGCGGTCGGCAACGGCCTGGCGCTCAGCCGCCGAAGGCGTCAGCAAAGCCAGCCGTTGGAGCGTACGGACTTCTTCACTGTAAAGCCCACGCCCGTGGTAAAAGGCCGCCAACCGCCGTACGCCATCCGTGCTTTCCGGCCGCAGGTTGGCGTAGCGCGTCATGAGTTGCAGCGCCCTGGGGATGTTGCCCAATCGCTCATTGAGAAAAGCCCCGTAGCGCAACAGCCGGACATCGGCCGGATACCTGGACTGCAAAGCGGTGATCGCGGCTTCGGCTTCGGCAAACGGCCGGGGGACGAGCGTGGGAACGCCCAGGAAGGTTTCCGTTGCATAGAGGGCATCCCGCAGTTCGGCTGGCGTCGCCCGCGTGGCATCCGTCGCCGGCGGCGCCGACGGTTGGGATGGCTTTGCGGTCGGCGTCCCGGCCGGGGATTTCGGACGCGGCCGGTTCTGGGCCCCAACCATCCACCACGCAACGGGCATCACCACCAGCCCCGCCGCAAGAATGACGAACAGAAAGAGAAAAAACCGCTGCCTGACGGGCTGGGTGGAGCGCGAGCCATCCATACGCGAATCCCCTGTCGGAGTGAACTTGGTGCCGTGTGTCTTTATTACCGGGCCGTGAGAAGTGAACCACAGGACTTGTACGGCATTGTTACTGAAATCACCAGAGACAGGCAAAAGAAAGGCGGTGCGCCGGCTGCGCACCGCCTTGGTCTGGAAACGTAGGCTTGAGTCGCCAGGAAGAACGCACCGGTTCAGCGGGTGGGTTCTGTGCCACTGGCTGTCGGCTGCACCTCGATCTGGCGTCTGACAATACCGTTCGGAGCCGGTGTGAAGGCAATCTGCTGCTGCCGGAAATCAATCTCGATACGGCAGTGGCTCAGGAAATCGCCCCCCAGGATACCGCTCTGTTCAAAACCCGATGACTCATTGAGGCGGCGCATGTCAATGACCGGCAAACGGAGATCAGGGCGCACAAGGTCATAAATCCGCATGGCACCAATCGCCAGAACCGGCACTTTTTCGGATGACCCGGCCGCGCCGACGATCCGCACACACTGATCGGGAAGAATCTTGGACTGCCAGTTGTGCCGCTCGACGACCGATTGATCCACAACCGAGGCACTGGCACCCGAATCCAGGATGAAGTTAAGGATGTGGCCGTCATCGAGCTGTGTCTCAACACTGATGAGTCCGCTTTCCGTCAGGCGGAAAGGCAGACGGGTCGCACCATCACCTGCCGGAGCCGGCTGGGACTTGGGCGCAGCATCGCGTGGAGCGTAACGCAAGCCCAGCGTTCGCTGTGAATAGTCAAGGGTCAGAACAAAATCGGCGAGCGTTGACAGTCCCAGAAAGCCATCCACCTTGGCGCCGTGGCTGTTCAGGCTCTGAATGTCACGGAGATAGACCGGCACGGTTTCAATCTTGATCGGGCCCAGTTCAAGCGACTTCAGGACGCCATAGACGATAGGAAATGTCCCGCTCCCGCCCACGGCCCGGGCCTGTCCTCCGGCGGCCACCGGACGGATACCGAGTTTGGCGGCAGCCTCGTTGGAAAGCACACAGGAACTGGCCCCGGTGTCGAGAACGAAGTTGAACGGCCCCTTGCCGTTGATGCGCACACTGATGTGCGGCCGCCGCCCGTGGAGTTCAAAGGGAATGAGGGCATCGGCGCGTTCCTGAACGACGTTGATGCGTGAGGTTCCAAGGTAGGTGTAGAAACGAATCACCCCTTCGATCCGCTCACGCCGCTCGCTGTCCGTGCGTGGGGCAAGCCGCAGGAAGTTGCGCAGGGAGTCGGCCGCAAAGTGAAAATTCTCCAGCCGGGAGGCAATCCGCGCCGCCAGCAGGTGATAGTCCGGCTCTTCGGGGCTTTCACTGATGGCGGCCATGATGAGTTGCGCCGCCATGGGAAGCTGATTCTCATAACAGGCCAGCTCGGCAATCCCGGCCATGGCGATGGCATTGTTGCGCTTAAGCGCGAGCGCCTGCTTGAGGGCCTCGAAACCATCCCGAAAGTAACCGGAACGCAGGAGCGCCACGCCTGAAATGGCGAGGGCTTCATCGTGCTTTGACAGCGGTGCAAGCAATGGACGCACCACATCGTAGGCTTCCGCATGGTGCCGGGTCTTGATAAGCAGCCAGGCCAGGCCGCAGCGTGCCGGGGCCAGTTCCGTATCGAGGGCCAGCGCCTGGCGGTACACGGCCTCAGCCGCCTCGAAGTCCCCGTTCCGCGCCAATTTGCGCCCCTGCTTCACGAGGTTGGCCGCCTGGCGACGCGCCTCGGAAGCCTCATCCCCCCCCAGGACTGAAGGTGCGGCCCACGTCACCGTCCCCCAGTGCGTAACGCAAAACGTCAGGCACAGGACGGTTGTCCACCGTACCAGGCTTTCAAAAGCCATCGGCCGCCATAAACGGGTAGCGCGGAGCAAGCTTCCCATGAGAACCAACCTCCCTGAATGAGCAGATGAGACACAACCGAATCCGCGCAAGCACGGGAACTGGGGGGCAGCCCGTTTGCACCATCACCGGGTTGCTGGAAACCTAAAGCCGAGCCGTCAGACCGAAACCCGCTCTGACCCAAAAAGGCGTTGCAACGTATGAAAAAGGAGTAAGCCGAACGATAGCCTGCGTTTGTTGTGCGTGGGCAGGATTATAGGCTAACCCGCGCCGGTATGCAAAAAGATGTGGCGTGGCCGCCGTCCCTCACCGGAGGTATCTGCCTGACGCCCGCGGAGCACCCAACCGGGGATATGCCCGCCGGACGGAATTCCGATTTACCCTCATCGCCAAGGGAACTAGCATGGGAGTCACCATCTTCTGTGCCTCGTCCTGGACGGACACCCGTCCCAGTCGAGCCATGAGTCGGGCCCTGAATTGAGCCATGAAAATTGTTTGTCCCGAATGTCAAACCGAAGCGGCGCCGGGGATGAAGTTTTGCCGCAACTGTGGCGAAAAGCTCCCTGACCCACTCGCATCGGCGCCGACGGTTGTTGGCACGGCCCTGCCACCACCAGACCTGGCAAGAACGGTTGAAAGTCCGGCCGCCATACCACCCAGTCCGCCACCTGAAGCCTTCAAAACCGTAGTGGGGCAGGCCGTCACACCGCCGAAGCCACCTCCCGACGCCTTCAAAACCGTAGTGGGGCAGGCCGTCACACCACCCAAGCCACCTCCCGACGCCCTCAAAACCGTGGTGGGGCAGGCCGTCACACCGCCCAAGCCGCCTCCCGACGCCCTCAAAACCGTGGTGGGGCAGGCCGTCCCGGCCGCTGCCCCATCCCAACCCACATCGTCAGGCCCGGCGGCCACGGAGCCGGAACCGGCACAGGAACTGGCAGCCGACAGCGGCCGGCGCTTTGTGTACCTCATGCTGACGCTGGTGGCGCTGGGTTTTCTGGCCGGACTGGCGCTGTTTGTTGCCGTCTATGTCTTTGGCGAAAAACCCACGCCAGCCACCCCGGCAGCGCGTACGGGCACGGAGTTCCTCGACGCTTCCATCACCCGCATCGAGCTGTGCAGTTTTCGGGTGCTGCCGACCGAACCCGATGCCTTTGACTTCCAGGCAGCGTCCAGTGCCTTTCCGGCGGGCATCCGGGCGGTTGCCATTCGCGTCAGTGGCCGCACCCGCCCCGATGGCGACTACCGTGTGGTCTGGCGTCGGCTCGAAACGGCCGCGCCGCTGATGGCCCAGTCCATTCAGTCCCTGACCGAAAGCCAGCAGGCCGTCCGTCTGCTCTATCAGCCGGATGGAATGCCCCTGTCTTCCGGGGCCTATCTGGTTGAAATTCAGGATGGTGACCGGCCGCTGGCCCGTGCCTATTTCACGATTGGTCTTCCGGCCAAACCGTAGGCCCACAGCCCGGAACTGCGCACGCGAACGGTCATCCGGGCAAGCTGGTGGGCAGGTCCGTTGTTTGGGCAGGGGACGCTTTGGCCGCGACACGGAGTTCCGCCAGCGCCGCCGAAAGCACCCGCACCGACGACACGAGCAGCAGAAGCACCAGCCCGCTGGCCACCACGACATCCGGCCACGCCGCCGCTGTCAACCACACCAGTGCGGCCGCCACCAGAACCGCCACATTCCCTGCCACATCATTCCGGGAACAGGCCCAGACGGAACTCATGTTGATGTCTTCCTCGCGGTGCTGCCACAGAAGCCACAGGCAGGCGCCATTGGCGGCGAGTCCGAGCAGACTGAAGACGCCCATGACCTCAAACAACGGCACGCCCGGATGGAAGAGCCGGTGGACGATTTGCACCACAACCCCTGCGGCGGCGGCAAGGATGAGGCCGCCTTTGAACAGGGCGACGCGCGCCTTGGCGGCCCGGTCACGGGAAACCACGTAGAGGCTCAGTCCGTAGGTCAGCGCATCGCCCAGGTTGTCCAGGCTGTCCGCCAGCAGGGCTGTCGAACGGCCATACCACGCCGCACCGACCATCACGCCAAACATGAGCGCGTTGATGCCGAGCGTCAGCCACAGCGTACGCCGTTGCCGCGCGGAACAGGGATTGAACGCACTTTCGTCGTGGCAGCAGCTTCCCATGGCAGCCTGTCTCCCGCACCGTCAGGCAAAAGTGATCGTCAGGGTGTCACCGCTGTAGTCGGCGCCAACGGCTTCCTTGTTCCGTACTTCGGCCGGCAGCGGGATGTTCCGCTTGAAATGACCGATTTCAAGCACGAGTTCACCGGCGCGGGTGACGAGGTCAAGACGTTCCAGCTCCAGGTTGGGAAGCCGGAGTTTGAGGGCATGCTGACCCTCGGCCCCCGCTTCCAGCGTCATCAACGGCGACGGCAAAGCCCGTTCCAGTGGATCGCGTCCTTTGAAGACATGTTCGGCCAGCGCCGTCAGGGCTGGCAACCCAATGGGTTCTTCCGCCTGGTCGGGTACTTCCACCACCGGCAGTCCGGCAGAGCTCTGCGCCAAGGTAGCCAGCGCCGCTTTCTGCGTGGGTAACTCCCGGCGGACACGATTGACGAAGATGCTTTCCACCGGACATTCGTACAAATGGTGATACGTCACCAGGCGAAGGCCGTCCGTCACGGCCAGCCGTTCCGGGCGCGTCACCAGACGGTGTGATGTCACTTCCGGGTTGGTCAGCGCCGCCCGCATTTCGCCGACCCGGCGGCTTACTTCCGGGAGCATGTCCATCGGATTCCGGCTGGGGAAAAGGGACTGCATCACGGGTGTCGCCACCAGGGCCAGCCGCCGATACCAGGTCTCGATGCTCGAAAGTATCCACTTGAGACCTTCCGGGCCGGACAGCAGGGTCATCATCCCGGCCGTGGGCGGCGTATCCACCACCACGACCTCATACTGCCCTTCGCGGCTGGCCCGCCAGATTTCCGTCATGGCCGTCAGTTCTTCGAGCGCCGGGAACAGCAGCACTTCCTGCACGTAGGCCGACTTGCCCGTGCCAATTCCGCGCAGAATCGTGGCCACGTAATCCTGTATTTCGGGCCACTGGGTGCGCATTTCGGCCAGGGCGCTGACTTCACGTGCCTCCAGGTTGGGAGCGACCGGCGTTGGTGCATGTCCGACCGTTGTTCCAAGTACGTCGCCGAGGTTATGCCCGGCGTTGACGCTCATCAGGAGCGTCCTGTGGCCACGGGCGGCACAGGCCAGGGCCGTGGCGGCTGACAGCGTCGTTTTTCCGACGCCTCCTTTGCCAAAATACGTCACAATCCGCATACGCTTTCCTTTGGAGCCTGCTTGCCAGAATGAGGGTTGTTCGTGGGCTGGCAGCCAACGATATGTGGTTCAGGCACGAAATGCCACACACCAGCGCGACCTGGGCTTGGACTCAAGCCTGCCACAACACGCCCAGCACGGTGACGTCATCGCGCTGCACGGCTGTTCCACAATGCCGCTCGAAAGCCAGTGCCAGTTCCTTCCCCTGAAGCGCCGGGGGCAGCAGCGCCTGACGTGCCAGCAACGTACGTAGTCCTTTTGCCCCCAGTCCACGAGACGAGTGTTCACCATTCTGGTCGGCGAAACCGTCGCTGGTGAGGTAAAAACTGCGCACCGTGCTGAGTTCGATAGTTGTTTCAGCAAAGTAGCGGTCACTCCGCTGTCGCTCCCCGCCGATGCTCCGGCGGGACCCCTTGACCTCACAGCAGGTTCCGTCCAGGTGAACCACATAGAGTGGGCGGCGCGCACCGGCAAACGTCATCTGTGTGCTGTCGTGCCGAAGATAGCACAGGGCCACTTCCATCCCGTCGCTGGCGGCCGTTCCATGTGTTTGGCCCTGTGTCTGGCGCAGGGCGTGGCGCACCGCCAGATCGAGCCGTTCGAGCAGCAGTCCCGGCGGAGGCATTTCCACCACCAGGCGATTGAGCAAATCAATCCCGATGAGGGACATGAACGCCCCGGCAACCCCATGTCCGGTACAGTCGGCAACGGCCAGGTACGTGACCTGGGAGGTGTGGTGAACCCAGTAGAAGTCGCCACTCACCACGTCCCGCGGACGGAAAAAGACGAAAGCGCCCCGGCCGATGCGGGCCAGGTCATCGGCTTCCGGCAGCAAGGCCTGTTGAATCCGCTGTGCGTAGGCAATGTTGTCCGTCAACTCGGTCTGCTTTTGTTCCAGTTCATCCCGCTGGCGGGTGATGACCGAGGTTCGCTCCACCACCTTGGCTTCGAGGTCACGATTGAGGGCATCGAGTTCGCCATAGACGCGGGCAAAACGGTTGGCGAGCGAAAGCGCCATGGAAAGAAGGATGGCTGCCAGGCCCCACGAAGTCAGAGGAATGGTTGTATAAAACCCAAGCCGGATGCCCAGCAGGTCGTTGAGTGTGCAGCTCATCGAGATAAGCAGTCCGACCACAATCGTCCGTGCTTCACGGTTTCCACGTCTGGCTTCGGCAACGATCAGCGCCACGAACAGCGCCGGGAACAACAGCGATACCCATACCCGTGGCGTCGAAATCAGCAGGGAAAAGGCCAGACTGGGTATCACCACGGGCGCTATCCCCAAAAGCGCCAGGAGGCCAAGGTAGCCTTTGACGAACCACCCCATGCGCCGCCCAAAGAGCGTCCACAGAAAACAGGCCTGCGGTATGAACAGGACGGAGATCGTGAAGCTGTTGAGCTGCCACAGCGACACATAATCTATCCATTCCGAAGCCCACCACCGCGCCCCTGACCCATACCAGTTGATGGCAAACAGAATGGCGAAAAGCCCGAACCACAGATACTCGCGCTGCTCGCGGCGGCGGAGAAAGAACAGCAGGTGAAACAGCCCGGCCAGAAAGAACACCAGCGCCAGCACGAGCTCGGTCACTTGTGACTGCTTGCGTTCCAGGATGGCCAACTGAACCGCCTGCTGCACCTGGAGGGCATCTCCGATGAGAAACAGGCCGCCGTCGAAACCACCTCCCTGGGGTGTCCGCTGCATGCTGGCCGGAAACGGCCGGAAGCGTACGGCAAGGACGAGCGGCCGGCCAGGCAAAAGGGCCTCGGCCGGTATGAAGAAAAACTGCGGATGTGGAACGGCAAACGTGCCTTGTCCAGCCCATGGCCCAAAGCGCCCCACCAGATACCCGTTGGCATAGACCTCATAACTCGCCCAGTCAGCTCCCCCCAGCGCCAGTCCCAGCCCGGCGCGGGAGGCTCCAGCTTCCGGCGGCAACTGCACGGTCTGGCGATACCAGGCCACGCCGGCATACCCGCGATAGCCCTGTTTTCCCCACGGCCGGGTGATTTCGATGGGCGTCCATCCGGTGCTGGTCGTGTCCGGCGCGGCCCAGGCCGGGTCATCTCCCGTCCGAAACAGCCACTTCCCATCGAGTGACGTTGGGTGTTCCATCGTCACCCTTGGAACCGGCTCTCCAAAGGCCGGACTTCCTGCGCTGAGGACAAGCCCCCACCAGAGACCCACCGCCCAGGGAAGCCACACTACAAACATTCGGGATGTCCGCCTTGACCAGGCTGTCATGCCCAACCGTCCTGCCCAATCATTCCTGTATCAATCCTGTACCGACGGCGCGTTTTTCGTCGGGCTACGCTAAAGTGTTCCCGGCCGCCCTGCAAGCGAGCCACCCCGGATGCCCACCCTTGCCGTCATCATCATTGCCCGCAATGAAGCCGCCCGGTTGCCGGCGGCGCTGGATTCCGTCGCCTGGGCGGATGAACGCATCGTCGTCGTGGATACGACAACCACCGATACCACGGCCGAAGTCGCCACGGCGCACGGGGCGCGGGTTGTCTGGCATCCCTTCACCGGCTACGCCGCGCAGCGCAACTTTGGCGACACCCTGACCACCTGCGACTGGATTTTCTGCCTTGATGCCGACGAACGTGCCACGCCGCCCCTGCACAAGGCCATTCACACAGCCATGCAGACGCCGTCGCCCTGCGTGGCCTTCACCGTCCGGCGGCGCAACCGTTACCTTGGGCAGTGGGTCCGGTACGGCGGCTGGTATCCCGACCGCCAGTTGCGGCTCTATCGGCGTGGCGCCGGGCGTTGGCGCGGCGAGTTCATTCACGAGTCCTTCGAGCCGATGGGGCCGGTCGGCCACCTCGACGCAGACATCGAGCACGAGGCCATCACCTCCCTGGCTGACCACCACGCCAAAATGAACCGCTACACCGACCTGGCCGCCCGGGCACTCCTGGCCGCCGGGCAGCAGTGCCCGTTCTGGAAGCTGCTTTTCTGGCCGCCGGCCACCTTTTTCAAAACCTATTTCCTGCGCCTGGGCTGTCTCGACGGCTTCCCGGGCCTGTGCATTGCCTGGTTTGCCGCGCATTACGTGTTTTTGAAGTACGCCAAGGCCCGCGCCCTTGCTGCCGCACCGCCCACGCCGGATAACCCGGCGCTGGAAAACCCGGCACAGACGCCGGAAGACGCCACCCACGCGGACTTGCCTCACTGAACCGGAGCATTGTTGACATGCTGTTCGGTTGTGCGCTGGCGCATCTGGCGGCGATTGAATCCGTAGAGCGGCAACCCAAGAGCAATGATGCCCAGACCAATCCCGGATGAAACCGGATTGGTCACCAGCGTGTTGACGATGAGCCACCCGGCCACGCCGAGAAACACCAGCGGCACGACGGGATACCCCAGCGTCCGGTAGGGACGCGCCACCTGCGGCTGCGTCCGGCGCAGCACGAATACCCCGGCCGTGGCGAGGCCGTAAAACACCCAGGACGCAAAGACGACATAATCCGTCAACTGGTCAAACGTGCCGGACACCGCCAGAACGCAGGCCCAGAGTCCCTGCGCCAGCATGGCCCAGGCTGGCACAGCCGCCCGGTTAAGCTGCCCGAAGCGGGCAAAAAACAGGCCGTCCCGCGCCATGGCGTAGGGCACCCGCGCGTTGGTCAGAATAGAACCGTTGAGCGCACCCAGGCTCGACAGCACGAACGCCACGGACACCAGCCGGGCCCCGCCGTCGCCAAAGAACGTCTGGGCGGCTCTGGTCGCCACGGGCGGCGCTTCCGGGTAGGCCGTGGAGTTGGCCGTGGCAATGGCGCTCATCGGCAGGGCGTAGCAGTACGCCAGGTTGGCCAGGCCATACACCGTCAGCACGATCAGCATGCCGAAGATGAGCGCCCGGGGGATGTTCCGTTCGGGATGCTGCACCTCGCCGGCCGCCATCGGCAGGTTGTTCCAACCATCGAACGCCCACAGCGCCGCCAGCATGGCCGCCCCGAAGGTTGTGACATTGACCGTTGCCGGCACGTCAGAGACCCAGACGTTGGACCAGTTCCCGGTCGGCGAGCCAAGCAGAATACCCCCCACAATGGCGACGATGGCGCCGACCTTGACGGCCGTCAGTACGGATTGCAGCCGCCCCCCAACCACGACACCCAGGCTGTTGAGCAGTGAAAACAACGTGATTGCGCCAATGGCGATGAGCTGGCGCGGCCCGAACTGCCAGGCTATATCAGCCCCGAAAAGGCGGAATGTCGTGACATACCAGGGACGGCCATAGTCCACGACCCCGCCCAGAAAAATGGCCAATCCCACGCCGTAAATGGCTATCGAACCGGCCGCGGCCACGGCAAACCGCATCCAGCCGTAGAGAAAGGCCAGCCAATCGCCATAAGCCGCGCGCAGAAACACGTACTCACCGCCGGCGCGTGGCAACATCGCACCCAGTTCGGCGTAGGTCAGGGCGCCGGCCAGAGACAGCAAACCGGCAGCCACCCAGGCGGCCAGCACGGCCAGCGGTGAACCCAGCGCCTGCCCCATCACGGCCGTCTTGAGAAAAACACCCGTTCCGATAATCGTCCCAACGGTCAGCGCCAGCGCGTCGGTCAAGGTCAGTCCACGCCGGAGTTGTGGTTCGTCGGTCGGTACAGAAGCCATAGTTTCAGGACGGACAGCCCGACGCCGGCGATGAAGCCGCTGCCGGTTGAGCCAGCCTCCGTCAGGGAGTACAAAGTTGTGACGACAAAGGTATGGTGTTGCCACCTTATCCCGCTTCCAAAAGAAAGCAACATGTTCCCGGCCCGCCTGACTGCCTGCTCCCTCGCCAGCTTCCTGCTCCTTGGACTCGTGACGCTATGGCCACTCCGGCCGGTCGCCCTGGCCCAACGGGCGGACCCGGAAGCCCCGCCCGCCCAGTGGACACGCATCAGTGATTTCGATACGCAGCACCTGGCGCTGGACCTGCGTTTCGACTGGCCAACCGAAACCGTCCACGGCACGGCGCGGTTGACGTTCAAGCCTGTCCGGTCGGATTTCCGCCGCCTCACGCTCGATGCCGGGCAGCCGATGACTGTTCTCGAAGTCACCACGGAAAGCGGTGCAAAGCTGGACTTCCAGCACGACAAAGCGGCCGAAAAACTCACGATTTCGCTCGACCGAGGCTATGGGCGAAGCGATACCGTGACACTGGTCATCACCTATCAGGCCCGGGCGACACCGCCCACCGGCGGACTCTTCGGCGTGTTTGGCACGGGACTGACATTTCTGCGCCCGACCTCGACGGCTTCCAAACGCCGGTATCAAATCTGGTCCCAGGGTGAGACCGAATACAATCGCAACTGGTTTCCCTGTTTTGACTTTCCCAGTGACAAGTTCACCTCGGAAGTCCGCGCCACGGTCGAAACACCCTACACGGTCATCAGCAACGGGCGGCTGGTTTCGGATACAGACAACGGCGACGGTACGCACACCGTCCACTGGCGGATGGAACAGCCGCATGCCAGTTATCTGCTCTCGATTGCCATCGGGCAGTACCGCGTCATCACCAACGAGTACGACGGCATTCCGGTGCAATCCTACGTCTATCCTGACCGGTACGCCGACGCCCGGCGCGCCTTCGCCAACCTGCCGCGCATGATGGCGTTTCTTTCGACCGAAACAGGCATCCGCTACCCTTATGCCAAATATGCCCAGACGATGATTGCCGAGTTTGGCGGCGGCATGGAAAACATCACGACGACCCACCTGGCCGATAACCTGCTCCCCCGCGCCCATGAGGAACTCGATAACATCGAAGCCCTGCAGGCTCACGAACTGGCCCACCAGTGGTTCGGCAATCTGGTGACGTGCCGGGACTGGTCGGAAATCTGGCTGAGCGAAGGTTTTGCCACCTATTTCGAGGCGCTCTACATGGGGGAGCGGTTTGGGATGGCCCGGCTGCGGGCCATCCTGGCCGAACACCACGCCACGTATCACCAGGCCTGGAATGAAGGGCTGCGGCGGCCCATGGTCACCCGGCAGTTCGCCCACCCGGACCTGCTCTTTGACGCCTACGCCTATTCACGCGGCGCGCTGGTGCTCGACATGCTGCGGTTTGTCGTCGGCGACGAAGCCTGGCGCGAAGGCATCCGGCACTACCTGCAACGGCACCAGTTCCAGAACGTCGAAACCGGCGACTTCCGGCGGGCGATGGAAGAAGCCAGCGGTATGGGGCTTGACTGGTTCTTTGACCAGTGGGTGTACCGCATGGGACATCCGGTGTTTGAAGTCACTCATCGTTACGACGCCGACCGGCGGCAACTTACCGTGAAGGTTTGCCAGGTGCAGAAGCCGGAGCCGGCATCCCGACACGTGCAGACGGAGTATTTCCGCACCCCGGTTGAAGTGGAGATCGTCTCGGCCCAGGGACGCCGGCAGACTGTCCGGTGGTTTGTCGAAGCCCGGGCCGAGCAGGAATTTTCACTCCCGCTTGACGCTGCGCCACGGGCGGTTCGCTTTGATCCGCAGCACCGCCTGATTCGGGAAGTCGTCGGCGAAACAGCGCCGCTCCGGGAAGTAGCGGGTGTGGGATGGTGGGGCTGTCAGCACCGGCATCAGCACTGGTATCAGCCGGGGCTGTCGGCCACGGCCGTGACACATCGGCGATGCAATCCATTGCTGAGTCGTGTAGTCTTTCCCCACAGGCATTCCCAGCACTGCGAGGACGAGGGCCATGAGCGAACCGACTTCACTCGATGAGCAACTCAGTCAGCTCGAAACCGAAATCCGCCGTCTCAAAATCGAGTTTGACATCTTTTTCAATGGGGGACGGGAGCGCCCGCCTTACGACACGAAATACCGCATTGACAAGATGGTGAAGCGAATCGAGGAAAACAAATCGCTGCGGTTTCAGCAACGGTTTCGCTTCAATCAAATCCTGGCGCGTCTGGCAGCTTTCCAGCGACTCTGGGACCGCACCGTGAAGGACCGGGAAGAAGGACGTGACCTGCGTACGCAGTATCTGGTGAACTTCCGTGAAAACGAGGAGCGCCGCCGCGAAGAGTTCGGCGAAGCCATTGACGAACTCGATGTGGATGCCGTGCTCAGTGACTTCCGAAACAACCCGCTGCCGCCACGTTTTGAACCCACCACGGTACAGATGAGCCGCCACGTATCGCAGGACCAACAGGAATCCAACATTCGCCGGCTCTACGAGAGCCTCCAGCAGGCCAAGCGCACGGTGGGTGAGCCAGTCAACACGAGTTATGAGCAGTTCCGGCAGATCATCGTCCAGAACACCCAGAAACTGTGCGCCGAACGCCAGACGGACCAGGTGAACTTCACCGTGGACATCGTTGATGGCAAAGTGAAGTTCAAAGCCAAGTAATCCTTTTCTCCACAGCACGGCACCCATGGCCAAACAACCTGAGCTGACACCGGATGCCATCGGGCAAACCCGCCTTGCGTCGTCAACCAGCGCGCCGGCCCTGACGGAAGGGCTGCCCGACCAGACGCAGGTCTCTGCCAGAGAGTCCGGCACCAGAGCGGAAACCGGCCCGGTGGCGGAACAAACCATCCAGCTTGGCACGGGGCCGGTGGACCAGCGGGAGGCAGGGCGGAAGACGGCCCCGGCGCAGCCGCCTTCCACCCAACCCGTCGGCATGGAGACAACCTCTCCTCCAAGACAACGTCCGGTTGAAGGGCTGGCTATCGGGCAACGCTTCCAGGGCAAGTACGAAATCCTCCGGCTGCTTGGCGTCGGCGGCATGGGGCGGGTCTATAAGGCACGTCACTGCGAACTCGATACGCTTGTCGCCATCAAAATCATGGTCGGCAGCCTGTCGAGTGACCGTGAAGCCATCGAGCGTTTCAAGCGTGAGGCCCGGGCAATGGCGCGCGTCCAGCATCCCAATGCCGTACGGGTGCTCGATTCCGGCCTCGAGCAGGGGGATTGCTACCTCATCATGGAGTTCCTCGAAGGCGAAACGCTCCGGGAACGCATGACGCGCCTGCGCCAGCAGGGCACATCCCCTTCGCTGGAAACCATCATCCGCTACGCCGAACAGGTTTTTGCCGTGCTGGAGTTCATGCACCGGCAAAACATCACGCACCGCGACCTCAAACCCGACAACATCTTTCTGGCCCGCACGCCTGACGGAGAAGAAATCGTCAAGGTGCTCGACTTCGGGATTGCCAAAATCCAGACCGCAACCGTGGTCGGCATGACGACCGAGGGTACGATGATGGGCACACCACGCTACATGTCCCCGGAACAGTGCCGTGGGGCGGCCATTGACGGACGTGCGGACATCTACTCCATGGGCGTCGTGCTCTACGAAATGCTGGCTGGTCAACCACCCTTCGACGGCGACACGGCCATTGCCGTCGCGCTCAAGCACATCAACGAGCCGCCGCCCCCGCTGCGGCAACTCAACCCCAACGTTCCCGAAGCCGTGGCCGCCGTCATCCACCGCGCCCTTGAAAAATCGCCCAGTCAACGTTTCCGCACGGCGCAGGAATTTTCGCAGGCGCTTCTAAAAGCCGCCGGCCTGACACCGGTGCAGCCGGGATTACCGGCGGCCGTCGCTCCTTCCAGTGGGATTCCCAGCGAGGACGTGCCCACGCTGAAGCGACCGGCCGACAGCGGTGACACGCGCCCCTACGGCAGCGGTCTGCCGCTGGACGAAGGTGCGGCCAAGCGGCCCAACTGGTTCCTTGCCGCCGCCGCCGGCATCATTGTCTTGGGACTGATCGTTGTCGGTGTACAACTGTCTCGGCAATCTGTGTCCCAGCCGGCTTCACCTGTTACATCCCCGTCCCCAAGTGCCCCGGCAGCGCCCAAGGTGCTGGAAAACTTCATCCTCATTCCGGCGGGAACCTTCACCATGGGGCGCGATGCCGGCCCGGACGATTTCACCTCCGACAAGCGCGTGCCGGCGGATGAAACCCCTGCCCACCAGGTCACGGTCCCGGCTTTTTATCTGGCGAAGTATGAGACGACCAATGCCGAGTACAAACGCTTTGTTGCAGCAACGGGCCACCGGGCACCGCGAAGCTGGAAGCAGGGCAACTATCCGCCCGGACAGGACGATTTCCCGGTCACGGATGTCTCCTGGCAGGATGCGGTAGCCTACTGCGAATGGCTGACGAAGACGAATGGGGAAGGCATCACCTTCCGCCTGCCTACCGAAGCCGAATGGGAGTATGCCGCGCGTGGCACGGACGGCCGTCTTTTCCCGTGGGGCAGCTTCTGGCGCGATGGCACCGCCAACACCCGGCAGGCCAAGGTAGGAGCGACTGGCCAGTCGCCCCTACTGTTGCTCCTGCCGGTCAATGTCGAGCCGAACAACACCCGCGACAAAAGCGCCTTCGGCGTCTTTGGCATGGGGGGCAACGTGTGTGAATGGACGGCATCCGATTTCGCGCCGTATCCCGGCAGCACCTACCGCCCGGCCGGGCGTGATCTTGAATGCAAGGTGTATCGCGGCGGCCACTTCGCCTCACCGCTCAGCGATGCCCTCGCCTCCAGCCGCAAATGGACCTTGCCCGACAAAACCCAGGAATTCCTTGGCTTTCGTGTCGCCGCCACCCCGGCGCAACCATGAGGTTGAAAACCGTCAACCACCCTCTGCATTCCCTGCTCGTGTTGCTCACCGTTCTGGCGGTCAGCGGCTCGTCCGCAATGGCCCAGAAAGAAGCCGGTGTCATCGTCGAGAAAAAAGTCAGGACGGCGAACTATCGCCCGCCTTCCGTAGGGTCGCTCATGGTCGCCAGCAACACCCCAACGGGCGAAGTACTGCTCAACGGCCAGCCCAGCGGACAGTTGACCGATGCCAGGTTCATGAAGCGGCTCAATCCGGGACGTTATCGGCTTGAAGTCCGTGCCGCCGACTACCTGCCCTTCTCCCGCGAAGTCACCATCACGGCCGGACGCGCGGAAGCCGTCATTGCCGAACTCAAACCCAACTTCGCCACCCTTTCCCTGCCAAACCTGCGCCTGCGCCCAACGCCCAAGCCGGCCGTTTTCGTGGACGGCCAACCCCTGGACGAAGGACGGTGGCGGTTGGACGGCCAGCGGCTGGAAGCACGCATCAGCCCACCGGGCACACGCACCATCCTGGTCAGGCAGGGAACGCGCGTCGTCTATCGGGGAACCCTCAAACTGGAAGCGGCTGCAGCCAAGGTTGAAGTCGCCGAACCGCCGAAAGCCATCCTCCGCATCGAGTCGCTACCTACGGCCCGCGTCTATGCCGACGACGTGTACTGCGGAGATGTTTCAGCCGACGGCACGCTGGTGATTGACCAGCTTTCACCCGATGAAACCCACCGGCTGCGCATCGAGGCCGAACGCTACCGGACGTTTGAAACCGACCTCATCGTGACGACTGAGCAACCGACCCTGCTGCGCGCCCGCCTGGAAGCCATCATCGAGTTTGCGGACAACTTCACCAACCTTTACAAATGGGACGCCCCGCCCGGATGGGCCGTGGAAAACCAGCTTCTGCGTGTCAGCGGCCCGGCGTTTGCCGTCGGACTGCCCAGAGACGTTGGCTTTCGGGGCTGTGAAATCAACTTCGACCTGCGGATGACCCAGGGCTGGCGGGCCGCATGGATCGTACGTGGGCGCGATGAACGCAACGGCTACCTGTTCATTCTGGAAGCTCCAACGCCCACGACGAGTCGGATTGACACCTATCTCTACCGGGACGGCGCCATCGGGACGCCGGTGCAAAGCGACCCGCTGCCGCTGCGCTTCGAGGCGCGCAAGTGGAACCGCATCCGCATCGTTGCCCGCGACAACAAAATCAGCCACCTCATCACCCCCAGCGACAGCCCCGACGAAATCTCGGTGGCGCTGTTCCAGGACCGCGACAAGCTCTTTCCCTACGGTGCGCCGGGCTTTGTTTCCCTGCCGGACGCGACGTTCTATGTCGGTGGGTTTGTCGTCTGCCCGGAAGGGGCCGACTGCCGTCCCGAAATCAGGTAGCTGGTGCGGGCATCCACCAGCCCATCAACCCCACGGTCACATCCAGGAAGGCGGCAGAAACCACAGATGCGGTTTCCCAACGTGACAGTGCAGTGCCCGTGCGATGAGATTGCCCCAGGGCATCGAAAGCCAGAATGTCAGGCGTGGCAACGGCAACATGCTTCATTGACCTCCATTCTTCCCGGAGTGGGCCGTGGCGATGTGGGCCAGGCGGGTATCCAGACTCGGTAGCGGGTGAAACACCTGCTGCTTGCGACCGGTGATGTCCGGCTGGGCGCGATTGATTTCTGCCAGTGCAATCAGGGTGTCGCGCAACACCCGTGGATCACCGCCCTGGGCAAGGTAAAAGCGGTCTGCCGCCAGAACGCTGCGCCGTCCCAGGGCTGGCAGGACAAACAGGCCGGCAAAGTTCCACCACGTCATGCCAACGGCCAGTGTCAGCAGGTCCGCCAGTCCGCCATTCAGCCCGAAGTTGGTCAGTGCAGCCACAACGGCCAGCCCGGCAGAAAGCCACAGGCTGGATACCAGAACGCCCAGCGTACGGTGGCCCGTCTGGAGATGCCCCACCTCGCGCACGAGCAGGCAGGCCACCTGCTCCGGGCGCAGCTTGTCAAGCGTCGTCTGGCTTATCCACAACTGCGTCGTTGGCCCCCAGCCGACCAGGCCGCCATTGACGGCTTCATCCGCATCACCGGTGAAGACCACCAGTTTGGGTAGCTTTGAGCGTAGCGCAGGCGGCACCGCGTCAACGACCGGCGGCGCGTCAAAGGGCTTCCGGCGCACCACCGGCGGCAGCAGGAAAGGCTGGAGCAGGGCCAGCACCAGAGAGACGCCGGCCACCAACCCGGCCGCCGCCAGCCACCACCAGCCGGGCAGCCACTGATGCAACTGCCACAGGGCGGTCAGGCCGAGCACGAACATAACGCCCTGTCCGGTCACGCCGGTCAGATAAGCCATCAGCCAGTGACGCAACGTGCGCTGCGTCATGGCGAAACTGCGTTCTGCTGCCCAGCCGGTCAAAAGCTCCAGCGGTGCGTTGACGGCGGCGTACAGGACATAAAAGGCCGCCAACCCCAGCACAATCCTCCCGACCGAAGGCTGGGCCTCGATACCCAACGCACGGGACAGGGCAACGTGTCCCCCGGCCAGGATGAACACCGTGAAAAACATCAGATTCCAGCCAATTGCGCCAATTCCGCTCCAGAGACGAAAGTCCTGGTAGGCGCGGCCTGCCGTCAGCAAAGCGGTTTGATTCGTCATACGTCGTGGTGTTGCGAGGGGCAACCGGAGTAGCGCCCGGAGGGAGTCTGTGATGGTGATGCGCCAGTGAGCGGGACGCAACCCGTCTTTCCCGTCCGGTTTCCTGTCCGGCAACCCGGCCGTCCGCGCCGGGCAGGGGCAGGCGAGAAGACAGATTTTTCCGTTGCATCCCGGCGTCGTTCGGCCTAATGTTCTGAATGATGGTTCATTCAGTGCATCAATCCGGTGCACGCCTTTTGTCCCACCAAACCTTGTCCCTGTTTCTGGAAAGGCGACTCCACCTATGGCGCGACTCGTGGCCAGCCGTACCGCCGACAAGCCTCCGGCCCCGGCTTCGCGGGGCGAAAACGGCAAGCATGACACGATTTTACGCGCGGCCGTCACGGTCTTTGCACGCAACGGCTACTTCAACTCGAAGGTGTCGGACGTGGCACGGGAAGCTGGCGTGGCGGATGGGACGGTCTATCTGTACTTCAAAAACAAGGACGACCTGCTGTTTTCCATCATCACGGAAATGCTGGATTCGTTCATCGTCCACGTCCGAACGGCGATTGCGCCTCTGAGCAGCCCACTGGCCCAACTGCGCGAAATTGCACGCCTGCACCTCGAAATGCTTGGCCGTGACCGCGACCTCGCCGTGGTGTTTGAAGTCGAAATCCGGCACTCGACGAAGTTCATGGAGGAGTTTTCGACCAAAAAACTGAGCGAATACCTTGACCTTATCCAGCAGGTCATTGAAGCCGGTCAGAGGGCCGGCGAGTTTCGTCCTGACATCAACCCGCGCATTGCCACCAAGGTCTTTTTCGGTGCGCTCGACGAAATGGTGACGAACTGGATTCTAAGTCGTCGCGGCAAGCCCCTGGCGGCAGCCGTCGAGCCGGTTCTGGACATCCTGCTGCATGGTTTTGTGCCCCATCCGGCGTCTGTCGCCGCATCACCGACCAAGGAGTAGCCCATGGCTTACGGAACGTCCCCTGCCGTTGCCAAAGTCCCGACGACCCTGTGTGAAGCCTATGCTGCAGCCATCCGCAACCATGCCAAAGACGATGCCTTTGCCTACAAACACGCCGGGCAGTGGGTCAAGGTCTCGCACGCGGCCTTTGCCGAGCGCGTCCGCAAGGCACGCACTGGTTTCCTGGCACTGGGCATCCGACGCGGCGACCGGGTGGGGCTGCTTTCGGAAAACCGCCTCGAATGGACGATTACCGATGTGGCGCTGCTGAGCTGTGGCGCGGTGGATGTACCAATCTACGCCACCTCGACCGGCAGCCAGATTGCCTACATCATCAACGATGCCGGCGCGGAAGCCTTAGTGCTGTCGAACCAGAAACAGTTCGACAAGGTGGCGGCCGCTATCGGCGAGATGCCCCAACTGAAGTTCATCGTGACGTTCGACCCGGTCAACGTCACGGCTCCGCTGCCGTCGCGGGTGAAAGTCCTCACCTTTGAAGAGCTGGCACAGCTTGGCGACCGTGGTGGCGCCGGCGAATTCCTCGATGAGATGGCCCATGCGGCCAGCCCCGAAGACCTGGCCACGCTCATCTACACCTCTGGGACAACGGGCGACCCCAAAGGCGTCATGCTCACCCACGACAACCTGACGTTCAACCTCGTCGCCAATGTCGAACGGCTGACTGACCTGGGACCTGAAGATACCGCCCTGTCTTATCTGCCGCTTTCCCACGTCTATGAGCGGACGGTCATGAACGTCTTTGTGTATTCGGGCGTCTCGATGTACTTCGCCGAAAGCGTGGACACGGTGGCCCAGAACCTCATGGAAGTGCAGCCGACAGTCATGACGAGCGTCCCCCGTATCTTCGAGAAAATTCTGGCCAGGATTGAAGAAGAAGGACGCAAGGCCGGCGGACTGAAAACCAAACTGTTCACCTGGGCTATGGAAACCGGCCGCGAGTACTCGCGGGCTGTGCACCGGGGAAATGTTCCTCCGATGCTTTCGCTTCAGTATGACATTGCCTATGCCTTGGTTCTTTCCAAAATCAGAAACAAAATCGCTCCGCGCATCAAGTTTTTTTCCTCTGGTGGTGCAGCCCTGGCCGAAGACGTGATGCATGCCTTCTCCAGCATGGGGCTTACCATCCTGCAGGGCTATGGGTTGACGGAAACTTCTCCGGTCATTACCTCCAACACGAAACACGAAAACCGGCCCGGCACCGTCGGCAAGCCTCTCCGTGGCGTGGAGATCAAAATCGCTCCCGACGGTGAGATTCTCACCCGCGGCCGGCACGTCATGCGTGGCTACTACAACAAGCCGGACAAGACCGCCGAAGTGCTCACCCCGGATGGCTGGTTTCACACGGGCGATATTGGTGAAATTGACCCTGATGGTTTCCTGCGTATTACCGACCGCAAGAAAGACCTGTTCAAAACTTCGGGTGGCAAATACATCGCCCCGCAACCGATTGAAAATGCCCTGGTGACCTCCCCCCATATCACCCAGGCGGTAGTGGTTGGCAATGGGCGCAAGTTTCCCGGAGCTTTGATTGTGCCAACCCCTTCCAGTGTTCAAAACCTGGCCCGTGAGTTTGGACTCACCAATGCCAGTTACGCAGAACTGCTCAAGCATCCCAAGATTCTTGATTTCTACCGTCAGGAAGTGGCACGTCTGACGCCACATCTTGCCCAGTGGGAAAAGATCAAAAACATTGCCCTGCTTGAAAATGAACTGACGATTGAAAGTGGCGAACTGACGCCGACACTCAAAGTCAAACGACGTATCGTGGATGAAAAATACAAAGCTGAAATTGATGCCATCTACGACGAAAAAAACCTGGCTTCGGCCAGCTAAAGCCAGCGGGTGTCAGGCTGGCTTGGGCTGTGGCGATGACATTTCGACGACAAAGGATGACATTTCGACGACAAAGGACGTGTGACTATGGCTCGTAATATGGAAAAGGCGGCCGTACTCGGCGCCGGCGTGATGGGCGCCCAGATTGCCGCGCACCTGGCCAACGCCGGTATCCCCGTGGTTTTGCTGGACATCGTTCCGCCGGACACCCCGGCGGCGGCTGACGCCACAGCGCGCAGCCGTTTTGCCCGGTCGGCGCTCGAAAAGCTGCACAAGATGAAACCGGCGCCTTTTTTCCTGGCCAGCCATGCCGCCCGAATCCGGGCCGGCAACTTTGAAGACCACCTGGAATGGCTCCGGGACGCCGACTGGATCATCGAGGCCGTTACCGAAAACCTCGCCATCAAACGGGCGCTCTACGAAAAGATCGAACCGTTCCGCAAACCCGGCAGCCTCATCACTTCCAACACGTCCGGGATTCCCATTGCCTCGCTGGCCGAAGGCCGTTCGGAAGACTTCCGGCGGAACTTTCTGGGCACGCACTTCTTCAATCCGCCGCGCTACATGTATCTCGTCGAGCTGATCCGCACGCCCGACACCGACCCCGAAGCGTCCTGCTTTGCGTCCAAGCTGTGCGACGAGCTGCTCGGCAAAGGCATTGTCTATGCCAACGACCGCCCCAACTTCATTGCCAACCGCATCGGGATTTACGGCTTCATGCGGACGATTCAGGTCATGATGGAAATGGGGCTTTCCGTTACCGAAGTGGACAAAATGACCGGCCCGGCCATCGGGCGTCCGAACAGTGCCACGTTTCGTACCGGTGACCTGTCCGGTCTCGACACCACGGTGGCCGTGGCCCAAACCGTCTATGAGACCATCCCGGAAGATGAATGCCGGGCGCTGTTCGTTCCGCCGGACTTCATTCGCCAGATGGTTGAGCGGCGCTGGGTTGGCGACAAAGCCGGACAGGGCTTCTACAAACGGGTGCAAACCGAAGCCGGGCGCGAGATTTATGAACTGGACTACCGGACGATGGAGTACCGTCCCCAGCCGAAGGTCAACTTCCTTTCCCTGGAAGAAGCCAAACGCATCAGCGATCCCCGTGAACGGCTGCGGTTTCTCATCAACGGCAAGGATACGGTCGGGCAGTTCCTGTGGTCGGTCATTGGAGACGCCCTGGTGTACACCGCCAATCGCATCCCCGAAATCACCGACGATCTCGTGCAGGTGGACCGCGCCATGAAGTGGGGCTACAACTGGGAACTGGGGCCGTTTGAGACCTGGGATGCCTTGGGTGTTGCGGAAACGGCCAAGCGCCTGGAAGCCGACGGCAAACCGATTCCATCCCTGGTCACCGACCTTCTCTCCAGCGGCAAGACCAGCTTTTACGACAAGTACGAGACACAAACGGTCGTTTTCGTCCCAGCCAAAAAGACTCACGAACCGGTTGGCGACCGGGTGGGTGTGATCCTGCTCAAGTCGGTCAAAGAGCGGACGGGTGTCATCAGGAAAAATGCTGGTGCGTCACTCATTGATCTCGGCGACGGTGTGGCCTGTCTTGAGTTTCACACCAAGATGAACGCGCTTGGGGGCGACACCATTCAGATGATCCAGTTCGCCGTCAAGGAAGTGGCGCAGAACTTCGTCGGCCTGGTTGTCGGCAACCAGGGCGAAAACTTCAGCGCCGGCGCCAATTTGATGATGATGCTGATGGGCGCCCAGGAAGGCGAATGGGACGAACTCAACCACGCCATTCGGACATTCCAGAACACCGTCATGTCCCTGCGCTACTCGCCCAAGCCAACGGTCGTAGCGCCATTTGGGCTGACGCTGGGCGGCGGCTGCGAAATGACCCTGCACGGCGACCGGGTTCGGGCGGCGGCGGAAAGCTACATCGGGCTGGTTGAAGTCGGCGTGGGCCTTCTGCCGGCCGGCGGTGGCACAAAGGAGATGCTGGTTCGCTGCGCTGACCGCGCCCGTGGGACGGAAGCTGACCTCATGGTGTTCATCAAGGAAGCCTTCCAGAACATCATGCTGGCGAAAACCTCCACCAGCGCCGAAGAAGCCCGCGAACTGGGCTATCTGCGGCCGACCGACGGCATCACCATGAACCGTGACCGCCTCATTGCCGATGCCAAGCAAGCTGTTCTGGCGCTGGCGCTCGAAGGCTACCGGCAACCGGCGATGCGCACGGATATTCCTGCGCTGGGGGAGTCGGGGCTGGCGGTGCTCAAGCTGGGGCTGCACCAGATGCTCCGCGCCGGCTATGCCACCGAACATGATGTGGTCATCGGAACCAAAGTCGCCAAAGTGCTGACCGGCGGTGATTTGAATCACCCCAGCACCGTTTCGGAGCAGGACCTGCTCGACCTGGAACGGGAAGGATTCCTGAGCCTCCTGGGCGAACGCAAAACCCAGGAACGCATCCAGCACACACTCAAAACCGGTAAACCACTGCGCAACTAGGCAGTGGCCCGAACAACACAGCTTACCCCGTGGAGGACGTATGGCCCGCACGCCTGAAGAAATCGTCAAGCGTTACAAGGAAGCCAACATCTGGCTGCGTCACTGGAAACAACAAATTGGACTCGCCAAAGATGCCGAGCAGCGGGAGATGTTTACGCAGTACTACGAAGAGCGTGTCCAGGAAATTGCGGCGCTCGAAGAACCCTACCGCGCAGCACTGAAGATACTCAACCAACAGGAGAGCTGAACGCTGAACCGCAGTTTTTTCCGAGGTGTCACTTATGAAGGAAGCCGTCATTGTTTCTGCCGCCCGCACGGCGGTCGGAAAAGCCAAAAAAGGCGCTCTGGCGCACGTTCGTCCCGATGACTTCGGCGCAGTTGCCATTCGCGCCGCGGTCGAGCGGGCATCCCCGCTCGACCCGGCCGCCATTGACGATGTCATCTTTGGTTGCGCCATGCCGGAGGCCGAACAGGGCATGAACGTGGCCCGGATCGCGGCCCTCCGTGCCGGCCTGCCGGTATCGGTCAGTGCGGTGACGGTCAACCGCTTTTGTGCTTCCGGTTTGCAGACGATTGCGTTTGCCGCTGACCGCATCCGGGCTGGGGGAGCTGAAGTTATTGTTGCGGGTGGCACGGAGAGCATGTCGCTGATTCCGATGACCGGCAACAAGCTGTCCCCCAATCCCACTCTGGTGGACACCTACCCCGATGTGTACCTGAGTATGGGGCTGACGGCTGAAATGGTAGCCCGCAAGTACGACATCTCCCGTGAGGATGCCGATGCGTTTTCGTACCGCAGCCATCAGCGCGCCCTTGCTGCCCAGCAGGCCGGCAGGTTTCAGCCGGAAATTGCCCCGGTGACCGTCATCCGCAAGGACCGTGACGCCCGTGGAAAAACCATCACGACCGAGCAGGTGTTCGATGTGGATGAAGGCCCCCGGTCAGACACCACGCTCGAAGCCCTGGCCAGGCTCAAGCCGGCCTTTCACGTCGCCGGACAGGTGACGGCCGGTAATGCTTCGCAAACCAGCGATGGCGCGGCGGCCGTGGTGGTGATGTCGGAAACCAGGGCCCGGGAACTGGGCCTCCCCCCCCTCGCCCGCTTCGTGGCGTTTGCCACGGGCGGTGTGGCTCCCGAAATCATGGGCATCGGACCCGTGGAAGCCGTTCCCAAAGCTCTCAAGCAGGCCGGCCTGAGCCTTGATGCCATCAAACTCATCGAGCTCAACGAGGCCTTTGCGGCGCAATCGCTGGCAGTGATGAAGGTGCTGGAACTCGACCCGGAACGGGTCAACATCAACGGTGGCGCCATCGCTTTGGGGCATCCACTGGGCTGCACCGGCGCCAAGCTGACAGCTTCACTCATCTATGAACTACGTCGCCAGGGTGGGGGCTACGGGATGGTCACAATGTGTATCGGCGGCGGCATGGGTGCGGCCGGCATCTTTGAGGTCTTCCCCGAAGCTGCATAAATCCAGATGCGCGGAGGAATCGCCATGATGATGCGTCGTACCTGGTACTGGGTTTCACTGACGATGGCCCTGTGGCTGACTGGGACGGTGGTGGCAGCCGCCCCCAGATGCGCACAGGAAAAAGCCGAACCCAACACCCGTGCAGCTTCGGCGCCGGAAGTCGTCAGCGAGGCGCTCGGCATCCGGTTCACCAAACCGGACCGGCTGTGGACGGTCCTGAATGAAGAGGATTCAAGCCTCCCCAAGCTGGTCTGTCTGGCCGAGGAAGCCGATACTTGGTCTCCCCGTTTTGCGGTCTTGGCGCTTCCAAGCATCATCATGCCGAACGGCATGGAAGCCCGCCTGCGACATGTGAAGATAAGTTATGCCGACAATCGCCGCCTGGCCCAATCACAGGACACGGCCGACATCACGGCCTCTCAGCTTCGCATTCTCAAATTTGAGAAAACGACCTTTGCCGGCAGAGAGGCAACGCTCTTTGTTTACGAAATCAACAGTGAAAAGAGCTACCGCACGGTTGAATATGGGTTTCTTCATCAAAACAACTTTTACATCATCCAGGCTGCAGCACCGACTGACCTCTGGGAAAAACCGGAGGGCGCGGCCATGTTTGATCGCTCGTTCAAAAGCTTTTCATTCCTGAAGTCTTCATCACGTAAATAGGCGTTGCTCCTCCCTCGACGCCAGCCATCACAACCCACTGACGATACCGGGCCGGGAAGGCTTCCAACCCGGTATGGAAAGGATGTTCACCCATGTCAGCCGCAAGACCTGCCCCTGAAACCCAGGCCACCTATCCCAAAGGTGGTAGTTTCCTCATCGAAATGGTCTCTCCCCAGGAAGTTTTCACACCAGAAGACTTCAACGATGAGCAGCGCATGATTGCCAAAACAACGGCTGACTTCGTCAACAACGAAGTCCTGCCAAATATGGAAAAACTTGAAGAACAATACAAAACCGGTGACTTCAGTTTGACCGTCAGCCTGCTGCGCAAGGCAGCCGACATCGGACTCCTCGCTGGGGATATTCCGGCGAAGTATGGGGGACTCGAGCTGGACAAGGTATGCCAGATGCTGGTGTCTGAATTTATTTCGCGTTCGGGTGGCTTCTCCGTGTCGCTGGGTGGCCACACCGGCATTGGCACATGGCCCATCACCTACTTTGGTACTCCAGAACAAAAGGCATACTACTTGCCCAAGCTTGGAACTGGTGAGTGGCTGGCGGCCTACGCTCTTTCTGAACCGGGCAGCGGCTCGGATGCCCTTGGCGCGCGGGCCAGGGCGGTTCTCAATGCGGAAGGGACGCACTACATCCTCAACGGCACGAAGATGTGGATTTCCAATGCCGGATTTGCCGACATCTTCATTGTCTTCTGCAAGGTGGATGGTGAAAAGTTTTCAGCCTTTATTGTCCACCGCGACTACCCTGGTGTTTCGACCGGCAAGGAAGAAAACAAGATGGGTATTCACAGCTCATCCACCCGGCAACTCATTCTCGAAAACGTCCCGGTGCCAAAAGAAAATTTGCTTGGGGAGATCGGCAAAGGTCACCTCATTGCTTTCAACTGTCTGAACTTGGGGCGCTACAAACTCGGAGGTGGGGTCGTCGGCGGCGCAAAATCCATCCTCGAACACACGGCCAAGTATGTGATGGAGCGCAAACAGTTTGACCGTCCGATTGGTTCATTTGGCGCCATCAAGCATAAGATCGGCGAAATGGTGGCCCGTATTTATGCTACGGAGAGTATGTCCTACCGCACGGCCGGACTCATCCACAACATTCTGGCCGAGGTTGATGCCGACGATGCCGATCGCATCCTCAAAGGGATTGAAGAGTACGCCATCGAGTGCTCGATTATGAAAGTCTATGGCAGCGAAATGCTTGGCTACGTCGCTGACGAGGCGGTTCAGAGCTTTGGCGGGTATGGCTACTCCGAAGAATATCCGGTGGCCCGGGCCTACCGTGATGCGCGCATCAACCGTATCTTTGAAGGGACAAATGAAATCAACCGCCTTCTCATTCCCGGCATGTTGCTCAAGCGGAGCATGCGTGGAGAGTTGCCGATCCTGCAGGCCACACAGCGCATTCTCGATGAACTGCTGGCTGGGCCTTCCTTTGAGGAGGAGGATGACGCACCGCTGTCCAAAGAACGGAAAGCTATTGTGGATGCCAAGAAAATTGCCCTGCTCATTGCCGGCATTGCCGTCCAGAAATACGGTCAGAAACTGACTGAAGAGCAGGAAGTCCTGATAGCGTTCAGCGACATTGCCATGGATGTCTTTGCCATGGAGAGCAGTTACCTGCGGGCGCTCAAGCTTCACCAGTCCCGCCCCGCTGAAGCTGCGACCCGTGACGCCCTCGCCGCAACGCAGGTCTTTATTAACGATGCCGTCGGACGCATTGAGCTGACAGCCCGCCGCATCCTGCCCACCCTCTCGGAAGGTGACAACCTTCGGATACAGCTTGCCGCCGTCAAACGCTTCAGCAAGTACGATCTGGTGGACACGGTTCGGCTGCGCCGCTACCTGGCTGACCGCGCCTGTGAGGTGCAGGGCTATCCGGTCTTTGCCATCTGATACTGGCTGAGGGTGCCAATCCTGACGCGGGAGCCGTTCCTGGCTCCCGCGCTTTTCATTGACCTGCCTCTTGCCTCTGCGCCGATTGACGAAAACCAATTGCCGGAGTCAGCTTAATTCACCTACCGTTTGAATATGGGGCCAGGAAGCACGGACTGTACGGCAGGCCGCTGCGCGACCAGGCCCCGGGACAAGGCATATCCAACAAGGAAGGCGGCACGTGTCGGACTGGTTGTGGATGATGACGGGCTTGCTTGTATGCCTCCCCGTTGGCGGGCTGGCTTTGGTTCTGCTCTATCGCACGATCCAAGTGCGGCGTGTCGCCCGGCAAAGACAGGATTACGAGCGTTGTCGCGCCCAGCTCCAGGAACTGTCTGACACCCTTGACCAGGCCCAGTCACCTGAAGACATTCTGCCGCTGACCCAACGGTTCAAGGCCACCACCCGCGACGAAGTGGCAGCTATCAAACATGTCATCATCGAGGCATACGGCACCGCACCGGAACCCACACGGAAAGCGCTCGCCCTGCTCTATGAAAGCCTCGGACTCATCGCTGATGACCTTCAAATCATCCACAATGGCAACCTCGAAGAACGTTCACGGGCCACATTCCGGCTTGGGCGGCTCCGGTATCTCCCGGCCCTTGATGCCTTGGAGCGGGTCAGCAAACACAGCTCGACTGAATTGCGTTTGGTGGCCATCTGGGCATTGACGGAGATTGCCGATACCCGGTGTGTCAAGCCGGTTGTCATCGCTCTTTCCGAGGCCAATGGTTGGCAACTTATGCAGGCGGCCAACCGCCTGTTGGGGATGCAACGTGACCTGACACTGCCTCTGATGGAACTCTTGGATTCTGCCGGGGGCATGCGCGAACGCCGCGAGCGCATTATGACGACGGTGCTCGATCTCATCACGGACTTTGGAAGGCGCGCCCAAGAGTACATCAACCCCATTGCCGGACGCCAGGCAGCACTGCGCCTGCTGCAAAGTGACTCTGTCAATCTTCGTACCCGTGCCCTCCGCGCCCTGACGGCACTTGGAGTCGAGTCTTCCCAGGAAATCGAAAGTGTCTTACGGGCCCTCAGGGACAAAGACTGGGAGGTCCGTGCTGTGGCAGCCCGGGCAATTGGTGACTTACAGATCACGGCCGGACTGTCGGGACTTCAGGAAGCCGTGAGCGACCAGGCGTGGTGGGTTCGGCACAATGCAGCCCACGCCCTCAAAAAGCTGGGGGATGCCGGGGAAGTCGTCCTGCTTCAACTTCTGCAAAGTGATGACCGCTTCACCCGTGAAACCGTTACTCAGGTCCTGCAGGGCAGTTGACCCCTCTGGGACATTGGACAACCTATGTCACTCGCCAGCTTAATCGATCATACATGGCTTAAACCTGAAGCTACCAAGGCCGACATCGCGCGGCTTTGCCACGAGGCACAGACCCATGGTTTTGCAGCCGTATGTGTCAATCCCATCTGGGTTTCCCATGCCGCCCGGATACTGGCTGGTTGTGGTACAGCCGTATGTACCGTCATCGGCTTTCCCCTGGGGGCCACAACAACCGAGGTCAAGGTCTATGAAGCCCGACAGGCGCTTGAGAACGGTGCCCGTGAAATAGACATGGTTATGGCTGTCGGGCAGCTCAAGGATCGGGATTTTTCATTTGTTGAAGCCGACATCCAGTCCGTCGTCAACCTGACGCACCAATATAAGGCCCTGTGCAAAGTCATTATCGAGGCTGCATTGCTCACTGATGATGAAAAGGTACAAGCCTGCACCATTATCCAGGCGGCCGGAGCAGACTTTGTCAAAACATCAACTGGCTTCAGTCAAGGTGGGGCAACAGTAAGGGATGTCGTGTTACTCCGCCAAAGCGTAGGTCCAGCCATCGGGGTCAAAGCTTCTGGTGGGATCCGCAGTCGGGAAACTGCCGAACAACTGATTGCGGCCGGTGCAACCCGCATTGGCACAAGTAATGGCATAGCTATTCTGCAGGACCGTCAGGTATCTTCCACGTACTGAGCTACTCGGCAGTTTTGTCCTTGAGCAGGGTTACACGGGTGAGTTGGGTAGGCAGAGACTCACGATAGACAACTTCCAGGCGCTGCCCCGGCTTGATGTCTGACAGGCGAATTTCCTTACTACGACCAAGTATTGGAAAACCCTTTTCAGTTCCTATTTTGGCATTGCGTGAAACACGGTAGGTCAGTTCATCGCCCGTAATCTCGTCAGTTGCATCTATTGTATACAGGTCCGGGTTCACCGATTTCACGACCAGAACCGTCTTCAGATTGCGCTTGACTTCACTTGCCGTACGTGGTGCCCTCCCAACTCCAACGCTGCCCTGCCCGAACATGGGGACAGAACAGGTCAGCAGAAAGAAACCTGCAAACCAAACCAGATTGGCTGAAAGAAATCTCATAGTTTACCTCCTCAGTAGGTTCAGAATCAAAGCAACCCAATATGATAAAAGCCGTCATCTTTGACTTCGATGGAATTATTGCGGACACCGAAGAACTTCATTTCACTTGCTTGAAAGACATCCTATATCAGGAAGAAATCTTCATCAATCGTCAAACGTATGACGAGATTTATTTGGCACTGGATGACAAAAACTGCTTTAAGAGGGCTTTTGCAACAGCCAAATCAAAAGAACTTTCTCATCAGGAAATTGAAGAACTAGTCAAGCGCAAGGCAAATTTACTTCAATCTAATCTAACAGAGGTTAAATTATTCTCAGGAACTTCCGAGTGGATAAAAAAACACGCATCAGAAGTTTTACTTGGTATATGCTCAGGCGCACTCCACCGGGAAATTACACAAGTTCTTAGCAAACACTCTTTGTTGGAATACTTTGCAGTTATTGTCACGGCTGAAGATGTTGAGCAAAGTAAGCCATCACCAGAAGGCTACCTGTTGGCTTTGCAACGGCTGCAGGAAATATCAGGCAGACACATCTCCCCCTCCGAGTGCCTTGTCATCGAGGATTCAGTAGCCGGTATAGAGGCGGCCAAAGCGGCCCGCATGTACTGCGCAGCTATAACCAACTCTTATTCCAGAGAAAAACTCTGTCAGGCTGACGTTATCTTTGACTCAATCCTAGAGCTTTCCTTAGAAAGACTCGACATCCAGCTCAGGCCGCCTGACATTCTTCCATCTGGCTAGTATGTCACGTCAACTACCCAATTGGCTTATTGAACTCTGTAGAGACATCAGCTCAACAGGTGGAAAAGCATTGCTCGTAGGTGGCTGCGTCAGGGACAGACTGCTTGGCTACCCGGTAAAGGATTACGATATTGAGGTTTATGGACTACCCAGTGAACAACTCAGGGAGGTGCTCGAAAAACATGGAAGAGTAAACACAGTGGGCGAACACTTTGCTGTTTATAAGCTGAAACCCAATGCCGAACCAACTTATGAGGTAGATGTATCACTACCCAGACGCGAGTCCAAGCATGGGTCTGGACACCGCGGCTTCATCATTCAGGGAGACCCCTGGATGACATTTCAGGATGCAGCGAATCGGCGTGACTTCACCATCAATGCCATCCTGCAAGACCCACTCAGCGAAACCATCATTGATCCCTGTCAGGGGTTGTCTGACCTCGGTAGAAGAGAGCTACGCGCCGTCAATGCAAATACATTCAAGGATGACTCGTTGAGAGTTCTGCGGGCAGCACAACTGTCTTCCAGATACAGGCTGAAAATAACTGATGAAACAAAACTCCTATGCCAAGAGACGAACTTGAAAGATATTCCCAAAGAACGGATATGGGATGAGGTTAAAAAACTTCTCTTGCTTTCTCCCTGCCCATCCTTGGGATTTGGCTATTTCTTGGAGCTTGGAGTTGTTGGGCAGCTTTTCCCTATGCTGTGGGAGTTGCAAAGCTCACTCGTTGGGAAAAACCCGTACTCAGCAGAATCTGCTTGGAACTACGTACTGTCTTCCCTCGACCGAGGGAAAACGTATATAGAAGAGTTGAGTGAACCTGAGAAAATATCAGTCCTTGTGTCTGTTATTGGGACAAGATTAAGTGAAAATAATCTGATAAAGCTCTTGGATGCTCTTGGTATTTATACTTATCAGGGTTATCAACTGCGCGCTCAAATTATCACATTGAGCAAGATACACCTGCTTCCGTATAAAATTTTTCACCAGATTCAGGAGCAGAGGTTTTATGCTTTTGCCCTGAAGAGAGTGGCCAGACTTACTGATCTCAAGCTGATTGTCTGTCTCTCAGAGTCCCTACACCTTGATGCTTCGGAACAAATATCAGATTGGCTTAGGAAAAGTTCAAACTCGATAAGCCGATCGGAAAGTCCAATACTCAGAGGTCATCATATCCTGAGAACGGGCTTGAACCAAGGACCGGCAGTAGGAAAACTGATTCGGCAGATTTATGAATATCAAATTGAAGGCAGAGTCAAAAACCTTGAAGATGCTGAGCAATTGGCAACAAATCTTCTTCTGAGAGAAAAGTCAATTAGTGGTTTAGGAAAGTTTCAAGAAAACGGGTAGAGAAATGGCCCGATCTGAAAGTATCACTGTCCATAATTCTTTGGTGAAGCGGTATTGTTGTCTTGATCCCCTCGATAACAAAGGTTTCCAGTGCTCTTTTCATGCGGGCAATGGCTTGGTTTCGATTTGGTGCATGGACAATCAACTTGGCAACCATTGAGTCGTAGTAAGGCGGAACCCTGTAGCCTGAATACACATGGGTATCAACCCGAACACCAGGTCCACTGGGAATATTGAGGGAAGTGATACATCCCGGTGAAGGAGTAAATTTTTCTGGGTCTTCAGCATTGATCCGGCATTCAATTGCATGCCCCTTGAGATTAACTTTATCCTGCGAGATGGTCAGTTTCTCTCCGGCAGCAACAAGGATTTGCTCACGCACCAAGTCAACATCAGCGACAAACTCCGTCACTGGATGCTCAACCTGTATCCTTGTGTTCATTTCCATAAAATAAAAGTTTAATGCTTCATCTACAATAAACTCTACCGTTCCCACACCGGCATAATTCACCTTATGACAGGCCCCGAGTGCAGCCTGCCCCATCTGCTCACGCATTTCGGGCGAGACAACTGGACTTGGAGACTCTTCTATAAGCTTTTGGTTTTTGCGCTGTATTGAGCAATCTCTCTCACCGAAATGAATTGTATTACCATGTTTATCTGCCAAGACCTGAATTTCAATATGCCGGGGCTTTTCAATGTACTTCTCCACGTAAACACCAGGATTTCCAAAAGCAGCAGCAGCTTCTGATTGAGCCGACTGAAAGGCCGAGCGCAGTTCCTCAACTGATCTGACAATACGCATGCCCCGCCCACCACCACCGGCGGTAGCCTTGATCATCAAAGGGAAACCTATTTCGGCCGCAACAGATTCCGCCGCATCCAGCGACTCAAGCACTCCATCGCTACCCGGCACGACAGGAACACCCGCAGCCTGCATGGTGGACTTGGCTGTCGCCTTGTCACCCATAGTTCTGATAGCGCTTGGTGAAGGCCCGATGAAGGTGATGTTACAGGCTTCACAAACCTCAGCAAAGTGGGCGTTCTCTGATAGAAATCCATATCCAGGATGGATCGCGTCAGCATCCGTTACTTCAGCCGCACTAATCAAAGCGGGTATGTTCAGGTAACTTTGCTTGGAGGGTGGCGGGCCAATGCAGACAGCCTCATCGGCAAAGCGCACGTGCAATGAGTCAGCATCCGCCTGAGAATAGACAGCGACTGTTTTCAGTCCAAGCTCCTTACAAGCCCATATAATACGGCAAGCAATCTCGCCTCGATTTGCAACAAGCACTTTTCTGAATAAAGGCACTATTGCTTCCTCTTCAAAGAAAAGAGTGGCTGACCGAATTCTACGGGTTTTCCATTCTCCTGATGTATTTTTACTATTTCGCCAGCAACATCAGACTCAACCTCATTCATCAACTTCATGGCCTCTATGATACAGAGCACAGTACCTGGTGAGACCTGACTGCCTACTTCAACAAACGGCTTGGAATCTGGACTGGGAGCACGGTAGAAAGTCCCAACAATTGGCGAAAAGATTACATGCAGCGTACTATCTTCCATTTGATCTTCAGCACTGGCCGGCTCTTTTGCAGACTGACCAGCAGGAGGCTTTCCCTCTTGGGGAGAGAAACGTGATTCGGCAGAGGAATCAGCAGAGGAAGAAGACACTGATGTGGTTGGGGTGCCGGTCAAATGAGTTGTCCTGATGCGGAGTTTCAAGCCAGCTTTATCAATTTCCAACTCAGCTATGTTTTTACCGCTGACAAACTCTATAAGCTCTTTAATTTCTTTTAAGTTCACCAGAGCCAACCTCTTAAAAAAGGAGCTTCGACACCTCAAGTACCGAAGCCTGTCAGGATACCTGCTTACTTACAAGGGGACTTTCTTACAAGGGGACTTTATCTATCGCTCAGTGTCAACAAACTCGATGACGGCAAGCTCTGCTCCATCGCCCCGGCGGCTTCCAAGTTTCAGGATCCGGGTGTAACCGCCCTTCCTTTCTGAGTAACGTGCAGCGAGTACATCAAAAAGCTTGGCCAAGGCAGCAATCCCAGCCGTTCTTTCAGAACCGTGTTTCAAGCGTTTCGGATTTGCATTCCACCCCTGGTTGCCAGCATGAAAGTAGCCTGCCGCTAACCGTCGGGCATGTAAGTCGCCTCTTTTCCCAAGAGTGACAGCCCGCTCAACAAAAGGGCGAAGTTCTTTTGCCTTCTGCAGGGTAGTGATCAATCGCTCATTTAAAACCAGGGAGGTAGCCAGATTTCTCAGCAGAGATTTTCTGTGAGACGAAGTACGTCCCAATTTTCTGTGTGCATTCAAGTGTCTCATATCTGCAACTTCTCCATAAATTCAGTCAGAGAAATCTAGTCATTTCTGTAGCCCATTATGTTTCCGTCCTCGTCGAATATCGCCCCCAAGCCAAGTCCCATGGCTGCCAGAATCTCTTTTATTTCGTTGAGAGATTTGCGCCCAAAGTTCTTGGTTTTCAACATCTCCTGTTCGTTTTTCTGTACAAGCTCCCTTATAGTCCTTATGTCTGCGTTTTTTAGGCAATTGTATGATCTTACACTCAGTTCCAGTTCCTCTACAGAGCGATCCAGATTCTCATTCTGCACTGGTCGTCGCTCAGTTATCTTGACTGGCTCCATGTCAACTTCAGTTTCCTCGAAGTTTATGAAAATTGACATGTGATCCTTGACTAATTTTGCGGCCAGTCCGATTGAGTCAGCAGGCTTTATGCTTCCATTTGTCCAGACTTCAAGTATCAGCTTTTCATAATCTGTGTCTTGCCCAAGACGTGCTGACTCAACATTGCAACGAACACGTTTGATTGGTGAATGAACTGAATCGATTGGTATATATCCGATAGCAAGGTCTTCATCAAAATTCCTATCCGCAGATACATATCCACGCCCCATCTTCAAACGCATCTCGATATTGAGCGATCCACCTTCACTGACAGTAGCTATGTAAGCATCGCTCTCTAAGACTTCTACCCCTTCCTCTACTTCTATGTCACGAGAATATACTTCACCGGGCTGGTCACATTTCAGACGCAATGTTGAAACCAGCTTCCCGGAAGTTATCTTGAATGGTATCCTTTTGAGATTGAGAATTATGTCTGTTGCATCTTCAACAACGCCGGGTATCGAAGAGAACTCGTGCAGCACGCCCTCAATTCTGACGGCCGTAATAGCAGCCCCCTCCATCGAAGAATAAAGGGCACGCCGGATGCTGTTGCCAACAGTTGTTCCAAAGCCTCTCTCGAATGGCTGTGCATAAAAACAGCCATAAGTCTCTGTGAGGGTTTCAAGATTACAATCCAGTTTTTTTGGTCGCTGAAAGGGCGTCAACATAATTTCTCACACCGTCTTGCAAATCGTTGGAAGTGGTTACTTGGAGTACAGCTCCACTATCATCTGTTCGTTGACTTGGTGCGTAATGTCCTCACGTCGTGGAAGTGCAACAATGCGCCCGGACAAAACCTGTCTGTCTCCAACCTCTATCCAGTCTGGACGTCCTCTGCCGACCGCAGTCTCAAAGGATTGAAGTATGTGCGGGTTGGATGCACTTTCTCTCTTTATTGAGACAATATCTCCCACTTTTACCTGAAATGAAGGTATGTCTATCTTTCTTCCATTTACCAAGACATGTCCGTGATTAACCAACTGCCTTGCATGAGCTCTGGAGGTAGCAAAACCAATTCTGTAAACAACATTGTCTAAGCGTCGTTCTAGCAGGATTAACAGATTTTCTCCTATGATCCCACGTTGACGGGATGCTTTTTCAAAGTAATTCCTGAACTGGCCCTCCAGCATTCCATATATTCTTTTTACTTTTTGTTTTTCTCTTAACTGTTCACCGTATCCAGTCAACTTTCCACGCTTTGAGTCTTTGCCATGTTGCCCTGGAGGGTATGTACCTTTCTTCTCTATTGCACAAGAAGGTTTGTAACATCGATTTCCCTTGAGAAAAAGTTTTACCCCTTCACGACGACAAAGCCGACAAACAGCGTCACGATATCTTGCCACGTTTCTTCCGCCTCCTTAGCTCTTGAAAAGACAACTCACACACGACGGCGTTTGCGAGGGCGACATCCGTTGTGTGGGATTGGGGTTACATCGCGGATAAGCTGAACTTCTATGCCATTTGCCTGTATTGCTCTTATCGCCGATTCACGACCAGAGCCGGGCCCGCTGATTCTGACTTCGCAGGACTGCATACCTGACTCCTTGGCAATTGACGCAGCCTTGGCAGCAGCTTGCTGCGCAGCAAAAGGGGTTCCCTTTCTGGAACCTTTGAAGCCGAGTGCCCCGGAGCTGCTAGCAGCCAGAAGATTACCGCTCAAGTCAGTTATACTGACTATCGTGTTGTTGAATGAAGCTTGAATGTGGACTATACCTCTTGGGATATTCTTCTTTTCCTTTTTTTTGTAATTTTTCTTTTTCAGTCCACTCTTGGTAGTGTTGACCTTCTTTGGCATACTCTTAGACTCTCTCCAATCCTCAAGTCAATGAAGTTACTTCTTACCAGGCGCCTTCTTCTTAGCTATCGTTGCCCGGCGAGGACCTTTGCGGGTCCGCGCATTTGTATGCGTCCTCTGACCTCGAACTGGAAGACTTTTTCTGTGCCGTAAACCTCTGTAGGACTGAATTTCCATAAGGCGCTTGATGTCCAGTTGAATTTGCTTTCTCAGGTCTCCCTCTACAACAACAGAGTTGTCTATGACGGCTCTAATACGCCCCAACTCATCCTCAGATAGGTTACTCATTTTGGTATTGGGATCGACATTCGCCTTGTCTAGTATCTTAGTAGATAAAGACCGTCCTATACCATATATGTAGGTCAAGGCTATAAGTACTTTTTTATTTTCTGGAAGATCAATGCCAGCAATACGCGCCATGTTACTATCTCCTGGTTTTCTATTCTGTCAGCCCTGCTTCTGTTTATGTTTGGGATTGACACAAATTACCCGAACGGTCCCAAACCTGATAATTACTTTACAGGATTTACAAATCTTTTTTACTGAAGCTCTTACTTTCATAAACAATTTGCTCCTATTTCATTTATACCGGTAAACAATTCGTCCCCTTGTCAGATCATAGGGGGAAAGCTCAACTAGAACTTTGTCACCGGGTAGTATTTTTATGAAGTTTTTTCGCATCTTACCAGAAATACGCGCAAGCACTACATGCTTATTTTCAAGCTCAACCTTGAAGGTTGCATTTGGTAGTGCTTCTATGACAAATGCCGAAGCTTCAATTGAATCTTCTTTAGGCACAACCTTTACCCTTACCTGAAACAAGAAGACTTGAGGTGATAACCTTTTGCCCCTCTCAGAGCGCCGTGAGAATCAACGGACCATTGGGTGTGATAGCAACAGTATGCTCAAAGTGGGCCGAAGGTTTGCCGTCATTTGTTACCACTGTCCAGCCATCACTTTCAATCTTCACACCAGCAGAGCCCATGTTAACCATGGGCTCTATAGCCAAAACCCACCCGCTTCTCAAACGAGGGCCTGTATTCGGACGATGCCCACAGTTAGGAACCTGTGGGTCTTCATGCATCTTACGCCCAACTCCATGACCACAGAACTCTTTCACCAAGCTATACCCATACGATTCAGTGTATGACTGTATTGCATAAGTAATATCGTATAGGCGGTTTCCTTCCACCATCTGTGATATTCCATAGTAAAGTGAACGATTAGTGATACTTATCAGCTTTTGAAGCTGTTCTGAAACCTCCCCAACAGGAATTGTAATTGCAGCATCAGCTACATATCCATCAAATACAACCCCCGCATCTATGCTTACAATATCTCCATTCTTTATCAGCTTTTGACCCGGAATACCGTGAACAACTTGTTCGTTCACAGAAACACATATACTTGATGGATATCCTCTATAACCTTTGAACGGCGAGTAAAGTTTTTTACGGACCAACCAGCCTTCTGCAATTTCATTCAACCTGGCTGTCGTTATACCAGGAACAGCAGTTTCCTTCAGCAAAGCCAAAAGCTCTGCCAGATACTTTCCGGCAGAATGCATTCTCTCTATTTGCTGACGTGTTTTAGTTGTAATCATAGCACCTTGGATAAATGGCAGGTCAGCTCATCATAAACTTCATCCAGTGATCTATTCCCATCTACTGACACTAGCAGGTGCTTGGCTTTATAGTAATCCAAGACAGGAAGCGTTTGGAGCGTGTACTCTCTCAATCGCTCTCTGACAACGAGCTCATTATCGTCAGACCTGTAAGCAAAATCAGCACTTCCACACTGATCACAGATTTTCTCGTTTCGCGGTCTAAGGAAATACTTATTGTATATTGCTCCACATCCTCTACAAGAAAAACGACCAGTTACTCTCTTCAAAAGAACATCTTCAGGAACTGCAATTTCCACCACCAGCAACTTGTAGTTTTTGACCTGCAAAAGGCTTTCTAAAAAAATGACCTGATCGATATTTCGCGGATAGCCATCTAATATAAAACCCTTTTTACAATCTGGCTCAGACAGCCTGGAAGTAACCAAGTCAGCCAATATACTATCAGGAACGAGGCCACCCGTTTCCATAATAGCCCTAATCTCTTCTGAATTCCGGCTGCTTCCTGATGCCACTTGGCGAAGAATATCTCCCGTTGATATCTTGGGTATTCCTAAAAATGCGCTGAGCTTGCTGGATTGAGTACCTTTACCCGACCCAGGTGGACCGATCATAACTATCGCAACAGGAACACTACTGTCCATCCGTAACCTCCTGTTGCATACGACGCCCTCTGACTTTGACCCCTCCTCCAGTTAGATCATACTTCTTGGCCAACAAACGAGCCTCCACCTGTTGCGCCGTGTCCATAGAGACACTTACAGCAATCAATAAGGATGTACCACCAAAATAGAATGCATAGCCAAAGCCCTTAACAATCCAAGAAAGGGCAGAGTTGGAGGAAAGAGCTGCATAAAGCCATTCACCAAATAGGGGAAACTCACCAACATCCAGTCCGCTTGCAATAAACTGAGGGATAAAACAGACCATTGAAAGGTATAACGCCCCAACCAAGGTAAGTCTCGTTACAATCGTGTCCAAGTACTCAGCAGTTGATTTACCAGGTCTTACGCCTGGGATGTAACTACCGTATTTTCTAAGGTTGTTTGAGACTTCTTGAACATCGAAAATTACAGACACATAAAAAAATGAGAAAAATATTATTCCTACCGTAAACACCAACTCATACAATGGATGGCTGGGACGGAGGTATTTTGTCATGATTTCGGCTAATGATCCATCTGCACTTGCAAACTGAGCTATTGTTATTGGAAAAGCAAGAAGAGACGAGGCGAATATGACAGGTATCACACCTGACATATTTATCTTCAATGGCAGATAAGACTTGGACTCAGAAAGCTCATTTTTCCGTTTTGCATATTCAATGAGTATAGGGCGATACGCCTTCTCGACGAACACTATCACTGCCACAAGCCCGAGTAGCAATGCGAGTAGCAGAACTGTCTCGAGCGCCGAAATGGGATCAGATCCTATGTTGCCAAAAAACTGAACAAGCATAGAAGGGAACCTGACTATAATACCAGCAAATATCAGAAGGCTGATACCATTCCCAATGCCTCGCTCTGTAATTTGCTCACCAAACCACATGACTATTGCCGTGCCAGTGGTCAGAGTGATCACTGAAACAGGAACAAACAAACTTGACGATATACTGACAAGACCAGGCTGAGACCGTATCCAAAGGGTTATGGCTACGGACTGAAATACAGACAGGCATATAGTCAAGTACCTTGTGTATTGATTGATTTTACGCCGCCCTACTTCTCCTTCTTCCTGAAGTCGCTTCAGAGACGGGATAACGACTGTGAGTAGCTGTACAACGATCGAGGAGGTGATATATGGCGTGATACCCAGCGCAAATATAGATATTACCTTTAGATTCCCACCCGAAAACAAATCCAAAACGCCAACTAGGGAGCCCTGTAAGCTCTGCCATAGTATTTTCAGCTTTTCCTGATCTATTCCTGGGACACGGATGTGACTGCCTATTCTATACAACAAAAGCATCAAAAGAGTAAAAATCAATCTACTCCTTACGTCCTTTGATTGCAGAATAGCTGCTATTTTCTGCCTTATATCCTCTATTCTTAGCATTTCAGAAGCCTACTGACTTTCGTAGCTTTGTCGAGAGAGTCAAGTTTTCTTCAATTACAACCTTCTTGCCTGCTGGTATCTCGCCAATTATCTTGAATCTCTGTGAAGACAACTTAATAAGTCCTTTTTCTACTAAAGATTTGGTAGATATTTGCTCATCTGAAGTGTAATGCTGGATGAGCTTACCAATGTCCAATGTGTGAAATTTGCTCTTTTTTTCTGTTGGACGGGTAAAACCTCGCTTTGGCAGTCTACGGTGCAAGGGCATTTGCCCACCTTCAAATCCACGCTTTGAAGCAAAGCCTGAACGAGACTTCTGACCCTTAACTCCTCGTCCCGAAGTTTTGCCAGTTCCAGAAGCCGGGCCGCGCCCTATCCTTTTCTTCGCCTTTCTGTCAGGACAGACAAGACTTTTCAAAGACAACATCTCAATCCCTCTCACTTTATAAGTCTGCTAAGTTCTTTCCCCTCATCAAAGCCACCTGCTCCTTCGAACGAACAGCAGCGAGGCCGGCAAAAGTAGCTTGTACTATATTGGCTGGATTGTTAGATCCAAGAACCTTGGTGACAGCATCTCGAACGCCAAGAACTTGTAGGACAGACCTTACAGTCGCACCAGCAATTACCCCTTTTCCTTCTTTGGCTGGCTTGATGAGCACCTTACCAGCACCAAACCTGCCAATTACACCATGAGGTAGAGTTCCACCATCCAAGTTTACCTTTATCAGATTTTTCTTCGCTGACTCTATGCCTTTCCTGATAGCTACAGGAACCTCTGATGCCTTTCCCCGCCCAAAGCCCGCAACTCCGTTTCCGTTACCTACAACAACAAGAGCACTGAAGCTCATGTTTTTTCCACCCTTTACAACTTTTGTAACCCGCTTGATGGATATAACCGAGTCCTTGAGTTCAGTTTCACCCAACTCAAATGAAATTTTATTTCTCATGAGATTACCCTAAAAAATTAGTCCTTCTCGTCGAGCTGATTCAGCCAACTGCTTAACTCTGCCATGATATTTGTAACCATTTCTGTCGAAAAAAACTTTGGTTACACCTTTTTCTTTTGCTTTTTCAGCAATCTGCCTGCCAACTTGATCAGCTATGTACACCTTCCGGGTCATTCCAGCATCAGCGCGCGTTCCCTCTTGGAGATTCAATGAACTCGCTGCACAAAGGGTGATGCCTTTTATGTCATCTATAATCTGCGCATAAATATGCTTTGCACTTCGGTGTACGCACAAGCGAAGTCGAGAAGGTAACAGGTTTTTTCTTGTTCTCTTGTGATTCATACTTACTGTCCCCATAGTTCTATTTTTTGCCACCCTTGGCACCTGATTTTCCAGGCTTCAGAAGCATTGGCCTGCCGGCATAGCGAATACCTTTACCCTTGTACGCATCAGGAACCCTGAGATTTACCAAGTTGGCAGCAACTTGTCCAACTTTTTCCTTGTCAGACCCTCTAATAGTTAGTGTTGTTTGATATTGTTGTATCTGTTTTTGCACTTTTTCAATCGTACAGTCTATGCCATCTGGGAGTAAATACTCTACGGGATGTGAGTATCCCAAGCTGAAGATGAGCTTGCCATCTTTCTTTTCAACTTTATAACCAACGCCAACCAAGTCCAGATCAATTGAGAAATTGGACTTGAATCCATTAACAGTGTTGTTGATTAGAGTCCTCAACAATCCTTGATACTGATGGCTCGACTTGTTTGTAGGTATAACACTAAGGTATCCATCTGAAATATCTATCTTTAATCCCTCGTTGATTTTTAATTCAACGAAAGTATTATCTTTGCCAATAATAAGCGTATTATTGGCGACCTTTACCGAGAGGTCAGAAACTTGAATCGGGCGATTACCTATTCTTGACATGGTTTTTCACAGTGACTTCGTGCAGCAGTCAGTAGACCAGACAGAGAACCTCTCCTCCAACGCGTTTCTGGTAGGCTTCCTTACCAGTCAGTATTCCACAGGAGGTGCTCAGTATGCAGGTACCAAGTCCATTCAGCGGACGGGGTATTTTTTTTACGTTGACATAAACTCTTCTTCCAGGGCGAGACACCCTGGAAAGGTGATGAATTGCCGGCTCAGAAGATTGAGCATATCTTATGTAGATGCGTATTGTCCGCTTACAGCCGTCACCTGTAACTTTGTAATTATTGATATAGCCCTCTTCTCTCAAAAGTCTGACAATCTCCGCCTTCATTTTGGAGTAGCCAACGTCAACTTTCGAGTGACCTGCTTGGATGGCGTTTCGGATTCTGGTTAAGAGATCACTTATCGGATCGGTCATACTCCCCTCCCCAAGTCTAAGACCAAAGCATATCTGCTATTTTCTAAAAGGCATCCCAAGGCATGCGAGAAGCTCTTTTGCTTCTGTATCTGTTTTGGCTGAAGTAACAAATGTTATATTCATACCCCTAAGCTTCTCAACTTTAGCAATATCTATTTCAGGAAAAACAATTTGCTCCCTTATCCCAAGAGTATAATTTCCTCGTCCATCAAAGGATTTCGTGGATACTCCCCTGAAGTCACGAACGCGAGGTAGAGCTATGTTGACCAGTCGTTCAAAAAATTCATACATCCTTTTCCCACGCAAAGTAACCATCACACCTACGGGATCATTTTCACGGAGCTTAAATGATGCTATTGACAACTTTGCACGGGTTACCACTGGTCTCTGACCAGTGATAAGAGAAAGTTCCTGTAAACCTGTCTCAAGAACCTTCATGTTCTTCGAGAGAACATATTCCTTACCAAGGCCCATGTTTATGACGATTTTTTCAAGCCTCGGTACAGACATAACATTTTTGTAACCAAATGTTTTGCACATCTGGTCTATCAGAACTTCTCTACTGGTTAACATATCCAAAATCCATAACTGAGTTATGCTGCTATTGCTTTCTGACCTTTGAAAAAGAAATCCAAGCTTCTTTTTCCACTATCCCTCCATCCTCTTGGGATGAGGCGTTCCTCTTAACATGCTTTTTGCTTACACAGGCCCCTTCCACCAGAAGCCGCAAACTATAGCGATCTACTTTTTTCACCAGACCAGTCTTACGCTTGTCCTTACCCGAGATCAAAATCACAGTATCCCCAACTCTCAGATTCTTCATCAGCTTCTTGCTTTTCATATCACCTCTGGTGCCAGTGAAATTATCTTCATAAACTTTCTATCCCGTAATTCTCGGGCAATTGGACCAGACACACGGGTTCCCACAGGGTCCCATCCCTCACTTCCTTTTTTTACCAAGACGGCTGCATTCTGATCAAAGCGGACGTAACTGCCATCCTTTCTTCGTACCTCTTTGCGTGTCCTTACAATAACCGCCTTTACAACCTGTCCCTTCTTCACAGCACCATCAGAGGCTGCTTCCTTGACATTTGCAGTAATAATATCACCAAGAGATGCCTTTCTTCCGACTGAACCACCAAGCGGCAAGATACATGATATCTTTTTGGCCCCTGAATTGTCAGCAACATCAAGCATAGTGCGCATCTGTATCATAGAAACACCTCCGTGACTTGTAGAATGACACTACGGAATTCTCTGTATCAGCTCTTTTACAATCCAGCGTTTTCTTGCAGACAGCGGACGGGACTCAATAATCTTTACTTTGTCACCAACTCTACAGGAAAGTTCATCATGGGCCAGAAATTTTGATCGGCGACGAACAAACTTTTTGTAGATTGGATGCATCACCAAACGCTCTACCTTTACTGTAACAGTTTTCTTATTCTTCGTGCTGACCACAAATCCTATCTTTTCTACCTTTTTACTTTTCATTATCATACTTCTGCTCTCTTTTCATTTATTATCGTTTTAATTCTAGCTATACCTTTCCTGACAGTAGAAATTTTATTAGCCGCTTCGCGAATACCCAAGTTTTTCTTTATAGATAACTTTGCCAGCTCCAGCTTCATCTCTTTTTCCAACTCAACTAGTTCTTGCACAGACTTTGAGCGAATTTCACTAAGTGTCATCACAGTATTGCTCCGTTTTCAGATTCTCGGTGAACGAACTTGACCTTTATTGGTAGTTTTTGAGCAGCCAGATACATTGCATCACGAGCCAAGTCCTCACTTACCCCTTCGACTTCAAAGAGTATTCTTCCTGGCTTAACCACAGCCACCCAACCCTCAGGAGCGCCCTTCCCTTTACCCATTCGGGTTTCGGCTGGCTTCTTTGTAATGGGTTTGTCCGGGAAAATCCTGATCCATATTTTGCCGCCCCTCTTGAGGGAACGTGATATGGCTATTCTGGCGGCCTCTATTTGACGACTGGTTATCCAAGCCGCTTCCAATGCTTTCAGACCAAATTGTCCGAAGCTGATGGTAGCACCAGACGTGGCCAGTCCTGAACGACGCCCTCTTTGCTGTTTTCTGTACTTTGTCTTTTTTGGAGATTTATATTCGGCCATACTTCCCGTCTCATTTCACAGAGTTGCTAGCACCCCTCCAAGAGTCACCCTGATTGAGGCTACGCCTTGTAGAATATATTTCACCTTTGTATATCCAAACTTTTATTCCAATGACCCCATACGTGGTATGTGCCTCAGCAAACCCATAGTCAATATCGGCCCTTAGTGTATGGAGCGGCATTCTGCCCTCAAGATACTGCTCACTTCTTGCAATTTCTGCTCCATTGAGTCGGCCGGACACTATTACCCTGACCCCTTGCGCACCAAAGCGGCGTGAACTTTCAGTTACCTTCCGCATTGCCCTCCTGAAGGCAATGCGCTTTTCTATCTGTGAGGCAATCTGTTCCGCCTGCAACTGAGCGTTCAGTTCAGGTTTTTGTATTTCCTGTATGTATATGTTTACATCACGACCTGTTTTTTGCTGTATTTCAAGTTTTAGCTTATCTATTTCAGCCCCCTTCCTGCCAATGATAACGCCAGGGCGTGAAGTATGGACAACGATCTTCAGCTTATTGACAGCCCGTTCTATATCAATGGAAGCGACTCCTGCGCCTGTAAAACGTTGTTTCAGGTCCTTGCGCAGGAAGAAATCTTCTGCGACGAGCTTTGCAAATTCAGCATCCTTACTTGAATACCAAGTTGACCGCCAATTACGTACAACTCCCAGTCGGAAACCATAGGGATGAACTTTTTGTCCCATTGTCTTCACCTATTTTTCATTACTGTCAGAAAGGACAAACTTTACAGTGAAGAGTCGACGCTGTTCTCTATAGGCCCTTCCCATCGGGGCGGGACGAACACGACGTCTGTGCTTTGTTAAACCCGTGTTTATGTAACACTCTGTAATGAACAACTGCTCTATGTTCAGCTTTGAGTTCTTTTTTTCAGACAAGTGCTCAGCGTTGGAAATGGCCGACCACAAGACTTTTTTCAGAACAGAAGCTACTCTTTTTTTACTCAGGGTCAACAGTGCGAGTGCTTCGGTGACATTACGCCCTCGGACTTGATCAATGATCAATCTGGCTTTTTGAGGAGACCCCTTTGTAGAACGAAGAACCGCAGTGGAGCGCATTGTTCAACCTCATTTTACGTATTATGACTATCTACGCTTAGCCGATTTTTCATTCTTGTCACCGGCGTGTCCTTTAAATGTACGTGTCGGCGCAAATTCACCTAGTTTATGACCCACCATGTTTTCGGATATAAACACAGGGATAAACTTTTTTCCGTTATGTACCGCAAAGGTGTGCCCAACCATGTCTGGTATTATTGTTGATCTTCTTGACCAAGTTTTGATGACACGTCGTTCGTTTGTTTCTTTCAGGTGCTGAAGAACGTCGTGTATGGAGTTATCCAAAAACGGTCCCTTTTTTATTGATCGAGGCATACGCTCCTCCCCAAGTCCCTCTATTTCCTACGGCGGACTATATATTTCTCTGTTTGCTTGTTGTGCCGGGTCTTGTAACCACGAGTTGGTATTCCCCACGGGGTGACCGGGTGTCTTCCGCCTGAGGTTCTTCCCTCCCCCCCTCCATGTGGGTGATCTACTGGATTCATAGCAACTCCACGAACTTCCGGGCGAAGCCCTCTCCAACGCGCCCGGCCAGCTTTCCCAAGGGATATGTTTTCGTGATCCGTGTTTCCCACCTGTCCCACAGTCGCATAACAGATAATAGGGATTTTTCTCACTTCACCAGATGGCATCCGCACCTGTGCCATCTTACTATCTTTCGCAATAAGCTGTGCTTTTACACCGGCTGCTCTCGCCAGTTGTCCACCTTTTCCCGGCTTCAGTTCAATGTTATGCAAATCTGTTCCGAGCGGTATTTTGTATATTGGTAAAGCATTACCAGGAATAATGTCCGCATCAGGACCGGATACCACAGCTTGGCCCACTGCCAAGCCGTTCGGTGCAATTATGTAACGTTTCTCGCCATCAACATAGTGTATCAGTGCAATTCTTGACGATCGGTTTGGATCGTACTCAATCCTTGCCACCTTACCAGGTATTCCAACCTTATCACGTTTAAAGTCTATGATTCTGTAAAGACGCTTGTGTCCACCACCACGATGGCGGGTCGTAACCCTACCGTCACTGTTTCTCCCTGAGATCTTCCTCTTTTTCTCTGTTAGGGACTTAACCGGGCGTTCCCGCGACAGATCAGTATCAACAATGAAAGTCTGAAAGCGTCTTGCAGGCGATGTGGGCTTTACACTCTTAACTGGCATATCAATTCCCCAACGTATTTACAAAGAATTCAGATAGTCTTCTATATTATACCCAGGTGCCAAGGTGACATAGGCTTTCTTCCAATCACTCTTCTTGCCAACGTAGCGCCCCCGACGCACAGTCTTTCCTTTGCAGTTTGCCGTGTTCACAGACCTGACTTTTACATTGAAGAGTTTTTCCACTGCGTTCTTGATGTCTGCCTTCTTTGATCTTCTGTCAACTCGAAAGGCAACCAATTGGCCTGCATTGGGTGACGAGTCTCTTAGATTAAGAGCTTTTTCACTCACTAGTGGCGATTTTATGACTTCATAAAATTTCATTCTTACCTCACCGTTGTCATTCAGGCAGTATGCGTGAGACACACTCAGTCAAAACGCCAAGAGCCCGCTGACTAATCAGTATTTTTTCATGAAGAAGTAAATCATATATATTGACACCAAGTGAGTCTAAAAGCTTTGTACCCTGAAGGTTCCTTGTAGCAAGCACCAAGTTTTTATTTTCTGTCGAGTCCAGGATCAAAACCTTATGGTTTACGAGCCCCAGTGCTTGTAACTTGGACCTGAAAAGCTTTGTCTTATGACTTGATAACGTGAGGTCATCAACAACAACTACAGCTCCCTCACGGAGTCGCTCGGCAAAAGCGACGGCGATTGCTTTCCAGCGTTTCTTCCTTGGGAGACTGTATGACCAATCCCGAGGCTGCGGGCCGTGAACGTTTCCCCCACCTTTCCACAGAGGCGAGCGGAGGCTTGAGATGCGCGCGCGTCCGGTTCCCTTCTGCTTCCACAATTTCTTTCCTGAACCAGAGACATCACCTCTTGTTTTGGTAGCAACTGTTCCTCTACGCCCTCTGGCGCGATACTCATGAACAGCTTCCCATATCAATGTGCTATTCAGCTCCTGCTCAGAAAGAAGGCTGCTTATCTCCAGATCGAGAAGGGGCTTGTTATCCAGGTTACACACTTTTACGGTTGGCATCTCAGAACCTCTGTCGCGGAGTCAATCTAGGAAGAAGCTTTCTTAATGACGAGATACGTTCCGTTGGCACCAGGAACAGCGCCTCGAACAAGTATGACTCCCGCGTTTTCGTCAACCTTCACAATCCTCAGATTTTTTACTGTGCAGTTTTTGTTTCCCATGTGCCCAGCCATTCGACTTCCCTTAAAAACCCGCGAGGGAAAAGCTGAAGCACCAATTGAACCAGGTGCACGATGAAACATCGAACCGTGTGTGGCACGCCCACCACCAAAGCCATGGCGCTTGACAAACCCGGCAAACCCCCGTCCCTTTGACTTCCCGGTAATGGTGACCAACTCATTTGAGCTGAATATATTTGCCAGAACCAGTGAACCTATTGGAAAATCTGCTGCGCTTTCCACCCGGAATTCTTTGAGAAGCCGGGTTGGTGGTGTCCCTTTAGCTGTTTTTTCAAAGTGTCCACGAAGCGGCTTTGTAACTTTCTTGGGTCCCTTTGCTTCAACCAGTCCAACTTGGATGGCATCATAACCATCTTTGGCTTTCGTTTTGTGCTGAGTTACAACACAGGGCCCAGCTTTTATAACTGTCACGGGAACCAGGAGACCATTCTCCTGAAAAATCTGCGTCATGCCGACTTTTACGCCCAAGATGCCACTCATTGTACGGTCCTACTTTGAAAGAGACTATCTTTTTTCCTTGAAAAAGGTTTTTATCTGGACATCAACCCCAGCCGGTAAATCCAGCTTCATGAGTGCATCTACTGTCTGGGGAGTGGACATCAAAATGTCAACCAGTCGTTTGTGGGTACGAATTTCAAACTGTTCCCGTGACTTCTTATCTACATGAGGTGAGCGAAGCACCGTAAAACGGCTTTTTGCTGTAGGCAGTGGGATCGGGCCAGCCACACGCGAACCCGTCCGGCGGGCAGTTTCGACAATTTCCATTGCCGACTGGTCGAGGATTCGGTGGTCGTAGGCTTCCAGTCTGATACGTATCTTGTCGTTCATCTCATTTCTCCCTACCAAATAAGAGCCGGTTTATTCGATGATTTCGGAGATAGTGCCGGCGCCCACCGTCCGACCACCCTCCCGAATCGCAAACCGCAGCCCCTTCTCCATGGCAATCGGCGTAATCAACTCCACCGTCAGCGCCACATTGTCGCCCGGCATCACCATCTCCACGCCCTCCGGCAACTCCGCCACCCCCGTCACATCCGTCGTCCGAAAGTAAAACTGCGGCCGATACCCCTTGAAAAACGGTGTGTGCCGCCCGCCTTCCTCCTTCGTCAGCACATACACCTCCGCCTTGAACTTCGTGTGCGGCGTGATGCTCCCCGGCTTCGCAATCACCTGCCCCCGCTCTATCTCCCGCCGCTCCACACCCCGCAGCAGCAACCCCACGTTGTCCCCAGCCTGCCCCTGATCCAGCAGCTTCCGAAACATCTCCACCCCGGTCACCACCGTCTTCCGTGTCGCCCGTATCCCAACCACTTCCACCTCGTCCGACACCTTCACCACCCCTCGCTCCACGCGCCCCGTCGCCACCGTCCCGCGCCCCGATATCGAAAACACGTCCTCCACCGGCATCAAAAACGGCTTGTCAATGTCCCGCACCGGCGTCGGAATGTAGCTGTCCACCGCCGCCATCAACTCCTCAATCTTCGCCTCCCACTGCGGCTCCCCGTTCAACCCACCAAGCGCGCTCCCCCGAATGACCGGTATCTCGTCCCCCGGAAAGTCGTACTTCGACAGCAGCTCCCGCACCTCCAACTCCACCAAATCCAGCAACTCCGCGTCGTCCACCATGTCGCACTTGTTCATGAACACCACCATCGCCGGCACCCCCACCTGCCGCGCCAGCAAGATGTGCTCCCGCGTCTGCGGCATCGGCCCGTCCGTCGCCGCCACCACCAATATCGCCCCGTCCATCTGCGCCGCACCCGTGATCATGTTCTTGATGTAGTCCGCGTGCCCAGGACAGTCCACGTGCGCATAGTGCCGCGTCGCCGTCTCGTACTCCACGTGCGCCGTGTTGATCGTAATCCCCCGCGCCTTCTCCTCCGGCGCCGCGTCAATCTGATCGTAGCTCTTCTTCTGCACCTTCGGATTCCGCTTCGCCAGTACCGTCGTGATCGCCGCCGTCAACGTCGTCTTCCCGTGATCCACGTGCCCAATCGTCCCAATGTTGACGTGCGTCTTACTCCGGTCAAACTTCTCCTTTGACATAACCACTCCTCAAAAAACCAGATTTTCTTTTGGCGCTCAGTTTGCGGCTGCCCCTTTTGCCTTTGCAATAATCTCTTCAGCCACAGACTTTGGAGCTTCCTCATAGGACTTGAAATGCATGGTGTAGATGGCACGTCCCTGCGACATTGAGCGAAGGACGGTCGAGTAACCAAACATTTCCGAGAGCGGCACTGCCGCCGTGATAACACGTGACCCAGCCCGCTCGGAAAAACCTTCGATTCGTCCGCGACGCGAGCTTAGATCACCGGTAATCGCACCAAAGTATTCCTCTGGTGATTCAACCTCCACAGCCATTACCGGCTCCAACAAAACAGGCTTGGCTTTTTTCGCAGCTTCCTGGAAGGCAATTGAACCCGCAATCTTGAAAGCCATTTCGTTTGAGTCAACTTCGTGGTAGCTGCCGAACACCAGCTCCACTTTGACATCAACAACTTCATAGCCAGCAAGAATGCCCCGCTCCATGGCTTCCTTGATGCCGGACTCGACCGCTGGAATATACTCACGCGGTATTACGCCACCCACGATTTTGTTCTCAAAAACAAATCCGGCACCTGGATCGAGGGGATACAGCTTGATTTCAGCATGCCCGTACATCCCGCGACCACCAGTCTGCCGCACATATTTCCCAATACCTTCTGCCGGCACCCGGATGGTCTCACGGTAGGCAACCTGGGGGCGCCCAACATTAGCATCAACGTTGAACTCCCGCTTCAGGCGATCCACGATAATCTCAAGGTGCAACTCTCCCATCCCGGCAATAAGCGTCTGATTCGTTTCGGGGTCCGTTTTGACCCGGAAGGATGGGTCTTCCTGCGCCAACCGCCCAAGGGCCACACTCAGCTTGTCCTGATCCTGCCGCGTCTTCGGCTCGATGGCCACCTCGATGACCGGTGTGGGAAACTCCATTGACTCCAGAATAATAGGAGCTTTTTCATCGCAAATCGTGTCACCGGTAATCACATTTTTCAGCCCGGCCACGGCCACAATTTCACCGGCATAGGCTTCTTCCAGGTCTTCACGCTTGTTGGCATGCATCTGCATGACCCGCCCCACCCGTTCCTTGACTTCCTTGGTTGAATTGAGAACGTAGGAACCGGATGCCAAAACGCCGGAATAAATGCGACAGAATGCAAGCTGACCGATATGCTTATCGGAGAGAATCTTGAAGACCAAAGCCGAAAACGGCTCATCGTCCGCTGCCCGGCGGGTAGCTTCCTCACCCGTACGCGGAAGCACGCCCTTTACCGCTGGAATGTCAACCGGTGAAGGCAGGTAATAGACCACCGCATCGAGCAACTGTTGAACGCCTTTGTTCTTGAAAGCCGAGCCACACAGAACGGGAACGATATTCATCGCCACCGTTTCACGTCGCAACACGGCACGCAGCTCAGATTCAGATATGTCGGCCCCCTCCAGGTACTTCTCGGCAATCTGGTCGTCAACGTCGGCAATCAGCTCAATCATCCTGTCACGAGCAGCTTTTGCCTCATCCAGAAGCGTCCCGGTTGGCTGTGAGAAAAGCATTTTCTGGCCGTTACTTTCTTCATCCCAGCGCACGGACTGCATGGTGATCAGATCGATAACCCCTTCAAAAGCGTCTTCCGCTCCGATGGGGTGAAAAATGGGAACCGGACGGGCATTGAGGCGGGTCCGAATGGAATCCACACTCTTGTAGAAGTCCGCGCCCGCACGATCCATCTTGTTGATGAAGGCAATCCGGGGAACGCCGTACTTGTTTGCCTGCCGCCAGACAGTTTCAGACTGCGGCTGAACACCGGCGACGGCATCAAACACCGCCACCGCACCATCCAGAACACGCAGGGATCGCTCAACCTCAATTGTAAAATCCACGTGTCCGGGAGTATCAATGATGTTGATGCGATACTGCTCACCTTCGGCAGCGCCACCGAGCCGCCAGAAACAAGTTGTTGCGGCGGAAGTAATCGTGATCCCGCGCTCCTGTTCCTGGACCATGTAGTCCATGGTTGCCGCCCCTTCGTGGACTTCGCCCAGCTTGTGGTTACGGCCCGTGTAGTACAAAATTCGCTCGGTCGTCGTTGTCTTGCCGGCATCAATGTGCGCCATGATGCCAATGTTACGAAACTTGCTCAGCGGCGCCTTCCGTGGCATAAGGTCCTCACCATCCCAGAAAAACTACCAACGATAGTGCGCAAAGGCACGGTTCGCGTCCGCCATGCGGTGGACTTCATCACGCTTCTTGACCGCTGCCCCGCGCAAATTGGACGCATCGAGCAGCTCATTGGCCAACCGGTCAACCATGGCCTTCTCACCACGCTGGCGCGCATAGGTAATCAGCCAGCGAATCGCCAGGGCATTTCCGCGTCTCCGGTAGTCCACCTCAATCGGCACCTGGTATGTTGCCCCACCCACACGCCGCGAGCGCACCTCGACCCGGGGACGGACATTGTCCAGTGCCTTCTTGAAAACCTTGAGCGGGTCATCATCGGTCTTGGCACGGATGTTTTCCATGGCGCGGTAAAATATCTTTTCCGCCACGGAACGCTTCCCGTCCCACATCATGCAGTTGATAAACTTTGTCACAATCTCACTGTTATATATCGGGTCAGGAAGCACTTCCCTTCTTTCAGCGACTCGTCTGCGCGGCATAGCTCACCCACTCCATCTCAGTGCGAGAGAAACTTTCCCGTCTCTCTGGAGACCTCTCTTTGGCTATTTCTTCTTGACGGCAGCGCCTTTTGCCGGCGCGCCCTTGCCCGTGTCCTTGGGACGCTTCGCCCCGTACTTGGAGCGTCCCTGGCGGCGATTGGCAACGCCCACAGAATCCAGTGTCCCACGCACGACGTGGTAGCGCACACCGGGCAAATCTTTGACCCTTCCACCCCGAATCAACACAATCGAGTGTTCCTGGAGGTTGTGGCCAATACCAGGGATGTACGTCGTCACCTCGATGCCGTTGACCAACCGCACACGCGCCACCTTGCGCAGCGCCGAGTTGGGCTTCTTGGGTGTCTGCGTGTACACCCGGGTGCAGACGCCCCGCTTCTGCGGACATCCCTGCAGAGCAGGGCTGCTCGTCTTATATTTGACCTTCTCCCGTCCTTTCCGAACGAGTTGATTGATCGTTGGCACACCAACCTCCGAAAAAACCCAACGCTGAGCAGAAAATCGTCATTTCGCAGCGACTTGCCACTCCCAAACGGCTGGCCGTCACCTTGCGAGTGACCCAACGGTTTTCCGAGTGACGAAACGTCTATGCTAGATGTTTCCCGGAAGAGCTGTCAAGCCCCAATCTACTTGAGGACTTCGTGACGTCGAAAATTTTGGCTTCCAAACCATCCAGCGCCGTTGTCCGGTCGGCACGGCCTGCCCTTCGCGCCCCGGCAGGCACCGGGCAGACTGATGCTGCCCTGGTTCGCAGGCATTCCCAGACAGACATTCCCAGACAGAAAAGAGCACTTCGCAATAGTGAGACAACAAAACGGCGTATGATGTCAGTTTTAATGGAAGCAGAGCGTACTGAGTCAAGTGGCGTGACGGCTGAACCTTTGCACGAACGTGGTCAAGCGGCTTCGTGCAAAGTTTTTGGAACGGTGCGTTCTGCTTCTGTTTCGTCGTAACGACCTTTACCTGCTGCTCGTTTCTGCCTACGATTGGTCGCCGGTTCTTCAGTGTAACGGCCACAGTTAAGCCACTTACGCTACTTTTGTGTCCTGCGATGTTGCCTGCCGTCGAGGCTTTTGCGCTTACCAAGCGTTATGGCGCACACCTGGCGCTCGCGGAGGTCTCGCTGCGGGTCGAAGCCGGTGAGTTTCTGACCCTTCTCGGTCCTTCGGGATGTGGCAAGACGACCCTGCTGCGGCTGATTGCCGGACTGACAGCACCTGATGCCGGGCAGATTTATCTGGCTGGACAGGAAGTCACCCACCTGCCGGCATACCGCCGTCCCGTCCACACGGTGTTTCAGAGCTACGCCCTGTTCCCGCACCTGAATGCGTATGACAACATCGCGTTCGGACTTGCCCGCAAAGGCCATACACCGCCAGCCATCCGGCAGCGCGTCGAAGCCTTGCTGGCACTTGTCGGATTGGAAGGCATTGCCTATCGCTACCCCCATGAACTTTCCGGCGGTCAGCAACAACGTGTCGCTCTGGCGCGGGCACTGGCCTGTGAACCGCCGGTGCTCCTGCTCGATGAACCCCTGGCAGCCCTTGATCCACACCTGCGCCGCCACATGCAGCGCGAGCTGAAAGCCCTCCAGCACCAGCTTGGCACCACCTTCGTCCTGGTCACTCACGACCAGACGGAAGCCCTGATGCTCTCGGACCGGATTGCCGTCCTGCGTCGCGGACGAATCCTTCAAACCGGAACACCCCAGACGCTCCACGACGAACCCGAAACGGCCTTCGTTGCTTCGTTTATCGGCAACTGCAACCTGCTCCACGGACGCTTGCACAGCCTCCAGCCTCCAGAAGCTGGCGTCATCATTGGCGGTGCCATCGTCACCGCCCGGTGCCGCCACAGGGACGTAAAGCCCGGACAGCCCATCACCCTGGCTGTACGCCCGCAGTCGCTCCGGCTTGAACGGGCCAGTGCAGACCAACCCCTTCCGCCGGGTCAGCTCACCGGAGTTGTGACCGAACGGCTGTACATCGGGGCCGAAACCCACTGGACGGTCTGCCTTCCAGACGGCCAAACCCTCGTCGCCGCCCTTCGCCCGGAAACGCCTCCAACCTGGGAGGTGGGTTCAAAGGTTCACGTCAGATGGCAGACCTCCCAGGCCGTTGTCGTCAAGCCGGACGATGAAGCCAACGACGCATCCCCGGTGTAGTTCCCCATTGTGCCGGTACATCACACGTGAACCGCCTGCGTGGCCAGCTCGAACAACCGCGCCCCAAGCACTTCAAGGCGGGCATGCCCTTCCAGGTGGTACACCCACTGCTGTGGCAACGCCAGACGGGTCAGTTTGGCTCCCAGCAACGCCCCCGCCACCGCCGCGTTGGTATCCGTCGCGCCGCCCAGTGAGACGACTTGTACCAAACCATCCTCAAAATTCGTGGCCGTTTTCAGCGCCCACAAGCCAACCCCCAGCGCCCCCAGGGCGCTGCCGGAAACATCCAGTTGTGCCGGGTCAGGAGACGACACCACGGCCTGCCGCACCTCCGGCAGCCCGTCACCTGGCAAACAGGCTTCAGGTGTGAAGGGTTTACCCTGGACAAGCTGCACCACAACCTCCCCCAGCACGAGTGCGGACTGCACAGCCAGAGCGTCCCAGTGGGTCAGACGCGCCATGGCAACCATGTCCGCCTGGCGGCGGGCGGCATCCATCACCCGGTACAAAGCCACCGGAAGACAGCGCGTCAGATGCCCGCCATCCGGCGGACTGAACTCAGGATCAAAGGACGCCCCTTCAGAGGCTTCAGCCGGGCTTTCCCCGGCCTGAAAACGGCCCAGAACATGGCGTACCAGCGGCGTCATGTCCTTCGGATGGCTCCGAAACCAACCTTTCAACCGCCGGACAAGATCAGCCTCGTCCAGCGCCCGCTGCGTACAGATACTTTCCAGCGTCAGCAGCAGAAGCTGCCCTTCATCCGCCAGTTCACCGGGCGCTGACCGGACAGATGGCACGGGTTGGAATTCACGGAGCGACTCGAAACGGCCATACTCGCCAATGTCGTTGGCACTGAGACCTTTGAAGGGAAAGCCCAGCGCATCCCCAATCGCGGCCCCCAGCAGGCAGCCCTGAAAGTTTTCCTTCATAACGGATTCACGCGGTCTTCAAATTCAGGCAGTTTTGTCGGCGGCACCAAAGCCGGACGAATTGAGCGCCGCCGGGCCGACACGTAACATGGCATTGGGTTGAACTTCGCTGGCACCTCCGCCTGGCCCTACCGGCGGCTTCAAATCATGTCCACACTGCTGCTTATCGCCGTTGCATGTTATGCGTTTGGCGCCGGTCATGCCATCTTCACGGTGTGGCGGACACCCCATCCACGCTGGTTCTGGATTGCACTGTGGCTGATGGCGGCGGGTTTTGCGACGCACACCTCGTCCATCGTCGTTCGCGGCTGGGAGGTCGCCCGGTGTCCCCTGCTGAGTTATCAGGAAGTCTGTTCCTTTCTGGGATGGTCCATTGCCGCATACTTTCTGGGCGCCTATCTGTGGTATCGCTCGAAATCGTTTGCGGCCTTCGCCATGCCGATGGTCTTTCTCTTTGCCCTGGCGGCCTGGCTTCTGCCCGCGCCAAGTGACACCGCCGCCGTTCTGAAATTTTATGGGCAGACGGCTTCCCTTCTGACCCTCCATGCCGTGCTGTTTGTCTTTGCCTACGCCGCCTTTGCCATTCTGTTCGTTGCCGCCATCCTGTACATCGTGCAGGAACGGCAGCTCAAGCAAAAACAGTTCGGCCCGCTCTGGTCCCGGCTTCCCTCACTGGACACCTGCGATGACGTGAGCGGCAAGGCGCTCCTCATCGGTTTTGTGCTTCTGACCCTGGGCATTCTGACAGGGATTGTCGGCTCACGCCGGCTCAACGGGGTGTACTGGCATGGCGATCCGCTGGAGTTTCTGTCTCTGGCCACTTGGCTAATCTACTTTTGTGTGGTTCATTACCGTCTGACGGCCGGCTGGCGCGGCCGGCGGGCCGCCTGGTTGGGCATCGTCGGCTTCGCCATGGTCATCGTGAGTCTGGTCGGCATCGGCTGGTTCAACGGTTTTCACAGTATCGGTTAGCCCCCTCTGCCGACTTTTTGCCAACCGGACTGGTTTTCCTTGATGCGGCTTGGCAAGTTTACGTCACCCCTGCCCCCGGTTTCCCAGACAGGTGTTCAGCTCATGAACGTGCTTCTCGTCGGCATCAACCACACCACGGCTCCAGTCGGCGTGCGCGAGCGTCTGGCTTTTTCTGAAGCCGGGCTGCCAGTCGCGCTCCAACGGCTGCTGGTCGGCGGCAGTGTCAGTGAAGCTGTCATTGTCTCAACCTGCAACCGGGTCGAAGTCATCGTTGTTCCCAGCCTGCCGACGGCCGAAGCCGTCGAGGCGGTCACGACCTTCCTCTGTGACTATCACGATGTCCCGGCGGGACAGGTCCGCCCCTACCTGTACGTTCACCAATCCAGCGCAGCGGTGCGGCACGTCCTGCGGGTGGCCGCCAGCCTCGACTCGATGATTGTCGGCGAAAGCCAGATTCTGGGACAGATCAAACGGGCTTACGCCTTGGCAGCGGCTGCCAACACCGTGGGTCGCCACCTGCACCGTCTGTTTGAGCGGGCTTTTGCGGTCGCCAAGCGTGTTCGGACGGAAACCGGCATCGGCGCTCATGCCGTTTCACTTGGCTCAGTCTCAGTGGAGTTGGCCCACAAGGTTTTTGACCACCTGACCGACAAGGTGCTGCTGCTCATCGGCGCCGGAGAAATGGCTGAACTGGCCGCCAAGTGCTTCTTTGAGTCCGGTGTGACCTCGCTTTTCGTTGCCAACCGCACGCTGGCCCACGCGCAGCATCTCGCCGATTGTTTCCATGGCGGCGGCCGCGCCCTTGGGCTGGATGAACTCCCGGCGCGGCTCCACGAGGCCGATGTCGTTGTGGCCTCCACCGGGGCCACCACCTATCACATCACTCCGGCCATGGTTCGCGCGGCGCTGGACCGCCGGCGCTACCGGCCGCTGCTGCTTTTCGACCTTTCCGTACCACGGACGATTGCCCCCGACGTGGCCGTCCTCGACAACGCTTTTGTCTTTGACCTCGACGACCTCCAGCGCGTCATTGCCGCCAACCAACGGGAACGCCGCCGGGAAGCCGAACGCGCCGAAGCCATTGTCGAAGCCGAAACCGTTGCCTTCATGACCGAGGCCGACCGGCGCGACATCGGCCCCACTGTGGCCGCGCTCAGGGAACGCCTGACCGACATCTGCGCTGCCGAGTTTGAACGGCACCGGAAACGCCTTGGCCCGCTGACCCCGGAACAGGAAGCCGCCATGCGTCAGTTTCTGCTGGAAGGCATCGTCAACAAGACGCTCCATCCGCTCATCCTGGGGCTGCGGGAAGCCGCCCGGCAGGGTTCCGAACTCGTTGACCTCCGGCGCGCTTTTGCCCTGGATAGCGTCTCCACGAAAACAGATGCCGTTCAGGACAGCGACGCGGTCAGCACCCACGAGGAACCGGCCAACCAACGCCTCTACCGATGACCTCGACTTCCTTCTGGCAGGCCACGGCCGGACGCCCTTCAGCCCCGACCCCAACAGTCAACGACGTTGACTGCCTCATCATCGGCGGCGGGATTGCCGGCGCTTCGGCGGCCTATGCCCTGGCGCAGGCCAGACCGGACTGGAAACTGGCGGTCGTTGACCGACGCCAAATCGCCGGCGGCGCAACCGGCCGCAATGCCGGTTTTCTGCTTGCCGGAACGGCCGACTACTACGCTGTCGCCGTCGCCAGATACGGCCGCGAAACGGCACGCGCGGTCTTTGCCACGACGGTGGCCAGCCATCACCACATTCGGACGTTTCTGGCTCACCGTCCTGACGTGGAGTGTGACTACATCCCCTGCGGCAGCCTGACGCTTGCCGGAACGGCCGAAGAGGCCGAGGTTCTCGCGCACTCGGCCGAACTGCTGCGCGAAGATGGCTTCGATGTGGACTTTGTTCCCCACGACCCACTCCAGCGCGGCTTCTGCGCCGCCATCCGCAACCGGCACGATGCCGGTATCCATCCGGTCAAACTCGTCCACGCCCTGCTTGCTGCCTCTGGCGCGGCCATTGTTGAAAACTGGCCCGTAGCCACGTTGGAGAGCACTCCGGCGGGTGTCGTCGTGCAGGGTGAACGCGGACAACTGCGCGCCGGGCGGGTCCTTCTGACGCCAAATGGTGAAGCGGCCAACCTCCACGCCTACTTTGCCGACAAGGTGTTTCCCAAACGCGGACAGATTTTCGTCACCGCCCCCTATCCCAGCCGACTGCTCTCCGAAGTCGTCTATGCCAACGACGGCTACGAATACTTTCGGCAACTGCCCGACGGACGTTTTCTGTTCGGCGGCGGCCGGCGCGCCTTTGCCGCCACCGAAACGGGGACGGATGAAACGCCGACGGCAGATGTCCAGAACTTTCTGGAACGCTTCAGGGACCGTCACTTTCCCGAACTGATTGACCTGCCCATCACGCACCGCTGGGCAGGGACGATGGGCTTCACGCCGGATGGACTTCCCCTGTTGGGGACGCTGCCCGGTCAACCGGAGATTGCCTTCTCCATTGCCTGCCACGGCCACGGCATGGGCTTCAGTCTGGAGGTCGGTCGGCTGGCGGCTGAACTCGTCATCACCGGCAAGCCGCCGGCGCTGTTCGATGTGGCACGGCTGGAACGAAGTCCGGCCTCACGCCCGGCGGCGCACGTATGAGTTACCCACAGCCCGGCGTCACCGGCAGCCACCGCAGCGGACGCACCTCATCAATCAGCCGGTGTCTGGCGGCCAGCGTCCAGTAGTGCGTCAGCCCTGCCAGATCATCGGCTTCCAGTCCGTAGTGGATGTTTTCTTCGAGATACGTCACCAGGGTTTCAACCGGCAGTCCCAGCCGGGGAGCATAACGCGCCGCCAGCGCCGGCCGGGCGCGCAGGCCAGCATCCCGCGCCGCGACGAAATCCAGCCCGGCCACGGCTTCCCGGGCGCTTTCCCGTACCGCCCAGATGGCAAACACGAAAGGGAGTCCCGTCAGGCGTCGCCATTCGCCCGCCAGATCGAAAACGTGCAGACCGGTTCGGTCAAAGGTCAGCGCCGGGTCGCCAATGATGACCGCAGCATCCGCCTCCGCCAGCATGTGCGGCACGTCCGGCGGTGCGGGATGGAAAGCAACTTCGCGGCGATAAAACTCGGCAAACAGAATCCTGATGAGTGAAACCGACGTGCGCGACGAGGTATCGAGCGCCACGGTTCTGATTTCCGGGAGCGGCTTTTTGGCCGCCATGACGACACTGCGCACCGTGTGTTTTGAGCCGATGGCTACCCCCGGCACAGCCAGCAGACCCGGAATGCGCTGATATTCAATGGCCGGTATCAGGGCGGCGGCGACATCGCCCTGCCGCAGCAGTTCCGCACAACGCGCCGGGGCCGCATCCGTGATGAGACGGCACCGCTGCCGCTGCTCACCGGTCAGAAAGTCCTCCATGAGCACCGCCGAGTTGAGGTAATCCGACGCCGCAATAATCGGCAGCTCCACAGCCACAGCGGTTCACCACTTCCCTTCGCGCTTCAGCTTCTGAATCTTGCGCCGGATGAGTTCGCGGCGCAGCAGACCGGCCTTCTCGATGAAGAGTTCACCCTGAAGATGGTCATACTCGTGGAGCACACAGCGGGCTTCGAGGTCGAGAAAGTCCCCCTCGAACCATTCGCCCTTGACGTTCTGGGCCCGCACAATGACCCGCGCGGCGCGCTCGACATCGAAGTAAATGCCGGGAAAGCTGAGGCAGCCTTCATCCCCCACCTGAGTGCCTTCGGTCTGGAGGATTTCCGGGTTGATGAAGACAAACTGCCGGTTTTTTTCCTTGCTGCAGTCCATGACGAACAGACGCCTGGAGACGCCCACCTGGGGCGCAGCCAGCCCGACTCCCGGCGCGTCATACATCGTCTCAAACATATCGGCGACGAGCTGTTCCAACGCCGCATCGAATTCGGTCACGGGTGAGGCCTTTTCCGTCAGCACCTTGGCGCCATACTTGACGATTTCACGTTTCATGCCCTTCATCCATCTCCGTTGATGGTCACTTGCCGGAGGTAGCATAGCACCGGAAAGGCCGGGCGTCTCAGCCGGTTTGCCGTGCCGGTTTCAGCGTAAACCTTGCATCCGGCAAAACGACAAGCTCCCGGCCGGCCGGGCATGGTAGTGTCCGCTGCCTTATGGCTACGGCGACTTCCCTTTCCGCACCGGCTTCCACGGCCCACACCGGCAGTTTTGCCAACCCCAGGGCGCTCAGCCTTGCCTGTCTGGCGCACTTCGTCAACGACGCTTATTCGAGCTTTATTTTTCCGCTGCTGCCCCTGATGACGGCGCAGTTGCACCTGTCGGCCGCTCAGGCCTTCTGGCTCATTCCGGTCTATGCGCTGTTCTCGAACTTTCTTCAGCCGGTCTATGGCATGCTCTCTGACCGCTGGTCGCGGCGGAGTTTTGCGCTGGCCGGCCCCCTGCTGGCGGCGCTGTTTTTGTCGGCCATCGGCTATGCGGGCAGTTACGGCTGGCTCATGGTCGTCCTGATTATGGGCGGCATGGGTGTGGGAATGTTCCACCCGCAGGGTGCAGCCATGGCGGCGGTCGCCAGCGGCCAGCGCCGCCGACTCGGCATGGCACTCTTTTCAGCCGCCGGTACGCTGGGGGTGGCGTTTGGGCCGCTCGTCGTGACCCAGACCATCACCCACTTCAGCCTGGGGAGCACGTTGTATCTGGCGCTGGCCGGTATCGCAGCCATGGTCGGGCTGTTCTTCTGGCTGCCGCCCCTGCCGGCCCCCAAGCGGCTGGCGGCTGAAACGACGACGACAGAAACCGGCCCGGGTCTGGTTCAGGCGCTCCAGCTTGCTAGTGTGCCGCTTCTGGCGCTGTATGCCATTACGGTCGTGCGCGCTGCCACGCAAATGCTGATCAACGCCTACTACCCCTTCATCCTGCAGGCGCAGGGGGCCTCGCTGACCCACATTGGCAACGCCCTTACCGTCTTTCTCCTGGCTGGCGGTATCGGCGGGCTGGCCGGCGGCTTTCTGGCCGAACGGTTCGGCGGACGCATCGTGACCGTGCTTTCCGGCCTCACCTCCGGCCCTCTGCTCGCCGCGGCCTTTCTCGTCCCGCCCCACTGGACACTTCCGTGGCTGGTCTGTGGCGGCTTTGCCCTTGGGGCCACGATTCCCGTCAACGTCGCCATGGCGCAGGAACTCGTCCCGCAGCGGACGGCCACCGTGTCGGCGCTGATGATGGGTTTTGCGTGGGGCGTCGGTTCGCTGGCCCCACGCGCCTTCGAGCCGCTGACACCGTTTATCGGCGGCTATCACGGGGCCATTATCGGATTGGCGCTCGGCACGACGCTCAGCACCATCCTTGTCCTCTGGCTGCCACGGGAGGCCCGGCGCCCGCTGCTGCGTCTCTCATGGCGCCTGCCGCACCGGTTTACTCCGACACAGCCGGATTCATCACTCGCCCCATAAACAGCGCCGCACCGCTGCGGTTGTCCCGGATGACGAACAGAAACGGATGGTCCGCCCGAAACACCACCGGGCGCGGCGGTTCGGCACCGATGGACGTTATCCGCATGCCGACGCCCGTGGCGGCGGCAGCTTCCGTACCTTCCTCGTTGACCTCGACGAACGCCTTGTGGGCAATGGCGTCAATGAAAAGTTTGGCCTGCCGGGTCATCGCCGAGAAATCAGCGCCTTCCGTAAACGCCAGGGTCATTCCCAGCGCCTTCATGTCATCTGTCAGGTGTTCCAGCCGCAGCGTCAGTTTGAAGCGCGGCACACTGACCTGCACCTCGCGCGCAATGGCTTTTTCGACGACTTCCTGAAGCTGGGCGGCGGTGAGTCCCTTTTCCAGCGCCGGCAGGCCATCCGTGGCATTCGGCAGCAGGATGACCATGGAGAGTTCGTTGCCGCGATAGGGCAACGTCAACGCCTGGAACGTGCCGCCGTCAAAATGGGCGTAGCGCCCGGTGCGGTTCATCATCGCCACCGTGACCGTCCCTCCGCGTGCCAGGCGGAACTGGTCCCGTTCGTTTGTGGCATCGCGGTCAAAGGCCTCAGCCCAGTTGCCCTTGAAGTAAATGGCATTGGTCAGCACCAGCCGCGTCATGGGCGTGATGAAGCCCGGCGGAAGCAGGTCGGGAATCCGGCGGTTGGTCTTTGTGGAAACCCAGTCGTTGATTCGGCTGCGCGTACCTTCCGGGTTGCCCCGAAAATCAACTTCCTCCAGCCCGGCCCCATAGTGCTGCCGGGTGGCCGAAAGGAAATCCGGCTCGAAACCCAACCCGCGCTGTCCCCACAGCGCATTGGCTACAGCCAGCGTGTAGGGCGCGTTGGGCGTATTGATGAGCCGGTCCTGGGCGGCAAAAGCGGCGTGGGGAATGCCATCGGGAAACTGAAGTGCAACCTGCATTTCCGCCAGTGTTGCGCCCCGCGCACCGAGCGCCGTCATCGCCAGGGCGGAACTGATGCTGTAGGGCGAAAAAAACAGATTGCCGTCCGTTTGACGGCTGAGCCGTTGGTGCAGGGTCACAGCAAAGCGGTTGACCCCGGCAGCGGCATCGCGGGGGGCAGTAGCGGTGTTCATACGTGGCTCCTTGGAAACAGGGGAAGTCGTGGCCGGTGTCCCGGACGCCGGGCGCGAAGCCGGGCGGCGTTTGCGCTTCTGGGCTGAAGCATCATGGCTTGCCAGCAGCCACAGCGCCACCAGACACAGGCTGAAGATACGGATGGGCATCGTCATTGAGAAAGTTCCTCCGAAGTCAGTGGGCGTCAGCCGTCAGTGAGGTCGGCGCATGGACGCCTTCACACCGCATCCGGTTCCCCAAGCGACTTGTCCGGCGGCGGCGCGGCTGAAAGCGTCGTCAGCGGCGAGAGTCCCATCAGCACCAGCCAGCCGGCCGCCACCAGAAACGCCGATGCACCCGTGGCCAGAACCGTCACCGTCGGGGTCCAGCCCCACACATCGAGCGCCCGTCCCATCAGCCACAGGAAACCCGCCATGGCAAACGTCAGCGCGCCAAACTCGAAGGCAAACACACGCCCGCGCAGTTCGTCCGGGACGAGCCGTTGCAGCAGCGTCGTGCTGACCACCCAGAGCAGACTGCCACAGATGGTGATGAGGACCGTTGCCACGACAACCATCCACAAATGGACAGACCCGGCCCAGAACCCAAAGAACACGCCCCGCAGCACAAAGAGCCAGAAAATGCTCCACGCAATGTTGAGGCGCTGGCGCAGAAACCAGCCGGCGGTCAGCGCGCCGACCAGCGCCCCAAGACCGTGCGCGCCGTTGAGTATCCCCACGGACAACGCTCCATCGCGGCCCACCGGAAACACCGTCTGCCCATACACCACGGCCAGCAGCCACACCCCACTTCCCGCAACGGAAATCCCGGTTTTGACGAGCGCCACGGCCAGCGTCACCGGATGCGCCAGCAGGTACTTGATAGCCACCCAGAAACCCGTATCGGGCGGCGCATCCAGGGACACCGGCTTCAGCGGCGCATCCCGCAAACCAAGCAGGATGACAAACGAAACCAGGAAGGAAGCGGCATCCACGATGAACGCCACCGTCAGACCAAACGCATTGGCCACGACACCGCCCAGAAAACCACCCAGCCCAAGCGTCAACGACCAGGTCAGACTCGTCAACTGGTTGGCCGTGATGAGTTCCTCCGGCTGCGCCACCGACGGGATCAGCGCCTGCCGCGCCGGCTCGAAAAAGGCTGCCAGGGAAAACTGAAGCGCCGACAGGACGTATATCAGCCAGAGCCGTTCGGGGCGGTCAACAAGCAGAAAACCAAGAACAATGACGGCGCGCAGCAGGTCGGCGGCCATCATGACATACCGCCGGTTGAACCGGTCGGCCACCATGCCGGCCACCGGACTCCAGAGCGGGAACGGAAGCAGCTCAATGGCAATGATGAGCGCTGCCATTTCCGCACCGCCGCCATACTGCCGCGCAAGCTGCATGAGCGCCGCGTAGTTGAGCCAGTCACCCAGCTCACTGACAAGCTGCGCTGCCCAAACCCGCCGGAAGCGCGGATTCTGCCGCAAAAGCCCGATGTAGCCGATGGTCGTCATGCCTGGGATGCTTCCTAAGCCCTTTGTGCGCCGGATGCAAGCTGACCTGCCCGCGCACAACAACCGGATTGCCCCCAGGACGATTGCCTGCCAGTGCTATGGCTCCGCCCGCGCGGTCATTCGTAGCGCAGGGCTTCCACCGGATCGAGCCGCATGGCACGCCAGGACGGATACAGCGCGCCAACCGCCCCACTCAGCACCGCCACCGCTGCCACAATGACAAACCACACCGGCTCGAACTCGATGGTACGAAAAGCCGTGAAGCTCACAATCCACCAGCGGCCCAGATAGGCCAGTCCAATTCCCAGCAACACTCCGGCGCTGCTCAGAAGCAGGGCTTCCTGCTCAATGGCCAGCAGAATGAAGGCGTCCGTAGCGCCCAGGGACTTGAGAATGCCGATCTCACGGGTGCGCTCGACCACCGAGGTGTACATCGTCAGCGACACAATGAGCAGGCTGATCATCAGCGCCAGCCCGATGACGACCCGGAGAAAGGTATCCAGCGCCGGGAGTCCGCGGGCATACAGCCCTGGCAGGTCGCGGACAAAGACGAGCTGATCGGTTGGGAACGCCTCCCGCAGGCGTTTGGCGACGGCTTCCTGCTGGCTGGCTTCCGCACACTGGACAAACACCATCGAACAGCGTCCCGGCGCGGCAAGCATCGTCTGGAGGGTTTCCAGCGGCGCTTTGAGGCGGGCCCCGCTTGGCGGGTCATAGATGCCCACGACCGTAAACACATGTCTGGAGAGCGTCACCTGCGCCCCGAGCTGGAAGTCACGGCTGCGCGCCTGCTCCCGGTCAATCACCAACTCATCAGGTCCCTGCGGCGCACGTCCGGCCACAATCTGAATGCCGCTCATGGCCGCGTAGTCCGCCCATGGCACGCCTTCGAGCAGCCGGAACCCGATGCCGCTGTCCGACGGCAACGCATACTGAATGACCGGTACGGCCGCCCGTACGCCGGGGATGGATGCAATACGCGGCAGCCGCTCCAGCGGATAGGCCGGCTGATTTGACACCACGCCCCCGCCAAACGAACCGGACGGCCGCAGCATGATGTGCGCTCCAACCCGTGCTTCGCGCTCGGCGCGTTCGGCAATGACGCCATGCGCCAGCCCGGTCGTCAGCAGTACCAGCACCGCGCCGACGGCGACGCCGAAAGCCGTGGCCAGCGAGCGTGCCGGACGATGACAAAGATTGGCCCACGCAAGTGATGGCATGTGTTGCAAACGTTTCTCCTTCGTTGGCGTGCCGTTCCGGCCCGCTTACAACCGTGGTCACGGGCAACGGCGCGTGGCCGAAAAGCCAGTCCTTTGCCGCCAGACTGCCTTGCAGGAGGATACCGAATCGGTCACATTCCAGACATCGCAAACCATGTGAGCTGGTTTCACTGCCCCGCACCGGCCACATTTTCAGCCTTTGTATCCGAATAGCTCCATGAACCGCGACCGATTCCTGACACAGCTTGCCATCGTCCTGCTTTCCCTGGGAACGGCCCTGTGGATGAAACCACTTGGCTCCACCCTCTGGTCAGCCGTTCTTGGAGCCGGGCTGGGCAGCGCGGTTGTCACCCTTGAACACTACCTGCGGTCACGTCCCATCACGACCCTGATTGGCGGCACACTCGGACTGTTTACCGGACTGGCGGCCGCCGTCCTCGTCGGCCTCGTTCTCAGCCTTCAGCCGGGCATCCCGGACGCCCCCAAGACCTACCTGGTTCTGACCGCCCTGCTGGCACTGGGTTATCTGGGTATGGTTCGCGGCAGCGCCAGTGATCGCTGGTGGGAGCTGTTTGGCACTGCTGCCAAAAGCCCCGGCAGCGCCGACAACCGCCCACTCAATCTCGTCCTCGATACGAGTGTCATCATTGATGGACGCATTGCCGACATCGCCGAAACCGGCTTTCTGAGCGAGCGCCTCATCATTCCGCAGTTCGTCCTGCGCGAGTTGCAGCACGTGGCTGACAGCCCGGAAGCCACCAAGCGCAACCGTGGACGGCGGGGACTCGACATCCTGCAACGCCTCCAGAAAAACAAAAAGCTCGACACCATCATCACCGACATGGACTTCCCCAACATTCGGGAAGTTGACCTCAAGCTCATCGAGTTGGCCAAGCAGCTTGGGGCCAAAATCGTCACCAACGATTTCAACCTCAACAAGGTGGCGCAGTTGCGCGGCGTTCTGGTACTCAACATCAATGAACTCGCCAACGCCCTGCGCCCGGTTGTCCTGCCCGGCGAAACCATGCAGGTGTTCATCCTGAAAGAAGGCAAGGAATACAACCAGGGCGTGGCTTACCTTGACGACGGGACGATGGTCGTCGTGGACAATGCGCGCCGGCAGATTGGCCGGGCCGTGGACATCAGCGTAACGAGCGTGCTGCAAACCACAGCCGGCAAGATGATTTTTGGCAAACTCATCGAGGAAACGACGCCACGCCTGGCCTCTGACCGCCCGCCCGGAGAGCGCCCTGAACGTCCACGGCCGCTCAGCGCCCCAACCTCGACACCGCCGGCCGATACGCCCGCGGCCGGTACGCCCGTGACGCCAACGCCGCCGGAGATGCCGGAAGTCAAGCTTTCTCAGCCGTGACCAGATAGCCGGTCAGCAACGAGGACGTAAAAGTAAACTCGAAGTCTTCCGGCACGACGCGCGTCCAGAGCAGTCGCCAGAATGCCCGGTTCAGGCGCGGGCGCAAACCGCGAAACCGTATGCGGTGCAGTCCGGCCGCCTGGCAATACCGGGCCATCTCGCGTGGCGTGATGAACAGGTGCAGCACGTGCATGTTGGGCGGCACATTCGGCACGAACCACTCCACGCCCTTGATGACCACCAGCCAGCTCAGCCAGTTCCGGTTGAAGGTCGAAGCAAAAAACAGCCCGCCCGGCCGCAGCACCCGTGCCGCTTCCCGAATGACTCCGGCCGGGTCTTCCACGTGTTCGAGAAAATCCATGGCGCACACGGCCGAAAACGAAACCTCCGGGTAAGGCAACCGCATGGCATTGCCGACCTCGTAGTGCACGCTGTGTGTCGTGTCGTGGCTTTGCGCGATGCTCAGGCTCTCCGCCGACTGATCCAGACCGGTGACGGCAAAACCGGCCCGGGCCAGTTCGTTCGACAGAAAGCCGCCGCCACAGCCGATGTCCAGCACGGCCGCGCCAGCGCCGCACCGGGCGGCAATTTCCGTGGCAATCCACGGGTTGCGCAGGCGTCCTTCGGCGCGCAGCAGCGCCACGGGATCATCCTGGGCCGTGTACCACCGTTCGCCCAGTTCGTCATAGAGTGCGTTGTTGACCGGCGTCATTCCGGCAGACATGCCTTCCGCCCTTTCCAGAGATTCCAGTACAGCAGTTGGTAACACCCGAAAGCGGTCACGATGACAAACGTTCCAACCAGAACGTCACGCCATGCGCCAGCCCCCTGCGGCATATCCATCCAGATGAGTGCCGCCGCCGCCAGCGTCACCGGATGAAGCAGGAACAGCAGGGCGTGTAACCAGTGCTCGCCGGCAGAGCAGGCCCGGGCGTGAACGAACTCGTCCTTGGTCACAAACAGCATGGAAAACACCGCGCAGCCGGCATACCACGCCAGAGCCGTTGGCGAATAAGGCACCCACAGCACGATGGCGTAGCAGACCAGAACGGTCAGCGTATCAAGCGGATGCCCCAGCCGTTCCCACCGGCCCAGCCCACGTCGCCGGTGAAACCAGAACTCATCCCAGAGCATGGCGCCACCCTGTACGAGAAACGGTGCCATCAACCACCCGTGGGCCATCGTCAACGCATCACCTCCCTGGCTTCCTTGCATCAGCGCCGGCTTCCGTCGGCCGCTGCGGGTCTGAACAGAGACGTTTGACCAGCAGGTTGCCACACAGCGTCAGACCGGGACCGAAGGCCAGACTGACCACCGGCGTCCCATCGGCAACCGTGTCATCGGCCAGCATCTCCGCCCAGACGTAGGGCAGCGTGGCCGACGACATATTCCCGTATGCCCGCAGCACGCGCCGGCTGGCATCCACCTGGGCGTCTTCGAGTTCGAGCGCCGCCTGAACCTGCTCGATGATTTTCGGCCCGCCGGGATGAATGGCAAACCGGGCCCGGCGCGCATCGGCTTCGGTGTAGCCCGCCTTCGCCGCCAGTTGTGCCACAAAACCGGACAGCGCCTGCGCCAGACGCTGCGGCACATCCCGCGCCAGCGTCATGTGAAACCCCCAGTCGGCGCATCGCCAGGTCATGGCTTCGGATGAATCCGGCAGCAGTTCTTCCCGCATCGCCACCAGCTCGAAGTGTGGACGCTCCGGTGCCCGGTTTTCGACCACATAGCGCGCGAAACCGTCGGCAAACAGACTCTGGATGACAAGCTGCTCCGGGTCGTGGAGCGCCGGGTTGAGGTGCAGCGTACACAGCTCCGTGTGCACGACATCCGCCCGCCCCGCTGCACCGTCGGCAAGCAGAAACCCGACCGCCTGCCGAATCGCCGGAAAGGCCGCATAGCAGCCCATGTGGTAGGCATGGGTCACAACGGTCGTCAGCCAGCCTTTGGACGCCACGAGACGCTGGGCGGCGCTGGGTGCGACGTAGCCCGTACATGTGACGTGAATGAGATGCTCCGGCGCAACGGCTTCATCGGCATAGAGACTGGCGAACACTTGGGAGGTGACTTCGGCAAAACAGTCCATCCGTGCCGCCAGGCCCCGTCCTTCGGGATGGTCGGTCAGGTTGAAAATCCGCATCCGCGCCCAGTCCTGGTGGGTGAAATCTTCGAGCGCGTGGAATCGCCGGGCAATGCGTTCCGGGTCGCAACCAAAACGGTCGAATGCGCGGCGCAGACGGGCGGCGGCCAGCGCCTGTTCGCTCCCGGTCTGGGCAGCGGCATGCGCATGGGCAAGCCAGTCATGAATGGCGGACTGCGGCGTGACATACGCCGGCAGCAGGCACTGAAACGTGTGCAGAACGATTGGCATTGAGTTATTCCCATCGGCTTTTTGCAGCCGGAATTCCACCGTGCAAGGCCGGCGGACAGCCACGGCCCGCTGCCGATGAGGGCGTTACCAGCCCGTAAGAACGGAAGTACATCGGGCGGCGACACGTCACGACCGGGTATCGGGCGTGGGCGCTTCGCTGCCGGTGGTTGTGGAGGGGGCTTCATCTTCGGATTCGTCATCCCCGGCAACCCGCTCGCGGACGCGCTTGGCCAGCTCCCGGACGCCCCCCTGCTTGCGCACGATCAGCGCCGCTGCGGCCCTGGCCGCTTCCTCGGCGGCCTTTTCGGCCGTTTCCAGATCGCCCGCTTCCATAACGACGCGCATCAGCTCGTCTGACTGCTCCAGCATCTGGCGCAGGTCGGTGGTGTTTTTCTCAAGGGCAAGTTTTTTGGCATCAACTGGATTGACCGGCATTGTCGTCCCTCTCCAAAATCATCAGCGTTATGTGTGCCCGGACACGCTCAGGCGGGGAAGCACGGCGATGATAGCGCATCCCGTCACAGGATTCAGCCCGATATGCGGGAAGCTGCCGCGTGAAATGCCCGCCGCACATCCTGCAAGCTGGCCTGGTAAGGAAAGGTACGGTTGGTCAGCAGGATATAGACCCGCTCGGTCTGGGGGTCGCACCAGAGACTTGTGCCGGTAAAGCCAAGGTGGCCAAAGGCGGTCGGCGACAACCCGACGCCGGTTGCGTTCGGTGAACCGGCCAACATCCACCCAAACGAGCGGGCTTCGGCTTTCCCCGGCGTCAGGTTGGTCGAAAACCACTGGCAGGTTTCCGGGCGCAGCAGAGGGCTGCCCGGCAGAAACACCCGCGCCAGCTTCCACACTTCCCCGGCCGTCGCAAACAGCCCGGCATGGCCGGCTACGCCGCCGAGAAAATACGCATTGCCATCGTGGACTTCACCCTGAAGGCGCTGCGTACGCCAGCCGGCATATCCCCGCAGCCGCGCCTGCACCAGAGGATGGTTCTCTGCGGCGATGAGCTGTTCCACCATACGGCGTTCATGGGCGTTGCCGTCTTCGGTCGGGGCCGTTCGTTCGCGCCATTCCGGCGGCGGACAGAACCGGGTGGCCGTCAGGCCCAAGGGCTGCGCCACGTGTGTCCCGAACAGAATGGCGAGCGGCTGTCCGGCCAGGTGTTCAAGCAGACGGCCCAGCACGATGTAGCCCAAGTCGCTATACACAACATTTTCGCCAGGTTTAGCCATCGGCGGTGTCTGCGCCATGACCGGCAGGACTTCATCCGGCGTCGCACACATGGCATAGAGCGGCCGCCAGGCCGGGAAACCGCCGGTGTGCGTCACGGTCTGTGCAACCGTGACGCGCCCATAGGGACTGTCGTGCAATGCTGGCAGCCACTTGCCCAGGTGGTCGTCGGGCGTGCACCGCCCCTGCTCGATAAAGAGCGCCAGCAGCAGCGCCGTGACCAGGGGTTTCGTCAGTGAAGCCAGGTCATACAGCGTATCGAAGCCGGCCGGGCCGACTGCGCCATGCGCCACCATGGTTTCACGGCAGGCGACGAGCCAGACGGCGCTCTGGATTTCCCCGGCATCCAGGGCGGCTTCGAGCTGTTCCCGCAACACATCGCCCATTACTTCTTGTTGATGAGCTGGGTATGCAGCCCCGGACGCTGCGCGCGCTGAAGCCTGCGATACTCAGCCACGGCCACCTGATGCTCGGCTTCGTTGCGCGAGAAGCGATGTCGTCCGCCGGGGCCCAGCACGAAGTACAGATACTCCGTCTGCGCCGGCTGAAGGGCGGCCCGCAGCGATTTTTCACCCGGCGAGGCAATCGGCCCCGGCGGCAGCCCCGGAGAAAGGTAGGTGTTGTAGGGCGACAGCAGGCGGCGGTGCGCCGGGTTGTTGACGTTGTCATCCCACGTGCCGTTGAGTTTGGCGGCGTAGATAAATGTTGGGTCACATTCCAGCCGCATGCCCTTGCGCAGCCGGTTGTGGAAGACACTCGCCACCAGCGGGCGTTCGGCATCGTCGGCGGCTTCCTTTTCAATCATGGAAGCCAAAGTCACCACCTGCCGCAGCGTCAGACGGCGGGCTTCCGCCTGCTGGCGCAGTTCCGGCGTCCATGCCCGGCGGAAACGGGCAACGGCCTCAGCCAGGATTTCAGCGTTCGTTGCCCGCTTTGGAACGATATAGGTATCCGGGAAAATGTACCCTTCGAGACTGGTGGCCTGCAGGTCAAGGTCGGCAATCAGGCGCACATCCAGCAGCGCCGGATCGAGTTTCCCGTTGGCCGGACGGTTTGGCAGCAGGTCGTTGACCTCGTGGATGGTCAACCCGGGCCGAAACATGATGCGGCGCGTGGCAACCGCGCCCCGGCGGATTTTTTCCAGCGCGGCCAGCGGAGCAATCGGCGATTCAAACTCGTAGTCTCCGGCCTGCAAACGGCGTCCGGCTGGGTTGAGCATCAGATAGACCAGTGCCGGGTAGCGGTTCGGGATGATGCCGCGCTCGTAGAGCAGTTCCACGACCTCGCGCGCGCCCATCCCCGGCTCGATGGTGATGAGTTCGTCGGCAGCCCGGTGACTGAACGGTACGTGCAGGCTCCGGTAGGACAGAAATCCCATCCCGACCACAGCCAGAAGGGCTACTGTGACGACCGCAAACCAGGCCAGTCGGCGGCGTAGATGTGCCATGACATATCCTGCTGGGGCAGATGATCAGACGCCCGCCACCATGCGAAGAATTACAGGTGAAACGGCGCGTTATGGCGCAGCATGACACGAAACACAGCGGAGAACAACCCGCCGCATCATTCCGCGCCGCGACTGGAAAAAGGCTGAAGCAGGTCCGGCAGGAAGAAAAAAGCGGTCACGCCCGCGTGGAGCGTGACCGCCGGAAATCAGGTCAGGCTACCCTGACCGGGTTGAAGGTTAGCGCCGCCGCCCGGGAGCCATCACAACCGGCGTCCGGGCAGGCGTCGTCGCTGTGGCATCCTCGCCAGACGTGGCCTTTGGCGTCACAGGCTCATCGCTGATGACCCGTGCCACCATTTTGCCGTTGGCATCAGGGGACACTTCAACCACCATCGTCCGAATCACCTGCCGCTGGTTCTCAACGCTTTCCGTCGTTGAAACCGGGCCGACAATCGCCAGCACGTCCACCAGCATACGCATCGTGCCGGTCGAAGGCATGTGCACCCGGAAGAAGATGTTGGTGGATTGTCCCGGTGCCAGCGAGCTAATTGGCGTACCCGAGCCAATCGGCGGCTGCCCGTTGAGGGTGGTCTGGATGGAGCCAGCCTGCCCACCAGTGTAGGCGCAGGGCCCGGCGTAGTCATCCGCCGACGCCAACCGGTGTGGATTGGGCGACGCCAGAATGACGGCGTTCGGATTGGTGAAGTCCGGGAAGCCCAGCCCTTTCACCTGAATGGCGATGTTGGAGAGGGGCGCCGCACCGGTGTTGGTCAGCAGCCCAGCCAGAATCCCCCGGAACGGATAGCCGGGGCAGCCAAACAGCGCCGCCGTTGCCGACGGGTAAATCAGCATCTGCACCTGCGGGTTGACATTCGTCAGGCAGGCTGTGGTGAAGCAGTTGAGCGTGCCGGTCTGGATGGTCATGGACCAGCCGCCGTTGATGTTGCCGACATCACCACCGGCGAAGTCCTGCACGAACAGTTCCCACGTGCCGTTCACGCTTGCCCCGGACAACCCGTTGAAGATGTTCAGGTTGCTGTTGTAGGGCGGCGGTGGCAGCGGTGCCGCGAAGGTCCGCGACCCACCGTTGTTGTTCGGGCTGTAGGTTCCGCTGGGCGGGAAGCCTGTCAGTGGCAATGGCGGGGCTGTCTGGTCAAACGTGTAGGTGCGGCCCGTCACGCCACCGGAGCCGCCGATAGCGTTGTTGAACAGCACACAAATCTGACCGCCCGGACCCCGCAGGGCCACCCCCACGTCGCTGGGCCAGGTATGGTTGAAGTTGTTGATCGTCACCGTCACCTTCGTAATCGGCGCTGTGATGCCACTCACGTTGATGGTGGACGGATAGGGTGCTGCTGGTCCTGACGTTCCCGAGGCTGGAATCGTGATCGGCGCCGGGTTGGAGAAGGTAAACGTGCCGCCCGGCGTCAACGGGCAGCCCGTCGCCACCGTGTAGCTGGCCGTACTCGGACTCGGTCCGCCCGGCCCGAATGCCACCGACACGTTGATGGTGACGGTCGTCCCCGGAACAAAGCTCGGTAGGAGCTTGAAGGTCACGTTGCCGGTCGCACTGCCACCCGGCGCCAGCGGGCCAAGGTTGACCGTGCTGCCGTTGACAATCGTCACCCCTGTCGTCGGTGAAGTGATGGTGGCAATGGCTGTCGTCGCCGTCGAGCCGCCCACGTTCGTCACGGTGATGGCCGATTGCAGGGTCTCGCAGGGTTCAAAGAAGCCATCGCCGTCGCTGTTGAGCGTCCCCGGCAACTCGGTTGTGGTCTGACCCGTGAAGGTGACATTCGGAGCCGTCACAATGCCGCAGCACTGGAAGCCGTCCTGCACGGTGAGCGTGTCAATCCGCCACCCGGGCGCACCGATAATCGAGTCACTGCCCATGCGGAACCGCAGGATAACCGTCCGCGAGCCGCTTCCCGGCAGGTTCACCGTCGTGGTGATGTAGCCGCCGGAGTTGCCCGTCCAGGCCTGCCGCCCGCCGATGGGCGAGCCACTGTTGAGTGTGGCGTTGTAGCCGCCGGTGACAAAGCTTCCGCCGGCCGTGAGGATGTCCTGGAACGGCCCGCCGTTGATGCTGATCTCCAGCACCCCGCCGTCCCAGAGATTTTCCGTGTTGTAGAAGTTGCGGAAGGTCAACCGCGCCTGATTCGTCGTCAGGTTGATGGGTGGTGTATCCAGCCGCTTGTCGCTGACCACAGCCGGGTTGTCCACGAAAGCGCAGTTGGGGGCTGTGTCGGGTGTGACATTCGATGTCACCCACAGAGGCGACGGGCCCGAAGCATTCGTTGCCGTCCAGCCCGCCGGAAGTGCCGGCGGCGTGACCGTATCGAAGTTCTGCGTCAGAACGTTGTTCGGCGTCCCAATCTGGAACGAGAACGTCGCCGTTCCCAGACTGCCGTTGCTGTCGCTGAGGTTGAGTGTCATCGTCAGCGTCGTTCCGCACAGCCCGTTGACCGTGAAGGTGAAGGCCCGCGTCGCGCTGGCCCCAATCCCCAGCACACCGTAGTTCTGCGGGTTCGTGCCACCAATCGCGCCTACCCCGCCACCGGGCACCAGCGTGGCAATGAGGTTGCCGTTGGTCGGGGCTGTACCGTCATTGCGCAGCGTGATGTTGTAGGTCACGGTCTCGTTCTGATCGGGTACACCATTGTTGGGCACACAGCTTTCCGCCGTCAGGGTAGCGCTTACCCCGGTGATGACCGGCAGGGTCGCCGGCTGCCCATTGTGGACCACCAGCGCAAAGTCCTGGTTGTTCCCGGAAACGGTCGGGTCCGCCTGGGAATTGATGTTGGCTGCCCGTACGCGAATGACAAACGGTGTACCGGCTGCAAAAGGCGGCAGAAAGACATTCTCGACGTTGTTGCGGAAGTCGGCCGTCCCGCCCGTCACCGAGTTGGCGCCGCTGAAGACGTTCCCCCGGTACGTATTGCCGCCAATCGTCACTTCCAGATCGAGGTCGTTGTTATAGGCATTACCTATCGTGGAACCCGGGGCATCTGTCCATCCCAGCGTCACCCGGAACGGGGCCGTTCCGTTGACCACCGTCCCGACAAACACCCGCTCCTGTCCCGTCGCCGTAAACCGGTCCGCCGGCACCTGGTCGCGGATAATCCGCTGCACGCCATTGAACGACGTGCCAAGGTTCATCATCCCCATCCCCTGGGAGTTCGACCACAGCGTATCGTTGGCGCCCGTACCCGTCATATACCGCGCCGTGTTCATCAGGTACGCCTTCAGCATTGCCGGGCTGGGCGGGGCGCTGCCGGAAGGTGTCCGGTGTGCGCCAATGTAGGCCGGGTTGTTGATGAACTGCTGATAGACGAGCGCCGCCCCACCGGCCACGGCCGGGCAGGAATGGCTCGTCCCGGACGAGGTGGTGTACCACCGCTGCCCGGTCGAGGTCGGGAAGTAATTGTTGGGATTGCCGGCCGTGCCACCGCCCGGCATTGCACACACGCCACTACCCCGGAAGCCGGGATCACCCGTACCCGTATTATCTGGTGGTGACACCGGGTCTGAGGTGGCGGTTACATAGGCCATCCCGGTGATGTGCGTCCCCGGCGCGACGATGTCCGGCTTGCGGCGACCGTCCGCGCATGGCCCACGGCTTGAAAAGCTGATCATGTCATTGGCGCTGTCCGCGCCGGTATCCGGGATGCCACAGCCATCGTTCCCGGCGGCGTTGTTCCCACCGTTGGCCGTCGCGTGGGAATGCACGTTTTCGGCGGCGCCGACGGTGATGACGTTCTTCGCCGTACCCGGCGCGCCAACCGTCTGTGCACCGGGACCGGCGTTCCCGGCCGCAAAGACCATGGCAAGCTGCTGATTGCCGGCCGTACCCGTATCCGCATCGCGCGTCCGCGCGTCATAGGTCTGGGAGTTCACGTTGTAGCCACCAGCCGTATTAGCGCCCCAGCTATTGCTGGTGATTCGGGCACCGCTGTTGTAGCCCGCCGCCAGCATGTTGTTGAAGTTGGGATTCCTGAAACTCGGGTCAAAAATGACCGAGTTGGCCAGCCGCACAAACGGCGCCACGCCCAACCCGTAGCGGAAGCCCTGCGGATCACGGTGGATGCGCGTGCCACCCGGGTCAAAGCTGTCCGGCACAAACCCGCCCACGATGCTCATGTTGAGCTGCCCGTGACCGTCAAAACCCAGCCCACCATCCGTACCGGGCGAATTCCAGATACCCTTGTAGATAAAGCGCGACGTGCCGCCCAGAACACCGCTCTGCCAGAGGCTGAAGTGGCGTGCTGGCACCGGCCCGGCATTGCTGCCGGACGGCACCGTGCCGGGGTCAGCCCCCGTCGGATTCCGGTCAGCGCCGTCGTCGGTCACGTCCACGACAAACCCGGACGAGTTGAACTGCGCCTGCGTAAAGCCCCAGCCCGACAGCAGTGAAAAGTAGTTGCCCGGATTTGGATTGTTGCCCGTGATGTTCCCGGCCACGATCATGTTCTGCCGTTCATCGAGCTTCTTGACCTCGACGTTCGGGTGAATCGAGACCACATCGGGCCGGTTGGCGACATCCGCCAGATAATCCGGCGACATCTTGATGAACAGGTTGACGTACGGCCCCCATGCCTGGGTCTCCGCGATCTGCCGCGCCCCAATCTCGCGCAGCAGCTCAAACGTCCCCCGATTTCCCTGCTGGTCGGCGAAAAGCTGCACCTGATACTCGCCGTTCGTGTCAATGTACTGCTTGCTGCCCGGAATCGCCGACGGGTGCACCTTGAACAACCCGTAAAACGGGCTGTCCCACTGCACGGCTTCCGTCCGCTGCGCCAGCGCACTGAGCGCCGCCAGGCTCTTGCTGTTCCCATAGACCAGATAAGCGTTGCTGGGAACGGCCGTGACAATCTGCACCCCGGTCGCTTCCAGCATCCGCACCCAGGCCGGCTGGATGGGCCCGGCAAACTGCACCAGCCGCATCCCAACCCCATCCACCAGCTCCTGCTGCCCGCGCAGCGACTGTGCGGCCGGCGAAGTGGTGTTGATTTCTACGGCGTTGAGATAGACATAGTTGAAATCGTTGCGCTGCGTCACGCCCGGCTGGTCAGCCAGCCGTGCCGCTTCCTGTTCCGAGACTTCAATGACCCGGAAACCCTCGTACTCGCTGATGACTTTGGCGCTGCGCATGGCTTCCGTTGCCGGCGCGTCCGACTCGACACGCAGCTTGGCCCGGTTGCCAGCTACTGAAAGCTCCCGGAGATTGGACAGGTTGAACGTTCCGGCGGTCAACTGCGCCCGCCCGGCCGCGCGCGTCAGCGGCGCGCGGAACGTGACCGCTATGCCGGCCACCAGAACCGTGGCCGCCACGACGAGCGGCAGAAGGCGTCGCCACGCCGGACGCCGACGCGGGCGTTCGGTGGGCGGAGAAGATGTGATGTCATTCATCTGTGTTTTCCCTCATGAGGCTCTGCAAACTCACGCCACTGGCGGCGTGAGGGGGTGGATACAAACGGCACTGGCACACTCCACAAGGGGCGGCCGCCCGATACACTGAGCGTGGCAGAAACCGCATACAAAAAGCTGGCCTTCCAAAATGACCCGCGAGGCTGGATAAATTGCCGCGACAAGCCGTTTTCAAATGTGTGTGTCGTTGTTTACGCTTTGCGTGTGCCGTTTGTCAATGTCAAAACCGGCCGGACCACCTGGCCTGGCACGCGATATGCAAAGCACAAGCACGGCCGCGACGCCGGACGGCAAGCGGGTAAAATGCAGTAAGGGGGCAGCATACTCCAGCATGCGTATTGTCTTTATGGGCACGCCCAGCCTGGCCGTCCCAACCCTGCGGCGACTGCACCAGGACGGGCATGACCTCGTGGCTGTGGTTACACAGCCGGACCGCCCGGCCGGGCGCGGCCACCGCCTGCAACCTTCGCCGGTCACGGTTGCCGCCCGCGAACTGGGGCTGCCGGTCTGGCAGCCAACCAAAATCAAGACACCGGAATTTCATGCCGACCTGGCGTCCCTTGCCGCCGACATTGGCGTGGTTGTGGCTTATGGGCGGATTCTGCCGCCGCACCTGCTGGAAACCCCACGGCAGGGTTTTCTGAACGTCCACTTCTCGCTGCTTCCGAAGTATCGCGGCGCAGCCCCGGTCAACTGGGCCATTGCCCACGACGAAGCCCTGACCGGTGTGACCGTGATGTATATGGACGCCGGGCTGGACACCGGCGACATTGCCCTTCAGACCGAGTGCTGGATTGGGCGCGAAGAAACGGCCCCGGAACTGGGCGCGCGCCTGGCGCACCTTGGCGCAGAACTGCTCAGTGACGCACTGCGACAACTGGCAGAAGGCCAGCTTCCCCGGCGTCCCCAGGACGCGACGCAGGCAACCTACGCCCCGCTGCTCAAACGTGAAGACGGCTGGATTGACTGGTCCCTTCCGGCCACGGCCATTGCTGCGCGCATCCGGGCGTTCCAGCCCTTTCCCGGCAGTCACACGTACCTTGCCGGCCGCCGTGTCACCTTCTGGCGGGGGCAGGCGGCGCCGCTGCCGGATGGGACAACGCCCCCACCCGGTACGCTGCTGGCCGTCACGGATAACGCGCTGCTCATTGCCTGTGGGCAGGGCACGGGCCTGGCCGCACAGGAACTTCAGCTTGAAGGGCGCGCGCGGGTTTCGGCGCGGGACTTCGCCAATGGGTTGCGATTGCAGCCGGGGGCATGTTTCATGTCGCCGATGCCGGCCTCGCTGCGCACCGACTCTGAGTAACGCGCCAACCACCCCAAGCAATGTCTTCACCGCTGAGTTGGGATGCCTTTTGCACGCAGTTGCGCCCGACGTTCATCCCCCCTTTTGGCTGCCCGGAGTCGCTGGCCTTTGCCCTGCCCACGCTGGAGCATCTCCACTGGCTCGACCGCCAGGCCATCAAGCTCGCCGCGCGCCTCGACCGCCCGACCCGCCTCGTCCTTGACGACGACCCGCCGGCGCACCTGCGGGCGCGCCTCGAAGCCCAGTGCCTGACGCACGCTGACGCTGCCCCCCACCTGGGGCAGGTTGTTCCCTACGCGCCCGGCTTCATCCTGCACTGGATCCGGTGCGCCCTGCCCACGGCCCGGCTCGTGGCGCTGTGGCGGGATTACCAGACAAGCCTCGACCGGGCCCACCGGATTCCCACCGGCAGCAGCTATGCCGAGCGTTTTCCCCACCTGCGGCTGGGACTGATGCTGGGCGCCGACCTGTTCAACTGCGGCGAGTTCTATGCCGCCCACGAAGACTGGGAAGCCCTCTGGATGCGCCTGCCGGAAGGCGGCGAAAAGCTGGTCATCCAGGGTCTCATCCAGCTCTGCGGCGTCCACATTCACCGCCTCAAAGGACGGGCCGAGCCAATGCAGGTGCTGTTTGACAAGGCGCGCCTCAACCTGGCCGAAGGCGGACAGGACACCCCCTGGCTGGACGTTGCGCAGCTTTTGCGCGAAACGGAAACCATCCTTCAGACCCCGCTCGCAGCTCCCATCCGCGCGCCGGAAATCCCGCTCGTCAACGAACACGCCGATGTCCCGTGCAAGCATCGGTAAATCTGGTCTATGCGGACGGTCATCCTGCTCATTCTCAGCAATCTGTTCATGACGGTGGCCTGGTACGGACACCTGCGCCACCGGGGTGTGACCCTGTGGAAGGTCATTCTCATCAGTTGGGGTATCGCGTTTTTTGAATACTGCCTGCAGGTGCCGGCCAACCGCTGGGGCTACGGGCAGTTCACGGCCTTCCAGCTCAAGATTCTGCAGGAAATCATCACGCTTCTGGTCTTTGTCGCCTTCGCCATCACCTACCTGCACGAGCCGCTGCGGTGGAACTATGCCGTGGCATTTCTCTTCATCCTCGCGGCCGTGTACTTTGCCTTCCTCCCGGCATCATCCACGCCGGCGCACCCATGACGGAAGCCTTGAAAAAGCGATGAAAGCAAGGCGCGAAACACTGGTTGGCGGTTGGCTCCGGGTTTTCCTGCTGGTGGGCCTCGTGTCCGGCTTCCCTGCATCAGCGGCCGGCGCGCTGGCGGTTCAGACGATTCCACGCGAGAGTGTCCGCTGGCACTACGAACGGGCGCTGGTGCTCGATGCCCAGGGGCATACCGGACGGGCCATCGCGGCACTCTACCGCGCGCTCGATGCCGCCGAAGAACAGCGCCACGCGCTTGAAGTCGCCATCAAGGCAAAACTGACGGAAACCGACCGTATGGCGTTGGAACAACTGGAGCGTACGGCCCGCGACCGCCGTCTGGCCGGTTCATCCCGGCAGCAGCAGACGCAGGTGGAGCTGGCCCAAGCCTTTGACCAACTGGCTGCCCGGCATCTTTCGGCTGCCGATCTGGGCCTCTGGCAGACGCTTGCCGTGCAGGTGACGGAGTGCCGCTACTTTCTGGCCCGGCTGTACTGGCGCAGCGAGCGCACGGCCGACGCCATTATGACGCTGGTTCAGGTGATGGACGTGCCGGCGATGCCGGAGCACATCCTGGCGCGTCTGTTGCTTGCGCGGGCCTATGGACAACTCGGCGCGTGGGAATATGCCCAGCCCCATCTGGAACGGCTGGCGGCACTGACCGATCTCCAGGACCCGGCGGCCCGGCGCGCACTGGAACGCCTCCGCAAAGCCGTGGCCCAGCCAAAGAGCAGCGATCCATCGTCCGCTCGCGCCGACCTGCAAGCCGTGGTCACGGCCATCGAGCAGGCTTTCCTGTCCAGCCCGGCCGCCTACCGCGCGTTGACGCTGGGCCGTCACCTGCACGACCCGCTGGCCTATCTGGAGCTGGCGCATCTGTGCGAGGAGGAAGACACCCCGGAGGAACTGCGCGCCACCCTGCAGGAAGGGATTCGCGTGCGGGGCAACTTCTTCCCGGTTGCCTGGCTGGCGCTTGGAGCCGAAGCCGAACAGCAGGCGGCGGAACTCGAAGCGGCCAACCAGGCCGCCGAGGCGCAGCAGGCTTACCGGCGCGCCGCCGAGGCCTTTGCAACGGCGTTCGAGCAGCTTCAGCAGCTTGATTTTCAGCCGGTCCGCGATTTTGACCCGGAACGACTCACCACCCTGCGCCGGAAACTGGCGCAACGTCAGGAACAGCCGTAGCTCTTTCCAGCACAAACAAGTCCTTTCCGCCGGGCACAAAAGGCACGTCAAATCCTGTCCGGCAGACAAAAAAGCGGTCACGCCCGCGTGGAGCGTGACCGCCGGAAATCAGGTCAGGCTACCCTGACCGGGTTGAAGGTTAGCGCCGCCCGGGAGCCATCACAACCGGCGTCCGGGCAGGCGTCGTCGCTGTGGCATCCTCGCCAGACGTGGCCTTTGGCGTCGCCGGCTCATCGCTGATGACCCGTGCTACCATTTTGCCGTTGGCATCAGGGGACACTTCAACCACCATCGTCCGAATCACCTGCCGCTGGTTCTCAACGCTTTCCGTCGTTGAAACCGGGCCGACAATCGCCAGCACATTCACCAGCAGGCGAATCGGACCGGTCGAAGGCACCCGCACCCGGAAGAAGACACTCGTGGACTGCCCTGCCGCCAGCGGGCTAATCGGCACACCAGTGCCAACCGGCGGCTGCCCGTTGAGCGTGGTCTGGATGGAGCCAGCCTGCCCGCCAGTGTAGGCACACGGCCCGGCGTAGTCATCCGCCGACGCCAACCGGTGCGGATTCGGCGTCGCCAAAATGACCGCGCTCGGATTGGTGAAGTCCGGGAAGCCCAGCCCTGTCACCTGAATGGCGATGTTGGAGAGAGGTGCTGCACCAATGTTGGTCAGCAGCCCAACCAGCGTCGCCTGCAACGGATAGCCGGGGCAGCCAAACAGCGCCGTGGTTGCCGACGGGTAAATCAGCATCTGCACCTGCGAGTTGACGTTCGTTGGTGTTTGAATCACCACCCGCTTCGGGTCGTGGTCAGACAAGCGCCTGGGTGACAACGGATTGTTGCGGTCCACTTCCGGGAAATCCGCGTTGACCCGCGCCGTTTCAGAGAAGGCAATGCCCGACAGGTTTTGGGTGACTGCCACCTGGTCTAGCGTCTGGGCACTGCCGTCAAACAGGAAGGAATAGTTCGCCGAGTTCACTGCCGTCCCCGTCAGACTCACCAGCGGGGGCGTCGGCGGATTCCACCCCGCCGTCGGCGCCAACACCACACGGGTGTCATTCGCGCCACTGGTCGGCGGCGTCGGCGCATTGCCCAGAATCGTGTTGTAGATGTCCGCGTAACCGTCGTTGAACTGGAAGCCGTTGAAGTCGCCGATGACCACCATGCGCTCATTCGGATTCAGTATCTGTCGCTGGCGAATGAGGTTAGCGACGAACTCGGCCTGCAACTGCCGCTTGTGGCGGACCCGGTAGCCCTCATTCGGATAACCGTTGACCGGAGAGCCGCCGCTGTCAATGCCACTTAGTGAACGCTGGTGCACGTTGATGACCGTAAACGCAAAGCCCCCCAGCGCCCCCTGCAAAATGATCGGCGGACGGTCGTTGAGAATGGCCGTCGAACTGTCAGGACGCACATACGTATCGGTCGCGCCCACCTGCGTCACACTGCTCACTGTGACGCGGTTGGTATTGACCAGATAGGCCACGGCAATCCCGCCCACGTCATTGGTCGGGAAGATGTACCCCACGTAAAACGGCAGCGCCGGGTTGCTGTTTGTGGGATTGCCGTTGTCGGTGTTGAGCCGCGCCGCCATGTCGTTGATGACGACATTGAGATCGTCGGTCGGCGCTTCCACTTCCTGCAACCCAATCACATCCGGGTTGCGCAGAATGTTCCGCACCTGAAGGGAAAACTTGCTGAGGCGATTGCTGTACGCCGTCGCCGTCAGCACCGGTTCGCTCCGCCCCGGATCATTACGGTTGTCAAAAAACCGCTGCACGTTCATCGAGGCAATCGTCAACTCACTGGCTGCGCGCACCGACAACGGAATCGCCTCCCCTACCCCCGGCCCACCACTGTTGGAAAACACCGGCGGATTGGCCGCCTCCGGCAAAATCGTAAACGTGCGGAAGCTATAGTCCAGCGCCCCGACCAGATTCGTCACAATGGCCGGATAGGGCGTACTTGGGTCAAAATCCCCCGACGGCACGTTGAGCGCCGTCGTGTTGGGTTGCGCCGTGCTGTCCACCCGCAGCACCTCCGGGTTGGCATCCCAGCGCGGCACGTTGACCGGCGGCGGCAACGTCCCCGTCACTCCGCCATTGGGAACAGTGTCCGGGAAGCGGATGCCCGGCTCACGAAACGGACGGTCGGCGCAAAAGCCGCTGCCGCACACCTCCGCCACAACGCCAAAAAACCGCCCGTTTGTCGTTGATGTGGCATTCGTTTCATTGATGCTCCCCCCGGTGGGCGACACCACCGCCAGATGCTGCACTGCCACCCGCATCCCCTCAAACCGCTCGTAGCGCAACGGCAGGGTCGGCTCCAGTGGCGACGGCGTGCTGGCAATGGCCGGAGTGATGACCGTCGGTGCCGGCAAGGGAACACTGCACGCCAGCCGGGCAATCGTCAGTGACCCCGAAAGCTGCGTCACCGACGGCTGCTGCGGGTCAGCCGCGGGGACAAACTCATTGACCGTACCCCGTACCCGCACCAGGTTCCCAATCTGCACCGGCGGCGTGCTGCCCGTGAACACAAACAGCCCTTCGGACGTGTTCGGATTGCCGTCATCGAGCGCAGAGCCGTCCGGCGTCTGGACGAAAAACCCGTTGCTGCGCAGCCCATACACCACGCCTTCGGTCGTCTGCACCGTGCTGACCAGCGGCGAGGTGTTGCCTGTCCCCTGAATCTGGTTGATGGGCGTGACCGGTGTTGCCGCCACGACGTTGACCGTGATGGTGCAATCCGCGGTCTGGGGCGTCGGGGTGTCGTTGTTTGACCAGCGGACGACAACGCTGTAGCTCCCAACTGGCACGGTGTTGGCAATCTGCAGGGTGGCCGTGGCTGTGCCGCCGACGCCGGTTGCCGGAACAAAGTCCACAATGGAGAAGCCAGCCGTGGGTGGCGTGACACTGAAGACGACGGCGCTGTTGACGATGCTGTCGTTATCTGTAGCGCTCAAGCCGCAGGCAACAGCAGTCGTTCCCTGAAACGCCGCCACCGTCCCCGGACACGACGGCACAATCGGCGCGGTTGGCGGCGGACCGCCGCCGGTCAGCGTGAAGTTGTCAATGCCAAAGCTGTCACGGTTGCCGGAGCCGCTTGAAGCACTCAGCGCCACGATGCGGAAGAAGACACTGGGCTGGTTGCTGACCTCGGCCGACTGCGTTGGCGACAGCGTCACAGAGATGTTGGTGTTGCCCCACGTGCCGGGGTCGGTGTAGGTGGCCAGCGTCACGAAGGAGGTTGGGTTTGCGCCGACGCCGTATTGCAGCGTCCAGGTTGTACTGCGCGGCTGGACGCTCAGCATCTGGGCATCGAAGCTGACAGCGGTGATGGTTTCCCCGGTCGTATTCCGCTGGTAGGTAAAGGCCGCACCGGGGTCGCCGAAACTTCCGGTCTGCCGGATGCCCAGTGCCCGGTCCGGGGCGCTGTTTTGGGTCGCGTCGGGCGTTGAGGCATTGAAACCGGCGTTGTTGGCCGAGGCAAAGTTTTTGAAGGCCCCGCTGGTGTTTCCCCAAGGTATGGAAGCGGTTGAAAATGAAACCGGCGTGCCAAGTGAGGATGCTGTCGCGCCGGTGTTCACCGTCCAGCCGGATGGCAGACCGCTGCCGATGCCGTCAAAGGTTTCGACATAGGGGATCATCGTCGTGGCCGGGACGGCCGGCGCCGCTGTGGAAGGACGGGCGGCGGTGTTGGCGCTCATCGGCCGCGACCACGGCCCATACACCGCGAGCAGCGCACAGGCCATACCAATCACGAACACTGACGCCACATAGCGCCAGCGTGTCTGATTCATCATAACGTGCATATTGGCTTTCGCTCCTGGGTCTGTGCTGCGCCGGCCAACCGGGTATCCACGCCGCAGGCAGCCGGGCAGTGAAAGAGAAAGTTCATTGAGGACAACTGGACATTGTGTAGAGTGGCCCAACCTTATGCCTGCTGTGTAAACGACACGTTACTGGCAGAGCGGTTTTTTTCAGTGTTTGTGCGCTGGTGCCCGCAGTGCTTCTCCACAGCTTTTCGTCCACAGAGGGCATTCACACCCCCTCTGAAAAGCACATTGGGTGGCAGGGATGCGCCCCCACCACCCAACGGTAAGATGCAGGTTCAAAACCGACGGCTACCGCCGACGACCAAACCGCGTTCCAGGTATTGCCGTACCGGAAGTCAGCGGCGCTACTGTCAGCCGCCCTTTGTCCTGCAGCAGTTCAAAGCCGAAACCTGTCCCTTTCAGCGGCACGGTCGTTGCCATCACCAGCCCCGGTGCCTGCCCTTCGTTCAACGCCACCGGGCAGGCCGTCCCGCCAACCCCGAAGACGTTGACAAAGAACCGCAGCCGCCGCACACCTGGCAAGGCAAGACGAAGGGTTATTACTCGCGACTCTCTTGGATTGAGAGTGCCAATTGGTGTGTTGCTGCCAATCGGCGCCTGTCCGTTGACCGTGGACTGGTCCGCGCCAGCCTGCCCGCCACTGCTGCACGTGGCCCCATCCGCCGTCAGCAGCCGGTGCGGGTTGGGCGTGGCCACAATCACGCCGGTCGGCGTACTGTCGGGATACCCCAGTCCCACCACCTGCACAAAGACATCCGAGATGGTCTGGGTACTCGTGTTCGTCAGCACGGCCGTCAGCACGAGGTCGCCGGCGTAGTTGGGCAGCCCGCAGGTGTTCCCCGCCAGCGCCTGCCCGGTGATGTTGAGCGAAACCCGGCAGTTCTGGAGCACCGGCGTCGCCGTCGGCACCAAAATGGTAACCCGCTTCGGATCGTGGTCGGACAACCGCTTGGGCGATGCCGGATTGTTCCGGTCCACTTCGGGGAAGTCCGCGTTGACCCGCGCCGTTTCAGAGAAGGCAATGCCCGACAGGTTTTGGGTGACTGCCACCTGGTCAAGCGTCTGTGCGCTGCCATCGAAGAGGAAGGAATAGTTCGACGAGTTCACCGCCGTCCCTGTCAGGCTCACCAGCGGCGGCGTCGGTGGATTCCACGCGGCCGTCGGTGCCAGCACGACCCGGGTATCATTTGCGCCGCTGGTCGGCGGCGTCGGCGCATTGCCCAGAATCGTGTTGTAGATGTCCGCGTAACCGTCGTTGAACTGGAAGCCGTTGAAGTCGCCGATGACCACCATGCGCTCATTCGGATTCAGTATCTGTCGCTGGTGAATGAGGTTAGCGACGAACTCGGCCTGCAACTGCCGCTTGTGGCGGACCCGGTAGCCCTCATTCGGATAGCCGTTGACGGGACTACCGCCCGTGGCAATGTCATTCAACGAACGCTGGTGCACGTTGATGACCGTGAACGCAAAGCCCCCCAGCGCCCCCTGCAAAATGATCGGCGGACGGTCGTTGAGAATCGCCGTCGAACTGTCCGGCCGCACATACGTATCGGTCGCCCCCACCTGCGTCACACTGCTCACTGTGACGCGGTTGGTATTGACCAGATAGGCCACGGCAATCCCGCCCACGTCATTGGTCGGGAAGATGTACCCCACGTAAAACGGCAGCGCCGGGTTGCTGTTTGTGGGATTGCCGTTGTCGGTGTTGAGCCGCGCCGCCATGTCGTTGATGACGACATTGAGATCGTCGGTCGGCGCTTCCACTTCCTGCAACCCAATCACATCCGGGTTGCGCAGGATGTTCCGCACCTGAAGGGAAAACTTGCTGAGGCGATTGCTGTACGCCGTCGGCGTCAATACCGGTTCGCTCCGCCCCGGATCGTTCCGGTCGTCAAAGAATCGCTGGACGTTCATCGAGGCAATCGTGAGGTCAGTTGCAGGACGGACGGACAGCGGGATGGCCTCGCCTACCCCAGGATCGCCGTTGTTGGAGAAGACCGGCGGGTTGGCCGCTTCCGGCAAAATCGTGAACGTGCGAAACGCATAGTCCATCGCTCCGACCAGATTCGTCACAATGGCCGGATAAGGTGTACTCGGATCAAAGTCCCCCGACGGCACGTTGAGTGCCGTCGTGTTGGGTTGCGCCGTGCTGTCCACCCGCAGTAACTCCGGGTTGGCATCCCAGCGCGGCACGTTGACCGGCGGCGGCAACGTCCCCGTCACTCCGCCATTGGGAACAGTGTCCGGGAAGCGGATGCCCGGCTCACGAAACGGACGGTCGGCGCAAAAGCCGCTGCCGCACACCTGCGCCACAACGCCAAAAAACCGCCCGTTCGTCGTTGATGTGGCATTCGTTTCATTGATGAAACCGCCGGTGGGCGACACCACCGCCAGATGCTGCACTGCCACCCGCATCCCCTCAAACCGCTCGTAGCGCAACGGCAGGGTCGGCTCCAGTGGCGACGGCGTGCTGGCAATGGCCGGAGTGATGACCGTCGGTGCCGGCAAGGGAACACTGCACGCCAGCCGGGCAATCGTCAGTGACCCCGAAAGCTGCGTCACCGACGGCTGCTGCGGGTCAGCCGCGGGGACAAACTCATTGACCGTACCCCGTACCCGCACCAGGTTCCCAATCTGCACCGGCGGCGTGCTGCCCGTGAACACAAACAGCCCTTCGGACGTGTTCGGATTGCCGTCATCGAGCGCAGAGCCGTCCGGCGTCTGGATGAAGAACCCGTTGCTGCGCAGCCCATAGACGACACCTTCCGTCGTCTGCACCGTGCTGACCAGCGGCGAGGTGTTGGTTGTCCCCTGAATCTGATTGATGGGCGTGACCGTCGCCGTCGCCACGACGTTGACCGTGATGGTGCAATCCGCAGTCTGGGGCGTCGGGGTGTCGTTGTTTGACCAGCGGACGACGACGCTGTAGGTCCCGGTCGGGACGGTGTTGGCAATCTGCAGGGTGGCCGTGGCCGTGCCACCAGGGCCGGTTGCCGGGACGAAGCCCACGATGGAAAAGCCGGTTGTGGGCGGCGTCACGCTGAAGACCGTAGCGTTGTTAATGATGCTGCTGGTGGAAGTGGCGCTCAGCCCGCAGGCAACAGCGGTCGTTCCCTGAAACGCCGCCACCGTCCCCGGACACGACGGCACAATCGGCCCAGTCGGCGGTGGGCTGCTGGTCAGGGTGAAGTTGTCAATGCCAAAGCTGTCACGGTTGCCGGAGCCGCTTGAAGCACTCAGCGCCACGATGCGGAAGAAGACACTGGGCTGGTTGCTGACCTCGGCTGATTGCGTTGGCGACAGCGTCACAGAGATGTTGGTGTTGCCCCACGTGCCGGGGTCAGTGTAGGTGGCCAGCGTTACGAAGGACGTTGGGTTTGCGCCGACGCCGTATTGCAGCGTCCAGGTTGTGCTGCGCGGCTGGACGCTCAGCATCTGGGCATTGAAGCTGACAGCGGTGATGGTTTCCCCGGTCGTATTCCGCTGGTAGGTAAAGGCCGCACCGGGGTCGCCGAAACTTCCGGTCTGCCGGATGCCCAGTGCCCGGTCTTGGGCGCTGTTTTGGGTTGTGTCGGGCGTTGAGGCATTGAAACCGGCGTTGTTGGCCGAGGCAAAGTTTTTGAAGGCCCCGCTCACATTTCCCCAGTCTATGGGCGTGGTTGAAAATGAAACCGGCGTGCCAAGTGAGGCTGCCGTGGCATCGGTCCGCACTGTCCAGCCGGGCGGCAAACCGCTGCCGATGCCATTGAAGTTTTCAGCATAGATTGTTGTCGTTTTTGTCGCCAGAACGGTCGGTATGGTCCTTGTGCGCTCAGCGGCCGTGTCGGCGCTCAGCGGCCATTGCCACGGCCCATACACGGCAAGCAGCCCACAGGCCGCACCAATCACGAACACTGACGCCACGTAACGCCAGCGCATCTGATTTATCACGACGTGCATAATGGCTTTAGCTCCCGGTCTATACTGCGCCGGCTAACCGGGCACCTATGCCGCAGGCAGCCGGACAGTGGAAAAAGAAAGTTCATCAAGTGCATACGGACACGGCATAGAGTATCCCAACCTTCACAAATTGCAGCCTTTTGTTTTATGCAGGTATGAGGATTACACGCGATGGCTTCGGCTGGAGCTGACCTGCGTGATGGTCTTGAGCACTTGCCCTTTGGACACCCTTCCCCGCCTGGCTGCGCTGCTGGTTTCATTTCGGCGCTGGCTATGTTGCCGTGGGAGTGCTTTGAAAAACCCTTCATTCGACATGGACAGCCGTTTCGCTATGATTTACCGGCATAGGACCATAACCCGGTTTGGGCTTATTCAGGTGGTGAGCGGGCCAGGCCCAACGCACCCTAGGCGTCTGCCAGGCAACCTGGTATGTGCTACCGTTCACGTAACCGGGTTTTGAAACCTGCCGCCGCAAGACCTAATTCTGCACCTGTGGGGACTCCACACATGATGCGTAACCCGATGTTGGCTGCCTTGGCCATGCTGCTGCTTGGGCCGTCAGGTCCGGTAGCCCAAGAAACCGGCCCGAATCGTCCGAAAACTGCCCCCGGCAGCGGAGCGCCGCGCACGACCCCATCTGCACCCCAGTCCAAACCGCCGGCCCCCAGGCCAGCCGGACAGACACCAGCGGAGACAGAAGCCGCGCCCAAACCCAAGCCCATGCACGAAACCCTGCGCGGCTACCTGCGCCAGATCAAGGGCGTCCGGCTGGAGCGTGCCGACAAAGACCCCAACACCATCGTCAGCCACTACACCGCAACCACCGGCGAAACCTTTGACATCGTGGTGATTCATTCGCCGCGCAAGAAAATGGTCGGACTGTATTCCTATGCGTTTGGCAACGTTGCCGAGGCCAGGAACGCCAACGACCTGCGCGCGCTGTTGCTCAATGCCAACGAAGCCCTGGCCTTTGGGAGTTTCTTTGTCGATCGCGAGCAGGACATTGGGCTGAAGTGGTCGCTGCGTACCGAAACACCGATTACGTTCGAGGCGTTCCAGACGGTGTACCTGGGACTGGCTGCCGCCGCCAGGGAATACGGGCCGCAGATTGCCGACTGCATGAAGGACAAAGCGAAGGAAGGGGAAAGCGATTCCACTCCTCCCCCACCACGCGATGACGGAGAAAACGGCGCCGACAGCCCGGCGCCTTCCAAAGTCACGCGCGAGCGGCGCGTGCGCAATCCGCAATAACGCCGTGCTGACGCTTGCCCTGGCCAAAGGCCGCCTCCAGGAAACGACCCTTGCCCGGCTGGAGCAGGCCGGTATCGTGCTGCCGCCGGAGCAACTCGACAGCCGGCGGCTCGTTCTGAACGATGTGCGCGGCGAGTACCGCTTTCTGCTCGTCAAACCGGGTGACGTGCCGATTTATGTTGAACACGGCATTGCCCAGGCCGGGGTCTGCGGGCGGGATGTCCTGCTCGAACAGGAACCGGACGTGTATGAACCGCTCGATCTGGGTTTTGGCCGCTGTCGGCTCGTGGTGGCCGGCTTCCCTGACACGCCCTGGCGGGAAGCCAACCATCTGTCAAAACTCCGCGTGGCCACGAAGTACCCACGAATCACGCAGCGTCATTTCCAGGCGCGTGCCACGCCGGTGGAGATCATCCCGCTGAGCGGTTCGGTTGAGCTGGCCCCGGTGCTGGGGCTGGCCGACTGCATTGTGGATATTGTCGAAACCGGCCGCACCCTGGCCGAAAACGGGTTGGCCGTTCTGGAGGACATCGCACCGGTGAGCGCGCGTTGTATCGTCAACCGGGCAGCCTTTCACCTTGCCCGCCATCAGGTGACGCGGTTGCTCGAACAACTCGCCCCGCCAGCTTGAATCAGGCGCGACCTTATCAACGGGCTGGCTGCACAGAAACCAGTCTCTTTTGGCGAGTGTTCTCCCCGCCGGGACGGCTTACCTTTACCCTTCCGCCGCTTTGGGTCATGCTTTTTGGCGTTGAAACCTGACCACACCATAAGCGCTACCGGGTCAACGCTCGACTCAGGAAACCGGTTTTCCCTCTATGCACGAAAAGTACCAACCACACGTCGTCGAAGAAAAATGGCAACGGATTTGGCGCGAGCAAAACACCTTTGCCGTCCGTGATGATGGCCGCCGCCCGCGCTACTACATGCTGGAAATGCTCCCGTATCCATCCGGGCGCATTCACCTCGGGCACGTACGCAACTACAGCATTGGCGATGCCGTCGCGTGGTACAAACGGCTTCAGGGCTATGACGTACTGCATCCGATGGGATGGGACGCCTTCGGACTTCCGGCCGAAAACGCCGCCATCAGGCAGGGTGCGCGCCCTGACGAGTGGACCTACCAGAACATTGCCGCCATGCGCACCCAGCTTCAACGGCTGGGCTTCAGTTATGACTGGAGCCGCGAGATTGCGTCCTGCCAGCCGGAGTATTACCGCTGGAATCAGTGGATGTTCATCGAGCTTTTCAAAAAGGGACTGGTGTATCGCAAGCGGGCGACGGTCAACTGGTGTCCGAAGTGCAACACGAGCCTGGCCAACGAACAGGCGGAAGGGGGCTACTGCTGGCGGCATCCCGACACGCCGGTGGAGCAACGGGAACTCGAACAGTGGTTTGTCCGCCAAACACACTACGCCGAGGAACTGCTGGCCGGCATCGAGGGGCCGCTCAAAGCCGGCTGGCCCGGACACGTGCTCAAGCGCCAGCGCGACTGGATTGGGCGCAGTGAAGGGGCCGAAGTGGACTTTGCCCTGGCCGAGGCCCCGGCTATCACCGTGCGCATTTTCACGACCCGGCTGGACACGATCTATGGCGCGAATGCCGTCATCATCGCGCCGGAACATCCCCTGATGGAGCAACTGCTTGAACGCTCGCCCGTGCGGAGTCAGGTCGCGGCTTTCGTGGCGCGGATCACGGCGCAGTCGTTGCGCGAGCGGACGGAATCGCGGGAAAAAGAAGGTGTGGAGACCGGTCTCCATGCCATCAATCCCTTCAACGGGGAGCGGCTGCCGGTCTGGACGGCGAATTTCGTTCTGGCGCAGTATGGAACCGGCGCACTGATGAGCGTTCCGGCGCACGACGAACGGGACTTCGAGTTTTCACGCAAGTACGGGCTGCCCATTCGCCGGGTCGTATGGGATACAACGCCCAGTGATCCACAGTCCACACTGAAGATTTCAACCGTGCCCTTCATGGATGAAGGTGTACTCGGCTCCGACTGCGGGCCGTTTTCCGGCCTGACCTCGGCCGCAGCGCGTCAGGCCATGGCGCACCATGCCGAAACCCACGGATTCGGGAAACGCACGGTTGTGTATCGGCTGCGCGACTGGGGCATTTCCCGGCAGCGCGCCTGGGGCACGCCCATCCCAATGATTCACTGTGACGCCTGCGGGACCATCTCGCCGGAAAAGGAAGAAAACCTGCCTATTACGCTGCCGCCGGACCTGGATTTCTCAGTCGGCGCACCGCTGGCAACCCATCCGACGTTCACAAAGGTGACGTGCCCCAACTGTGGCGCTCCGGCCCGGCGCGACACCGACACCATGGACACCTTCGTGGACTCCAACTGGTACTACTTCCGCTACTGTGATCCCCACAACGACCGGCGTCCCTTCGACCGGGAGATCGTCCAGCGCTGGCTTCCGGTGGATTTCTACATCGGCGGCGACGAACACGCCGTCATGCATCTGATCTACACCCGCGCCTGGACGATGATGATGCGCGACCTGGGGCTGATTGACTTTGGTGAGCCAGTCAGGCGGCTGCTCACTCAGGGGATGGTCATTCTCAACGGGGCGAAAATGTCGAAGTCGCTGGGGAACATCGTGGACCCGGACGACATGATCCGGCGCTACGGGGCGGACGCCACGCGGCTGTCCATCCTGTTTGCGGCCCCACCCGAACGGGAAGTAGATTGGAAGCGGGTTACGGATGAATACGGCGAAGATGACTACCCGGCGGCCGAAGGTGCCATGCGCTATCTGGCCCGGGTCTGGCGGCTGGTTCACCGGTGGCGTGACCGCTGCCGTGGCGTCACGGGGCTGCCGGCGACAGTCTCTCCGGCGGCAGAAGCAGCGCGGCGCGCCACCCACCGGGCGCTGGCGCGGGCAACGGAGGCGTTCGAGCAGGGACTACGGCTCAATGTCGTCGTCGCCACGTGCATGGAACTGACCAATGACCTCTACGACTTCGACACGGCGGTGGGTGAAACGACGGAGACCACGGATGCTCAAACCATGCGTGAAGGTCTGGAGGCAGTGGTGCTGATGTTGACGCCGCTGGCCCCGCACATTGCCGAGGAACTGTGGCAGGAACTGGGTCACACGACTTCGCTGGCTCAGGCACGCTGGATGACGTATGACCCGGAGCTGGCCCGCGAACCGCAGTTGGAAATTCCGGTGCAGATCAACGGTAAACTCAAAAGCCGGATTCTCGTCGCGCCGGACATCTCCGATGCCGACCTGGAAGCCGCGGCGCTGGCCGATGAGCGGATTCGCGCGCTGACCACGGATAAAACCGTTGCCAAGGTCATCGTTGTTCCCAAACGGCTGGTCAACCTCGTCCTGCGGTAGGGTTTTCATCCGGCAGCGACACCTGCCTGAAAGGTTTTTTGTGTATGGATGCCATTGTTTTCTATGCCCCGCACGAAATCGGGCTGCAATCCATTCCCCTGCCTCCGATGACACCGACTTCGGTGCGGGTCGCCACGAAGCTGACCTCCATCAGCGCCGGCACGGAGCGGATGACCCTTGAAGGGCGGCTGCCCGGAATGCCCCAGCTTCGGTATCCGCTCATTCCCGGCTATGAGAACGTAGGTGAGGTCATCGAAGTCGGCGCGGATGTTGACCCGGCACAGTTTCAGGTGGGCGACCGCGTGTTCCTGCCCGGCACGGTTCGCTACGAGGGGTTTTTCTCGGTTTTTGGCGGTCAGGTTTCGGAATCGGTCAACGATGCCAAACGTCCCATCAAAGTTCCGGCTGGCATCTCGAATGAAACGGCACTGCTGCTTGCGCTGGGGGCCACGGCGCACCACGGCATACGGGACCTGGTTGCGCCCGGCACCCGTCCGTCCATTCTGGTGCTGGGGCAGGGTATCGTCGGGCAGTTGGCGGCGCGCATGCTGACCCAGTACGGCGCGGAAGTGACCATTGCCGATACGATTCCCTTTCGCGTCGGGCTGGGCGAAGCCGATCACTTCATCGTGGTCCATCAGGAAACGGATATTCCGTCGGACAGTTTCGATGTCGTCATTGAGGCGACCGGCAATGTGGGTTGTTTCGACACGGCCGTGCGCGCCCTCAAAAAGCACGGACATCTGCGCTCGCTGGGCTTTTACGAGGACGTCCGCTTTGCCTTCGGCCCGGCTTTCATCAAGGAAATCCGGCTCGACATTGCCGGCGAGTGGGATGCCGCCGACATGGCCGCCACCCTCCGGTTTCTGGCCGACCATGACGCGGCGCTGCACCAACTCATCACGCACCAGTTGCCGGCGCGCGATCCCAACCGGGCCTATACGGTCGCCCTGCGCGACCCGGAGTGTTTGAAAATCGCACTCACATGGTAAGTTGGTGACAAGGGTGGAGGCGGCGGCGTCCACCCTGAAATGTTTTTCTCAATGTTTTTTCACACCGGGCGACGTTCCCCAGCCCCATTTCTGCCTTGAAGGCGTCCGCAGCGGCGCCGGCGCGTTACCTTCTCACCTGACCGGGAGCGTTTCACCCATGCCATTGTCACAGGAAGTCGAAAACCTTGCCCAAACGGCGCTGCGTGCCGGACTCACGCTCAACGTCAAACGGGATGTGGACACCAGCAACGCCTTTTGGGGCGCTCTGTTCACCTTTGGGTGTCTGCCGGATTTGCAGGTCGTCATCAACGGCCCGGTCGGATGTTACACACTGCCCATCACTTCGATTCTCAACTACACGGACACCCTTCCCAACCTGCCAAACGTCATTTCAACCGATTTCACCGAACGGGAAGTCACACTGGATGGCACGAATCCCATTTTGCGGACGACCCTCAGCGGCCGCTCGAAGCTCAACCAAGGGCGGCGGGCAACCATCGTGCTGACGACCCAGGAAAGCGAACTCATCAGCACGGATGGTTTTGAGTCGGGGGCAAACACAGACGACGCCGTGGCGCAGTTTGACAGCCGGGCCCTCCAGGACGACGAATGGCAGGGGCGGGACGCTGCCCTGCTCTATCTCTACGAACACCGCGACTGGCTGCTTGCGTCATCCGGCCACGATGCCGAGGCCCTGCGCGCAGCCGCAGCCCGGCAGACGAAGCCACGGGTCACCATCATCGGCCCGACCTATGGCTGCTTCAACGGCTATTCCGATGTGGCCGAAATCGAACGGCTGGTGCGCGGCATTGGCGCGGAGGTGGGCTGTGTCCTGCCGCTGCGCGCCCACATTGCCGATCTGGCCACCGTGGATACGTGTGACGCCTGCATTGTCATGTACCAGGAATTCGGGGCCAGCCTGGCCACCCGGATGCAGAAACCCTATCTCTACGCCCCGTTTGGCATCCAGGATACGACGGCGTTTCTGCGTGAGCTGGGGCGGATGCTGGGCCTTCAGGCGGAAGCTGAGGCCTTCATCGCGCGCGAAAAGCAGACGACGCTCAAAGCCTTCTGGGACCTGTGGCGCAGTCCGCACCAGGACTTCTTCGGCACGTCAAGCTTTGGCGTTGCGGCGGGCGAAACCTATGCGCAGGGGCTGCGGCGTGTCCTGCAGGATGAGTTCGGCATGCGCCCCACGGTGGTGGCGTCGCGGCAGGCCAAGTCGGGGCCGCTGGCCTACAGCGCCAGTGACATCCGGCAGACCCTGCTCGACGACCCACCTATGCTGATGTTTGGCTCCATCAACGAAAAAATCTATATCAGCGAACTCGAGCTGCTGACCGGCTACATCCCGGCTTCCTTTCCGGGCCCCGTTGTGCGGCGTGCGACCGGGACACCGTTCATGGGCTATGCCGGGGTGGTGTATCTCGCCCAGGAAATCAGCAACTTCCTGTTCGAGCTGCTGTTCCGTCACCTGCCCGTCGAAAGCCTTGAACGGAAACAGGCGCAGGAAACGACCCTAGCCATCCCGGAGGCCGAAATTATCTGGAATCCCGATGCCGTGGAGCGGATGAACGTCGTGCTGAAGAAAGTTCCGTTCTTCGTGCGCATCTCGGCCAGCAAGAAACTCCGCATCGAGGCCGAGCGGGAAGCCGTCCAACGCCGCATCCGGGAAGTCACGCCGGACATCATTGACGATGTCGCCCGACGTTTTGCGCGCTAGGGTATCATCCTGACGCACCACGCCTACCTTGCGTCAGGGATGAGACTACAATGGATGACTATGCTGACTTTGCGCGCGCCGTCTATGCCACGGGCGTACTCTCTGATCCGTGGCTCTGGGGCGAGCCGCGCTTCCGTTTGCAGGGTGTGGTTATCTCCCCGGAGCTGGCCGCGCGGCTGGCTGAAGCGGCGGAAGCGGTCACATATCTGCATCAGGCGCTGGTTGAAATTCTGCTCGACGCCCCGGACGGCGTCACCTCCTTTTACCGACTCACCCCCTTCCAGAACCTGATGTGGCATGCCTCCGGGGGGCTGTGGCACGGCATGGCGCGCGCCGATCTGTTCCTGTGTACGGATGGTCACATCCGCTGCTGCGAACTCAACAGCGATACGCCGTCGGGTCAGCCCGAAGCGGTCTGGCTCAACCGGCTGCGCCAGGCCGCGCATCCCGGACTGGACGATCCCAACGCCCATTTCCCCACCCGCTTCGTTGCCATGCTGCATGAAAGCCATGCCAAACGTACCGAAGCACCACTGACACGGGTTGGCATTGTCTATCCAACCGAGCTGACCGAAGACCTGTGCATGATCACGGCCTTTTCCCAATGGCTCGAAGCAGAGAACATCCAGGTTATCACCGGATCGCCCTACAATCTGCGCCGGACACCAACCGGTGTGGCCCTGCTTGGGGAGCCGGTGGATTTGGTTCTGCGCCATTACAAAACCGACTGGTGGGGTGAACGGCTTCCGGTTTGGGCGGATGCGGAAGGCTACCCGGATGACGAACCGCTGACCGAACCACTGCTGGCGCTGCTGGATGCCGACCTGCAAGGCCAGGTCACGGTGGTCAATCCGTTTGGCGCGGTCATCACCCAGAACAAATTTTCGCTGGCCTTTTTCTGGGAGGAAATGACGCGCTTCCCGGCCGAAGCCCGGGACATCATCCGGCGTTTCATTCCTGAAACCTACCGCCTGGTACACATGGACACTGAACGCCTGCTTGACGAACGTGAGCAGTGGGTGCTCAAAAGCAACTACGGCTGTGAGGGCGCCGAAACGGTGTGTGGGGCCTTTGTCACACCGGAGATATGGGAAAAGACTGTCGAGCTGGCGCTGCCGGAGCACTTCGTGGTGCAACGTTTCTTTGAAGTCCAGGCAGATGCAGAAGGCTGGCTCCCCAACTATGGGGTGTTTGTGCTGGGGGGGAGTGCCGCCGGGTTCTTCACGCGGCTTTCCAGGGCGAGCACCGAATACAATGCCATCACCGCACCAACCTTCATCGGCCCCGGTTGCCTGTAAAACTTCCCGCGATCAAGTGTCACGGCGCAGCCGCCTGAAGCTGGATTGTCGCCGATTGCCGCAGGATCGACACGCCATCCACCGGGGGCAGATCGAGAACACCCAGCGCATCGGTGACATAGGCTTCCTGACGCATCCCCACAAGGACACAACTCAGGTTGGGCAGGCTGCGCAGGGTATTGATGGCCATCTGGCTGAGTGTTTGGCCGTCATCCGCATAGCCAAACGCGCGGAGCCGCTGCCGTATCTCATCCGACTGCGGCTGGGCCTGGGCGGCAGCAAAGTGTGCAACGCAAGCCAGCGCGTCATTGGCGAGTTCGATGAAACGCTCGCGCCAGCTTTGGAAAGCGGCTTTCTGACGGGAAGGCGGCGCAAGCTGTCCCAGCCACTGCTGCACCGGAGCAATGACCAACCGGTAGGCATTCTGCTCCCAGACAAGCGGCGAATCGAGGCGGGGCGCAAGCTGAAGCAGCCAGTCGGCCAACCCCTTCCCGGACATCAGGGGCAGTCCGAAATCAGCTACCAGAAGCGCCTCGTGATCCCGAAGTGGCGACAACCGTTGGGAGAGGTCATCCAACACCATCTGACTGCCGGGTGGGATGAAGTCCGCCAGCCGTACCAGACGTTGCCGGGCAAAGGCATTGAGCGGGCGATTGGCGAGCGTGCCCAGCCCGTGGGTGGCGCAAAATTCCAGGGGCGTGAGGTCATCGTTGTTGATTTCCGTGACGGCCCCGGTTTCAAGAAGATTGAGGGGAAACTGAACGACCCTGAAGTGATGGTTGGGCGTCACGGACTCGGCCTGGGCCAGACAGCGCGCGAGGCTGACATGTGTCGGGTCATCAGCCGACAGAGGAAAGTGATTCGACGAAATGCCGTAGAAGCGGATGACGCCGGCCGCAACTTGGGTTTCGAGAAAAGCAAAGGCTTCCCGAATCCGGCGGTAGAATTCCTCGTGATCGGCTGTCGTAATGCTGCGCTTGGCACAGGCCATCAGGAAGTATTCGGGATTGTGCAGCAGGAGGACATCGAGCGTGGCCACACCCATGCGTTCACGGCTGCGCTCGATTTGGGTGGCCAGGAATTCCGGGTGGATGCAGTGCCACAGCCCCGGGCCGTACCTGACGACTTCGGGAAAGTTGCGGCTCTGGGCCAAACGCATGTTGTCTCCCTGGATGTAACCGGCCTTGGTCACGAGAATCACTGCCGAACGGTCGGTCTCACGCAGGACACGTCCAATTGTGCGTTCGGCTCCACCGTCCGTGTAGTTGGCACTGGTGTCAATCAGATTCCCCCCGCGCTCCAGATAGGCCCGGAGTGCGGCTTCATGGGAGGGTTCGTCTTCCTCCACGCGATAGCAGCCAAAACCCAACGGGTGGCACCACAGTCCTGTCGTTCCGAGTGGCTTGAAGCCAGGTGGAGGCGGCGAACCTGCCGGCAGTGCGTGACCTTCGATTCGGGGGGACATAGCCAAGGCAAACCTCCGGGCAATAAAAAAGCCTTTGCAGAAGCAAAGGCAATGAATGGCACAAACCTTCCTGCCTTACCTGCGGGGCGTTTCAGATGAACTCCTTTTCGAGAAGCAGGTGGGCTTTGCGCAGCTCGAAGCGCGCGCGGCCAAGATTTCCGCCGGGACTGAGGGCGATGATGAGGAAGTATTCACGCCCAATAAGGCGCACCACCAGCAGAAACCTGTCCGACATCAGGGTGAGTTCGTTGAGCGCCCCAACCCCAGTGTCGGACGACATGCGCATCGTGTTGCGGAGGAGCGTGGCATGCGAGGTGGCAATCAACGCGACCCGCTCCCCCAAATCTGTTTTCGATGGAACTTGCGCCTGTTCGATGGCCAGCCCGTCAAGTCCCATGATGGCGATGCCGATGCTCCCCTCGACCCGCGCCAGAATCCCCTGGAGCAGCTCCGAAAAGGTCACGGTTGGCCTCCACTGGTTGCCGGCTGCGGTGAAGCCGGTGGCTCACCGCCTGAGAGGATGTTCTCCCCACGTCCAATCCGGGGCGTGATGAAGAACAGCAACTCGCCGGTCGTGCGCGACACGGCACGCCGCTTGAAGAGTTCACCCAGCAGCGGCAGGCTCGAAATGCCCGGTGTCCGAAACACGTCTGTGGTTTCAAGGTCATTGAGCACCCCACCGATGATGGTTGTACCACCATCAGGTACGATGACCTGGGTGGTGGCAGCGCGACGGCTGATGCTCGTAAAGCCGTTGATGGCCTGCCCCGGCGCGTCATTGGTCACAGAAACCCGCAGCAAAACATTGCCTTCGGTCGTGATCTGCGGGGTGATCGTCAGACCGATGTTGGCATTGACGAAGGTCACCGTCTGCGCCACCCCCACCCCGGCTGTGGCGATGAAGGGAATCTGGGTTCCGGAAACAATGCTGGCTTCGGCGTTGTTGAGTACCGTGACGCGCGGAGCCGCAATGGATTTGGCAATCCCCTTCTGCTCGTTGAGCGACAGTGTTGCGGATAGCAGAGCTGTACCGATAGGACCTGTGGTCAAGGCTAACACAGAAGAGCCGCCGCCGGAAATTCCCCCGCTGGCTCGGGGCCCAATAAGTAACCCATTTGCCAGTGAGTTGCCAGTGCCCAAAGGCCCATCAGTGCCAGCGAGGAATGTGCCTCCTGAAGTCGAAAATACGGCTGTCCGCCCCTGACGGGTCGTTGCCGCAGCAAAGAGCTGAACTCCGAGTTCGCGGGCAAAGTTACGCGAAGCAAAAACGATACGGGCTTCGATTTCCACCTGCGGCTCTGGCACGTCGAGACGCGCAATCACGTCGCGTACCTGTTCAAGGTAGGAAGGAATGTCGGTGATGATGACCGTGTTCGTCCGGGGATTGATGGAAATCCGCCCGGCCGGCGAAAGCGCCTGCTGAACAATGGTGACGAAGCCGATACCACCGAGCAGACCGCCCATAGGCTGCCCGCTCGGACTCTGAAGCGGGACACCACCAGCCGCCTGCTGCTGGGCGGCATTCTGGTCAACGCGCTCATATTTCAGCTTGAAGTACTCCGTCACCGTCGGCGCACTGTAAATTTCCTGAAGGCGCTGGTTGCGCCGGTTCTGCTCTTCTTGCGTGATGGCCGCTACCGTAGCCACCCGAACGATCAGTCCTTCGCGCCGGTAGGTCAGTTGGTTGGCGCGGAAGATGGATTCGAGGACCTGCGTCCAGGGCACCTGGTTGACCTTGAGCGTGACCGGCACTCTGCCAACAGATTTATCAAGGACGAAGTTCACGTCGTAGTTATCCGAGATAAACCGGAGAATGTCTGAAAGATCGACATTCGTAATGTCCAGACTCACCGGATCGCCTTGGTAGGAAGGATCGCCAAACTGGGCACCGCGGCCGCCCTGTGGGGCGCGCTTGCCGGATGGCGCAGGGGCGTTGGCAGGCGCACCGGACGGAGCAGCCGGGGCGGTTTTGCCTTTGGCTGTCGGTGCGGATGCAGCTACTGGAGGTGCGCTCCGGGCCGGCGGTACGGTCAACGCGGCTGGCTCCGGTTTTACACTGGTTTGGTGGGTCGGCATCACGGGTGGTTCGGCCGCGGCTGGTGTTTCAGTGGCAACCGAAGCGGTGGATACCGCCGGGGTGGCATCCGGGGCAGAAGCGGGCGCGGCGGCAGCCGTCGTGACTGGAGTCGTGACCGGATTGGCAGCGGGCTGGGTCGTTGTTGCCGGACGGTCGCCAAACTGCACGACCAGACCGGTTTCGGATTCAGAAACCGCGTAGGCCACCGCCTGCTTCAGGTCGAAAACCACGCGGGTGGTGCGCCCATCCGGCTCTCCCACGCGCACCCGGGTCACCACCTTGTCCTGACCGGTCAGCACACGCTTTTCGACCGCAGCCACGGTATCAAACAGGTCCACGACCAGGCGCGGCGGGTTCTGGAGCAGGAAATGGTTGTACTTGGCCTTAGCGGTCAGCCCCAACTCGGCCATCGTCGTCTGCTCAACTTGTGACAACGTCACCGACTGAAGCATCAGCGACCTGGCACCCGTAGCCTTGGCCGTCCGTGCCGCACCAGCTTTGCTGAAAACAACCGGCTGCGTGGGAGCGGACGCCGCTGCGCCAGCATCTGAATGACCAGTTGCCGGTGTGACCGATGGCGTACCCGCCGCTGTCGCCCCCCCTGCCGCTGCCGGGCTTAGCGGCTCAAACTCGATGACCAGGGTTTTGGCATCGTTTCGCAGATAGGAACGCACGTGGCAATCTTCGCGCAGGGTAATATCCAGCCGGGCCGTGGCCTCGCCGACCAGTCCCGCCTTGACGGCCACGGACGCCACCAGCCCCTGCTCAGCGCGATATTCAGGCTGCAACGCCGATGTGTCGGCACCATACAGGTCAATGGAAACCAAGCGCGGCTCTGGCTTCGATACGTTGTAATCCAGACGGGCGGTGCTCTGTAGCTGCACGCACGTCACACGCGACGCATCAGAACGCACATCAAGTGTCGAGACGACAACGGTTTCCGACGCCACTTCCGCAGCCCGGAGAGGTACGGCACCACACCATCCAAATCCACAGAGCAGGAACAGTGCCGCACCAGCGTAGGAGCGTTTCGGCAGGGATTTCATAACTCTCCTCCGATAAAAGAATCCATTTCCTTAGAATCTCGACCTGACCAAATAACCTACGTACTCTGAACGTGCAGGGAAGAAAGTCATCCAGGACCTGCCGAGCCTTTCATAGGCTGGCCGCTTTCCAACCCGCCTTCCCACGGGCCAGCCCACCGGACCGGCCCCACCACCTTCACCAGTTTCCGTACCGGGCACCAGTTTCCGTACCGGGTGACGGCAACGGGTGCTACTGACCGGCCGTGCGGCCCCCTCCCGGAGTTTTTGGAGCATAATCAAGAAAACGCTGCTTGGTGACGAGCTGCCCATTGCTCCGCACGATAATCTCCGAACACGTCACCCGCCCCACAACCTGGGCATCACCAACACCAAACGAACGGGGTGCACGCTGGATACTGATGACCGAGCCATTCCAGAACTTTGAGCCTTCACGCACGAACATGGTCGTGCCCAGCTTCTGGTCCTTGAGCAGGGCACCAAGGCCACGCTCCGTCGAGTAAATCCCGATGACGGTCAACTCCTCCACCAGGTACTTTTCCGATTCCGCCGGGGGAGGCTGCCCCTGCTCCAGACGACGGTCACGAATTTCACGCCATTTGGCTTCCCGCGTAGGGAAGTCAGGATAGGGAAGGTCTGTGACCGGCGGGCGAAACGGCTCCCGAACCTTGGCGCTGTCCTTGAAGGGATCGCCTGAACGACGGAACGGGTCACGCCCGGTTCCGGTGTAGTTTGGAGAGATAGCATCGGCAGGCGGACCCGAAGCCGTCCCACCCTGACTTCCCGGACCCTGATTTTCTGTGGATGACGACAACCCGGCCGTCGCCTTCCGGGCCACCGACGAGGGCGACTGGGCAAATGTCGTCCCCATCAGTCCCGGAAGCGCCAGGCAAGCCAGGCCGATGACAAACGTGGTTCGGCGTGTACGATAAACAGTGTGAATACCCATGGGGTTTTTCCTCGATGTTCGACTGACCTGCCCCCCCAATCCGCAAAAACCTTATGACTTCATCCGGTCTGGCACATCTGCCCAGACCGAATGCCGTTTCTACTTCGGCTCATCCTCAGTCCCCAGAATGTCCTTCTCCGAAGCAAAAAACGTCGTGAGCTGGTAGCTGGCCTCGATGGTCAGCTTCGGTGTCTGGGCGCTGGCCTGCCGGATTTCCACATCCGACACCCGGACGATGCGCTGGAGCGCTGCAATGTCGGCAAAAAGCTGGCCAATCTGGTCGTACGTTGTACCGGCTTTGATACTGACCGGCTTCTCATAATAGAAGCCTCGCTTCTGAACGTTACCGGGACGGAATTCACGGACGACCGCCGAACGCGCCTGCGCGATTCGCTGTAGCTGTGCCAGGGTTTCAGACAGGCGCACCTCTTCGGGGATGTTGGCCCGATACGCCTGCAGGTCACGCATGTATTCTTCGATCTTTTTCTTGTAGTCGTTGAGCTGCACGCGGACATTTTCCAGCTCGCGGACTTCAGCATCCAGTTTTTGTGCTTCCTTCTCATCCTTCTCGGCCTGGGCTCGCACGTCACTAAACAGGGTGAGGTCAATGAGGAAGCACACCACGAGAACCCCCAAAATGATGATGAGGATTTGCGCCCACAAAGGAATGCGATCAAGCATGGCGTGAACTCCTCGCTATTTTCCAGTTTGTGCCGCCTGGGCAGAACCCGGCGGTGCTGCCGGCTGAGGCGGGTTATAGTCACAGACGATTGTAAATTTCAGTGACTGCTGCTCGGTCGCATCCGGCAGGGTTTGGCCCGTCTCCTGGAAGGTTGGGTTGACATTGGTGAAGAGACCGTTCGAGCGAAGTTCGAGCTGTTGTGCAAACTCGGTGATGATGTCCCGGTTTTTCTTTTCCCGGTCCTTTTCAGCCCGGTCCACGACGCCCTCGATGGTGACACTGTTACCCCGCAGACTGATCCGCTCCAGCCGGACACCAGCAGGAATGCGCGCATTGACCTGAGACATCACCCCGACCGGGCCACGCCGCTCGGCATCAAGTTTTTTGATGATTTCCAGGCGTGTCTCCAGCAACTTTTTCTTTTTCTCATACTCATCCCGCTCTTTCTTGACCTGCTCCAGTTCGGCCTTTTGTTTCTTGGCCTGCTCCAGATGTTCCTTGGCCTTGCGGGCAAGATCGTTACTGTAAACACTGTCACCGAGGTAAAAGCCGAGCACCACCACGAGCGCAATGATCACCAGAATGATCTGCGCCACCCCCCGGACAGGAGCGGGGGCAATGGTAGGTGTCGGCTCGCTAACCGCACTTGTGGCAAGATTGATTTTCGGCATATTCAAAATGTTCGTCAGCCGGCATCAGATGCCCGACCGACTCCCTTTCTATCACGCCTGTGTCACGAGGCACGAGTTGGACCAGGTACGAACAAACTTTCCACGTGTTCCCCGGCTGGCTCCCCCTGCTGGCCGCAGCCCTACTGCCCGGGCGGACGCGCGGCCAGCCCGACCGCTACAGCCATCGTAGGTGACATTTCACGAATATACTCTTCATCAAATTTCCGCGGATTCACGATAATCCGGGAAGGGTTGAAAGCATTGAACCGCTCGACCGGAATCCCAAACCGTTCCGAGAAGGCAGACGTCAAACCGGATATTTTCGAGCTACCTCCGGCAACCAGCACCCGGTCTATAGGCGCCACATCCGACGAACTGGTGGCGCGCCAGAAGTCAATCGTTTTCTGAACTTCCATGGCGAGAATGTCCGTCACCGAATCAATCAGCGACTGGGCATCGCTCGGCTGCAAACCATTGTCTGTCGGAACACCCCGTTTCAGGGCTTCGGCCTGCTCAAAGGTCAGCCCCAACTCTTTCTGGAGCAGATCGGTGTATTGATTGCCGCCGGCCGAAATATCACGGGTAAAGACCGAGTTTGAGCCCCGGACAATGTTGATGCTCGTCACAGTCGCACCCATATCGAGCAGCGCCACCGTGGCGGTCGGCATGGGCTGGTAGTTGACTTCGTAGGCGTTTTGCAGGGCAAAGGCATCCACGTCAATGACGACCGGATTTCGCCCGGCCTGTGAAATGACCGTCGTATATTGGGCAATCTTGTCGCGCTTGCAGGCCACCAGCAGCACCTGCATGACACCACTGGCCGGATCGCGGCCCACGACGGAGTAATCCAGATTGACGTCCGTAATATCGAAGGGAATGTGCTGGTCGGCTTCCCACTGAATCCGTTCGGCCAGCTCATCATCGCTCATGTAGGAGACTTCAATTTTCTTGACGATGACCGAGTGCCCGGAGACCGACGTATGAACATCCCGGGCTTTGATGTTGTGCTCCCCCAAGAGGCGACCGATGGCATCGCTGACGTGGTTGAGGTCAATGATGTGACCATCCACGATGGCATCGGGTATGAGATTGGCATGGCCGATGGCGATGAGTTCAAAGCCATTTTTGAGCGGTTTGAGTTCCACCGCCTTGACGGCACTCGAACCGATGTCAATACCAACCGTGGTTTTGGCACTACCGAAACCCAGCAGTCCCATGGCAAAGCTACGGCCTCCATTTCTCGCAGGAGTGGGATAAATAAACAGCAAGCTTGGAAAAGACAGAATCCGGCCTGTCAGCAACCAAAGGCAATGACAGCGGCCAGCGGACCCGGCGCCAGCTCCGACCGCGGCTCAACGAATCTGTTTGCGCCACTGCGTCATGCATTCCAACGCACTCGTCACTTGTAGAGAAAACGTCAACCTGGCTCTGGAAAGCGCACGCCACGCAGTGCAAGCGATGTAAGCCTTGGAGCAAATGAGGGTACGCCCCGTGATGACAACTGCCCTGTTCTTTTGCGTGCCGTATGGTTATCACCACGCTCCCGGCACGTCAACCTCTTTTTGAGAAAGGTGTACGTGAAGACGATACAAAGTGCTGCACTTTCAACCAATTGGTGACGGCCCCCGGCCGGCTTCCCCCTCGCCGGTCTCCAGGTGGTTCATTGCACCCACGCCCCAAACGCACTAGAGTCGCGGGCGTGAAGGCACGCACAGGGTCCTACCTCACACGCCACGGTGGATGGTTTGCTCTTGGGCTGGCGCTGGTTGGGATGCTGCTCTGGATGCTGTGGCTGCGGCCGCAACCGGCGTCACCCGATCTGGCACGCTACAGCCCACGGGAGGCACTGGTCTTCATCGAAGCCGGTTCGCTGCCGGACGGACTGCGTCGCCTTGAAGAGCTGTCGTTCTGGAAAGACCTCAAATCCGCTATTGGCACTCCCGGACAGTTCGAGGATGTCCTACACGGGGGCCGGCTCATCGAGTGGTTCGACATTGGCCCCGCGGAAGCACGCCTGCTGGCCCGCGCCCGCTGGGGGCTGATCGTGACGGGCATCACCGCCGAAGTCACGCCTCCCCCTGCGGCGGCCCCGTCAGACACGCCCGGCTCAAATCCGGGCAAGCCCGCGGCTCCGCCGTCTGCGGAGGGCGCGACGCTGGATGTGACGCCCCAACTGACGCTGTGCCTCGCCACCGGGCTGTCTGGGGCAGAACTCACCAGCCTCGCGCAGGAGCGGCTCCCGCTCGTGGCGCGCCGGCTGCTTGGCCCGGACCCGCAGCGTTCCGACCACGCTGATGCTGGCGGTCAGGTGCTGTGCTTTCGCTCGCCAGCGCGTCCTGAAGCGACACTCTGGGCGGCCACACGCGGCGACCTGCTCTTTCTGGCCAATCACGAAGCCGCCCTGCGGGCCTGTCTTGATGTCGCCGACGGCCGCCGACCGCCCCTTGCCGGAGTTCCCGCCTTTGAAGACGCCCGTCAAACGGTGCAAGGTCAATCGTCCTGGCTTTTTGCGTTCATCAATCCGGCAGGGCTGGAAGCCGCGCTTCGGCTCAGGCAGGGACTCCCCGGCGCTGGTGGCACTATCTCGGCCAACGGTCAGGAACAATCACTGCTGACGGCCCTGCTGACCGGACTTTCCAACGGACTGGGCTACAGCCTCGACGTTCAGGCGGGACAGGTCGTGGAGCGTTACCATCTGGCGCTGCACCCGAATATCGTCGCCGCCCTCCGGCCACATTTGCGTCCGGCGCTGGCGACGCCCCGTGTGGAGCGATTCCTGCCGCCGACCGGTGGACTGACGGCCGTCGGACTGGCACAACCGCTCACGGCGCTTGATCAGGTACAGCTTGCCCTTGCGGCCCGCAGCCCGGCTCCGGTGGCGTTTCTGAGCCGGGAGCTGGTGGTTGGACTGCGCGAACGCTATGGGATTCGCCCCCAGGAAGCCCTCGATGACTTCCTTGGCGAGCAGTGGCTGGTGGTTGACCCCGGCCGCAGAACTCCAACCGCTCTGATTTTGGGCGTGCCAGTCCGTGACCGCACCCGTCTCCTGCCGACGCTGGACCGTTACCTGCGCGCGGATGGTGCCAGCATCGCCAACCTGAGTCTGGGCGCAACCGGTATCCCGCTGGCTGCGTCAACGCACCGGGACGGACGGGCGGCATGCTTTCTGGATGACTGGTTGTTTCTCGGCGAGCGCAGCGCCCTTGAACAGACGCTTCCCCAGGCCGTGGACGGTGCGCCACCGCAACCCGTCCGTTCCACATGGCACGGGACACCTGACGCCTTCCTGCACCGCGTCAACCAGCCAAGGGAAGACCTCGAACGCGCCACGCTGGCGCTCATCGCCCTGACCCGCGCCGGCGAGGCCACGCCTTCCAGGCTGGGTGAACCGGCCATCCGGCGTGCCATCGAGCGCCAGCCACCGGCCACCGGCTACCTTCAGCTTCGGGACGATGGCTGCTTCGGTGAAATGCGCTCGCCGCTCGGCAATCTTGCGTATTTGACTTCGCTGTTCGACAGCCAGTGACGTAAGCTACAGGCTTTGACATCCATCCCGGTCAACGGAAAGGCGCACCTGACATCATGACAGCTCCCAAACCAAGCCTTGGTATGGTCAGCCTGGGCTGTCCCAAAAATCTGGTTGATAGTGAAGTCATGCTCGGCCTGGCCGCGCAAAGCGGCTATGCCCTCACCGACGATGCCGGTAGCGCCGATGTCATCGTCGTCAACACCTGCGGCTTCATTGAAGCGGCCAAGCAGGAATCCATAGACACCATCCTGGAGATGGCGGCGCTCAAGGCCGAACGGCCAGGACGGCGACTCATCGTGGCCGGATGTCTGGTCGAGCGTTACCGCCAGCAACTGCCGGCAGAACTCCCGGAAGTGGATGCCTTCATCGGCACGAATGAACTGGAGCAACTGCCACATCTGCTCCGTACGCCTGCGGCCACCGTCACGCCCCGGCCGGTCGTGCTTCGTCCACGAGGCGGCGTCCCCCAGCGCGAGCGTACGCGGCCGGACGCTGATTATCTCTACAGCGAGACCACCCCGCGCCAACGGACCACCCCCCGGCACTATGCCTACGTCAAGATTGCCGAGGGCTGTGACCATCCCTGCGCGTTTTGCTCCATTCCGCAGATGCGCGGCAATTTGCGCAGCCGGCGCATCGGCTCGATTCTCGCCGAAGTCGAACGCCTGGCAGAGGAAGGCGTCCGGGAAATCATCCTCATCGGACAGGATACGACAAGCTACGGGGAAGACCTGGGGCTGAAACACGGACTGGCCGACCTGCTGCGCGCCCTGGCGCAAGTACAGGGCATCACCTGGATACGGTTTCTCTACGCCTATCCCACCCGCATCAGCGACGCGCTGCTCGATGTATTGGCCAGCGAACCAAAGCTCTGCCCCTACATTGACATGCCGCTCCAGCATGCGGCGACCCGGATGCTGCACGCCATGCGCCGGCCCGGTTCACGGTCGTTTATGGAAAAACTCATTGCGCGCATCCGTGAGCGGGTGCCGGGGGTTGCCCTGCGGACGACCTTCATCGTTGGCTACCCCGGCGAAACTCAGGCGGATTTCGAGGTGCTGCTTGACTTCTGCGCAGCCCAGGCTTTCGACTGGGTCGGCGTCTTTACCTACTCCGACGAGGACGGCACGCCAGCCTTTGACCTGCCGGACAAAGTGCCCTCCCGCACGGCCGAAGCCCGTCGGGCAAAGCTGATGCGGTTGCAGGCACGACTCTCCAAACAGCGTCTCAGGCAGTTCAAACGCCGTGTCGTCGAAGTGTTGTTTGAAGGGCCTTCTGACGACAGCGACCTGATCTGGCAGGGCCGGATGGCCACCCAGGCGCCGGGCATTGACGGGCGGGTGCTCATTACCGACGCGCCGGAAGGCTTCGCGCCGCCACAACCGGGCGACCTCGTCCACGTGGAGATTACAGCCACCCATACCTACGACCTCGTGGGGCGCATCGTCGCCAATCACCGGGCTTGAAACTTCATGCCGGCACATCCTTCATCGCCACATCAGGCATCGCCAAATCAGGGCGCACCGGTTCTCGTCGAAGTCTGGCGCGGCTCAGCCGTGGAGTCGCGTCACCGGGGCGCCATCGTGGCCGCGACCGCCACCGGACAGATTGTGGCCGCCGTAGGCGATCCGAACTGGCTCTGTTTCCTGCGCTCGGCGGCCAAGCCTTTTCAGGCCATGGCCGTACTCCGCACCGGCGCCGCCGAACGCTTTGCTCTCACCACGCGCGAACTGGCCATCATGGCCGCTTCACACAATGGCGAGCCGGAACATACGGCCGTCGTTGCCGGATTGCTCAGCCGACTGGGACTTACGGCAGACGCGCTCCGGTGCGGCACGCATCCGCCGTTCAACCGCGCTGCGGCCCGCCGCCTTGCCGGGGTCACCATCACGGCATTGCACAACAACTGTTCCGGCAAACACGCCGGCATGCTGGCTGGCTGTCTCGCAGCCGGTTTTGCGACCGCGGATTACGATGCTCCGACACACCCGCTTCAGACTGAAATTGCCAACACCATCGCCACGATGTGCAACGTGGCAGTGGGAGCCATGCCCCGTGGCCTGGATGGCTGCACAGTGCCTACCTGGGCCGTGCCACTCCAGAACCTGGCCGTTGGTTATGCCCGGCTCTTTGCCCATTCCCCTTACCCGGAGGAAAGCCGGCGGGTGGCGACGGCCATGCTGGCGCATCCCGAACTCATCGGCGGAACCGAGCGCATTGACACGGACCTGATGCGCGCCGTACCGGGGCACCTGCTCTCGAAGGTCGGCGCGGAAGGTGTCCACGCTGTTGCCGTCCCGGCGAGCGATCGCTTTCCCGATGCGCTTGGTCTAGCAGTCAAGATTGAGGATGGCGACAGCTTCCGCGCCCGCAATACGGTCGTACTGGAGGTGCTCCGGCACCTGGAGCTGCTCGGTGCTCAGCCGTACGCGGCGCTCATGGCAAAGTACAGCCAGCCCATTCTGACCCACCGCCAACAACCGGCCGGTGAACTGCGCGCCGTGTTTCAGCTCACCCAGGCCACCCCGTAGAAACCTATGGCTTGGGCTGGTAGGTCGTGCGGATGCGCTGACCTTTCGCGCCGCCTGAAGCCCGGACACTCCCTTCTGATTTGACGAAGGAAATCTCCGGTGCCACGGACACCCCGCGCTCGACATCCTCGACCCGGGCGAGATTGCCAACCACCACGTAGCGGTCGTCGGCCGCTGTGTACCGGGCGAGATCGCCCGTCACCCGGCGGCCGGGCTGGACGATGACCACCTGATTGGTGGCCGTCAGGCGCTCCAGCCGGTTCTCACGCGCAGCCAGCTCGATTTCGACTTCCCCGGCTGTCAGCGTCGTGTCGCTCTGCGTCAACCTGACATCTCCGGTGTAGCGCGCCCGCCGCTCCACATCGCTGTAGGTAAAGGTCTGCGCCGTACCAAACACCGGGGCATCTTCGGGAGTGGATGCAGCTTTTGGTGAGGCAGGACGGGCCAGGCGGTAAAAGGCCGTGGAGACGTGCCCGGTTGCCGTCAGGCGGCGGTCAGCCTTGAACAGTTCCAACCGGTCGCCACGTACGAAGCTGTCTCCCTGCCAGCAGCGCGCTTCGCCGGTGAAGACGGCCCGCTGTGGTTCGACCTGCGCTTCCTGCGCCGTGATGAAAACAGGTGCCATTGGCTGCCCGAACATCCCCGTGTTGCCGGTCTGGCGGGCTTCGTAGTACGTCGTACGCACGTCGCCGCGCGCCACATGGGAGCGTGCCGCCGTGGACAGGTCGAGTTCCCGGGCCTCTGCCCGCAAGGTCTCGTCCCATACGACCGGACGCTTTTCACGACCGCGCAACTCGACGACTTCCTGCGCCCGAAGAAATGTGGCCTGCTCGGCCCGCGCCTGGCGTGGACCTTCCTCGAAAGCCACCTGGCCGGTTTGCACAATACGGACCAGCTCGCCCTGCGCTGCATCAAACGTGGCTTCCGCCCGATCACTCGTCGTCCGGCGGGGAATCCGCAGTGAGTTGTCCAGCGCCGGCTCGGCCCGCATCTCGACGCCGCCGGTGGCTGTACAGGTCTGCACTTTTCCGTCGGGGTAAAAGTCTGCCGTGAGACGTGGTGCGCGGAGGATTTTGCTTTCGCTGCGCGGCGTCGGTGCCAGTGGCGCTACGGTCAGGACGGCAGCCCCATCCGCCTCGGCGCTCTGCATGACCTGTCCCCCCGGCGCAAAAGTCACGCGCAGCGTGTCGGATTGAAGGTTTTTCCGCTCCGGCGTCCGGCCAGCCGTGGTACTGACCGGCTCAATGTGCAGGTGCGCGTTGCCGGTTGCCTGCGCCCGTGTGATCTCACTGGCATTTGCGCCACGGGTAAAGGAAGCTTCCAGACGCTCGCCGGTCACTTCGCGGTGTTCAGTCCCGGTTTGCTGCCGGAGGACAGGTTGCCCCGTACCGACGGCCTGCGTCAGCCCTCCCAGGGGATCGAAGTCGAAGGTCAGCACCGAGGCCGTCAGAACAAAACCTTTTTCGGCACTCTGCAAGGTGGCCGCCGTCTGGGCTTCGACCCGGCGGAGGCGCTGGGCGTCATCGAGTTGAGCGATCAGGGTTTGCGCCGCAAGGGCATCCCCGCGTTGTGTCACCCGCGCCCCCTGGCCAAGCACGAGGCGTTTTTCGCGGGCCAGATATTCAGCCCGACCGGCAGTGATGACGGTCGTGGGCTGGGTTGGCTTTTCAGGGGTAACGGTCGTGCGCACGTCCTTTTCCAACACCAGCCGGTCGGCCTTGCCATCGAACTGCGCCCCCCTGGCTTCTCCGCTCACACGCCCGCGGACGAACTGCACCGGGTCGGACGTGGTGGCCGCTTCAGCCTCGCGGTCATAGCGGATGGACTCGGTTTTAACGGTCAGGCCCTGGGTCGTCGTCAGCACGACGTTGCCCCTGAAATCCGAAGTCCGCGCCGTTGGATCATAGTCACAGGTTTCGGCCGTCAGCTTGCCCGTAGGCTGTCCTTGGGCGTCAAATGTCTGCAACTCAACGCCTTCGAGTTTGTGCTGTCCGTTCACAAAAGCCGTATCCCGCTTCGCCCGGAGGATCAGCCGGGTGATGTCGCCTTCTTTGTGAAGGTACTGGAAATCGTTGGAAACAACCTCGATGTCCGGGGTGAGGTCCCGGCGTGCCACATCTGGCGGCCTGGAGGGCGCGCGCCGGGTCACGAAATAGGACAGGAGATAGGCCGTCGTCACCAGCACGCCGGTCAGCGCCAGGAATCGAAGCCACCGCTGTGCACCCAACGTCATGGGCCGATTTTCTCTTCAGGACAGACTTTCCTGTGGCGCGGCTGACCCCATCACCGCCCGGTGAAGGACGGCCAACCGCTCTGTTGCCCGGCGGAACGCTTCGGCGCTGTAGGCATAGGGAGCCATGACCATGGCCTTGACTTTGGCAATCCGGTCAATCGAGACCTCCAGACGCGACCGGGGAATTCGCCCGGTCTCCACAGCGCGCACGAGCGTCGTCTGGGCTTCCTGCATCAGGTCAGGACGGCTACAGACAAGCAGCATATCGTTACCGGCTTCGACGGCACGGACGACAGCTTCTGAAAACTCAACGGTTTTCTGGATGGCGCCCATTTCGAGATCGTCACAAATAGCGATGCCGGAAAACTCCATGCGCTTGCGGAGCAGGTCCGTCACGACGTTGCGGGACAGCGAGGCCGGAATACCGCTGTGACCGTCAAAGGCCGGATAACTGGCATGGGCGGTCATCACCGCCGGGACACGGGTGTAGAGCGTGCTGAACAGGTCGGCATAAACCCGCAGGTCTTCCGCCAGAAGCTGCTTTTCCGAACGGTTGACGGTGGGCAGGGCGTGGTGGGAATCCACGGCTGTGTCGCCCAGACCCGGAAAGTGTTTGCCGCACCCCAGAATGCCGTGGTTCTGCAAACCTTCGAGGTAGGTCCCGGCAAAGCGGATGACCGTCATGGCCTGCCCACCCCAGCAACGTTCTTCCAGCCCGTTGGGCTGATCGTTGGCGGCCTCGATGTCGAGCACCGGGGCAAAGTTCATGTTGAAGCCCAGCAGCCGGAGCAAATCCGCCGTCACCACCCCCAGTTCAAAGGCCAGCTTGGCATCGTCCGCAAGTGAAATTTGCTTTGCCGAGGGCATCGGCCCGGCCAGGTGGCGGAGGCGGTCCACACGCCCGCCTTCCTGGTCAATCGAGATGAGTGGCATCACCCGACTGAAGCGGCGGATGTCGGCTGTCAGTTCGGCCGTTTGCTGCGGGGACTCCAGATTACGGGCGAAGAGAATGACGCCACCCGGCTGGATGGACTTGACAAGCTGCTGTGCTTCGGCATCCAGGGTTGGACCGGGCAAGCCGATGAACAACAACTGCCCGACTTTTTGTTCCAGCGAAAACATGCGTGTTGGAGTGGTCATGTGCCGGCCGCCAACCGGCGCAACGACACGGTAAAGGGAGGGTAGGCAACCCCACGCTCCGTAATAATCCCGGTGATGAGATCGTGTGGCGTCACGTCAAAGGCCGGGTTGGCAACGGCCACACCAGCGGGCGCCACCGGTACGGACGCAATATGCGTGACTTCCTGTGCGGCGCGGTCTTCAATCGGAATGCCATCGCCGGTTTCAAGGGTCAGGTCCAAGGTGGAAACCGGCGCGGCCACATAGAATGGAATGCGATGGCGCTGGGCCAGCACGGCGACCATGTAGGTGCCAATCTTGTTGGCGGTGTCACCGTTGGCGGCAATCCGGTCAGCGCCGACAACAACACAGTCAATGCGCCCCAGCTTCATGAAGTGACCGGCCATGTTGTCGCAGATCAACGTCACCGGTATGCCGTCCTGCATCAGTTCCCACGTCGTCAGGCGTGCGCCCTGCAAAAAAGGACGGGTTTCGTCAGCGTAAACGGTAATCCGCTTTCCCTGCTCGACGGCCGTGCGAATCACTCCCAGCGCCGTCCCATAGCCAGCCGTTGCCAGTGCGCCGGCGTTACAGTGGGTCAGTACGGTTGCGCCATCGGGAATGAGTTCCGCGCCGTGGCGACCAATCTGGCGGCAGGTGGCAATGTCTTCCGCATGGATGGCCTGGGCTTCCGCCAGCAGGGCTTCCGCAATCTGTGCTTCAGGCGTCTTTTCGGCGCGCAGATGTTCAAACCTGCGACGCATGCGCTCGATGGCCCAGAACAGGTTGACGGCGGTCGGGCGGGTGGCGGCCAGCGTCTGGCAAATCCGCTCGAAAGCCGCCGGGAGGTCTTCCCCGGCGGCCACACTTGCCCGAACGCCCAAGGCAATGCCCAACGCCGCTGCCACGCCAATGGCCGGGGCCCCACGGATCACCATCGTCCGAATGGCCTCAGCAACCTCCTCATAGGTTGCGTACGTATGATATGTCTCCCTGCCGGGCAAAACGCGCTGATCAATGACACGCACGCCAGCCGGCGTCCACTCCACAGTGCGCATACAGTGTTCGGTACTTTTCACACCCTTACCGTCGCGGGCCAGTCTCTGGTAATCGGCGGGCCATACTAAGCAAGTCCCGGGAGCTTGGCAAACCCGTCACGGCGCATGGCTTGCCGCCTCGCCGGAAGTGGCTTTACGGCGCAGCAGCGCAATGCCAAAGGCCTCGCCAATCGGCGGCGCTCCATAGACCTGCACCACCTCATAGTGCTTGTCAACCCAGGCCAGGATGGTGCGTCCAAAGCGTGGGTCCTGTCCAAAGGGGGCCAGTCCGTATTCGTAAAAGTTACGCTGCACCAGGGCAATGTAATCGGGCGGATGAGCCGTCAGTGTTTCCACCACCCGTTCCTCCCCACCATAGACCGCCATCAGAACGGGATCGAAAACGGTGTACGGCGTCGGGTTTTCACGCCGTAGCAGGTAGTTGAGAACAATGCCGTCCGGGATGACGACCAGCGTTGCCCCCGGTGGCATGGTCTGCGCCATGTTCTCCAGCGCCGCAGCCGTGATGCCCCCGGTCTCGCTCAGCGGCGGTCCGAAGGTCTGCATGCGGTCGGCGCCAGCGCCGAGCGGTATGGTCTTTGCCGAGTGGAAGTAGCTACGGCTTTCCTGCGCTGCCAGAAAAAAGGCCACCAACACCCCGGCGCTTCCCCAGCGGACGAGCGCACCCGTGCCCCACGCCTTCGCCCGGATGAACTCCGGCCAGAGGCTGATGGCGCTCACCGCCAGCAGCACCGTGGCCGGCAACGCCAGCGTGAAACCATACTGGCCGGCGTGGGCTGCCAGTCCGAGTTTCCCCAGCAGCAGCAGCCCGAACACGCACCAGACCGTAAGGGGAATCCACCGCTGTGCAAGCTGCGTCTGATCAGAACAGTGCATGGTCGTCCAGGCCACACCGGCGAGGATCAGTCCGGTCAGCAGTGGGAGTGGGCGCAAAAAGAAAGCCCATGGCATGCACGTGTGGGCAATGAGCCAGGTGACCAAAAAGGCGGCCCCGGACCAAACCACCCATCCGCGTGTCACCCTGCGCAGCGCCACTTCCAGACCGGTAAATACGCCCAGGACGCCGATAAACGCCCCGCAACCGCCCCCCATACGGAGGAGGTTTTCCCTCCAGCGCCCCAGTCCCATGACGCGCTGGTAAAACACCTGTCCGACGGCATCCGTCCGGGCCACATTCAGCCAGTTCCCAAGCAAGCCCGTCAGGGCCACCCCCAACGGCATCTGGGTAGCAAGGTACAGGCCAAATCCAACCGGCACGACCGCGACACCGCCGACAAACCAGCCTATATCCTGTCGCCATCGTTCCCGTCGGGGCGGCAGGTAGTTGAAGCCGAGCCAGTAGCCACCAGCCAGCGCCCCGGCCAGGGCCACGGATGGTTCAATCTTTGTCAGGCAAACCGCGCCAAAGCAGAGACCAACGCCAAAGGAACGCCATTTCCCACCCTGCCTGAGATACGTGGCAAAGATAGCCAGCCCCAGGATGGCCAACCCAAGGCCGTGAACGGCTTCATGACGATAGGGCGCGACGTAATCCCAGCTTCCGTCGGTTTCATAGGCCTGAAAGGCAAACACGACGAGCAGGACCAACCCGGCGGTGAAGCCGGCGGCCCGCTCAATCGTCCGGGTGAAAAAGCGATAGAGCAGCACCGTCAGACCGGCCACGAACGCGATGTTGACCAGCGACAGGGTCAGATAGGACACCCCAAACAACCGGAACCACAGTGCATTCGTGTACTGCGACAGCGGCCCGCCCAACCACACGATGTCCCGGTACAGATGCTTCCCTTCGGACAACTGCCAGGCAACATACAGCTCGATGCCAAAATCCACGAATGGATTGCCCCACCTCCGCCAGCTTCCCCACACCAGAACGGCAAAGACGAGCGCCAGCAGCAGCGGATAGAACCAGCGGGTTGCCCCGTCGGATGGCGTCGCATTCGTCGTCATGAGCCGGCCTTCGGTGGGGCGACGGACGGGGCGCCCTGCCTCTCCAGAACCCAGGTCACGGCGTCCAGAACATCTTCGGCAACGTAGTCCGGCCAACCGGACCACTGCTCCCGTTGATACTCATACTCGCCCCGCCCGTAACCCGTAAGCACCAGCACGCCCTGCGCGCCCACCCGGTGCGCCAACTGCACGTCACTGTAGCGGTCGCCAACAACGACACACTGCGTAAGTTCCAGCCCAAAGTCACGCGCCGCCTGAAGCAGCAAACCGGGCTTGGGCTTGCGACACTCACAATCCAGCCGGTAGGGCGGCTCGCCGACGGTTGGATGGTGCGGGCAGACGTAAATCGCATCGAGCCGCGCCCCAGCGGCGGCGAGTTCTTCCCGCAACCGGGCATGGACGGCCTCAATCATCCAGCCCGGAAAATAGCCCCGCGCTGCCCCGGCCTGGTTTGTCACCACAATGGCCCGCCACCCGGCAGCATTGACGGCCCGGACGGCCGCCGCTGCCGCCGGCAGCAGGCGCAGACGGGACACGTGGTTGATGTAGCCGACTTCCTCGTTGAGCGTGCCGTCCCGGTCAAAAAAGATGGCGCGGTGGGCAACGTCCGTCATCGTTCAGGCTGCCGAGGGCACCGCCGTCGCCGGCTTGACGTGCTTGAGAAAGTCTTCGGGAAACTTCTTCATCGCACTCGTAATCGGCCACACTGCCGCATCACCCAGCGGACAGTGTGACCGGCCCTCGATATTCGGGCACAACCGCCGGATGGTGTCCAGGTCAGCCGTCGTGCCCTCGCCGCGCGCAATCTTTTTGAACAGCTTGAGCAGCCAGTCCGTCCCCTCCCGACATGGCGTGCACCAGCCACAGGACTCGTGGTTGTAGAAGTGGATGAGGTTGTAGGTCGTCATGAAAACGTCCGTCGTTTCATCCATGACGATGACCCCGCCCGAACCGAGCATCGAGCCGGCCTTGACCATGCCTTCGTAGTCGAGCGTCGCCTGCTCGACCTCCTCGGCCGTCATGATCGGAACCGATGAGCCACCCGGAATGACGGCCTTGAGCTTGCGCCCCCCACGGATGCCCCCGCAGTCCTCCTCAATGAGCTGCTTGAGCGGATAGCCCATGCGGACTTCATAGTTCCCCGGACGATTGACGTGACCGCTGACGGAAAAGATTTTTGTCCCACCGGATTTTTCCGTTCCCAAGCTGCGGTACCAGTCGCCGCCATGGACGATGATGTGCGGCACGGCGCAGAAGGTCTCGACGTTGTTGACAACCGTCGGACAGCCATACAGTCCGGCAACCGCCGGAAACGGCGGCTTGATCCGGGGATGCCCCCGGTAGCCCTCCAGTGAGTTGAGCAGCGCCGTTTCCTCGCCGCAGATGTAGGCCCCGGCCCCCGGATGCACGACGATTTCACATTCAAATGATGTGCCGCAGATGTTTTTCCCGACGAAACCATGTTCCCGGGCTTCGGCAATCGCCTGTTCGAGAATGGCGATCAGATACCAGTATTCGCCCCGGATGTAGATGAACACCTGCTTTGACAGCAGCGCATAGGCGGCAATGAGCAGGCCTTCGATGAGCTGGTGCGGGTCTTTTTCCATCAGCTCGCGGTCCTTGCACGTCCCCGGCTCACTTTCGTCGGCATTGCACACGACATACTTCGGTTTGGGCGAGTTGACGGGCACAAAGCCCCATTTCATCCCGGTGGGAAAACCAGCCCCGCCGCGCCCACGCAGGGAGGACTTTTTGACTTCCTCGATGACCTCCGCCGGCTGCATGCCGGTCAGGGCCTTTTTGAGGCCGGCGTAGCCGCCATCGGCCAGGTAGGTGGCGATACTGCGTGAGTTGGGCGTATCAAAACGCCTGGTCAGGAGTTTGGTCTGCATGGTCTTTCTGAACTTCTCCGCCGCGAAATAGCACTTGCATCGGGGGGTGAAGAAACCGTCCCTACTTGAGCCGCGCACCGTTGGGTACGTCTTCGGCAAACGTGGCAATCACCGGCCGCCCCTGCTCTCCGACCGAAGCCGCCAGCAGCATGCCGTTGGATTCAAGCCCCCGCAGTTTGCGCGGGGCAAGGTTGGTGACGACGACGATTTTCCGTCCGATGAGCGTTTCTGGGGCATAGTACTGGGCAATGCCGGCCAGGATTTGACGCGGCGCAGTCTCGCCGACATCCACCTGCAGGCACAGCAGCTTGTCCGCCTTCGGGACGCGCTCGGCTGTCAGCACCTGCCCCACCCGCAGCTCCACTTTGGCAAAATCATCAATCGTGATGTAGCCGCTTTCACCACCTGCCGGTGACGGTTCCGCTGCCTGGGAGGGCGCGGCCGTCAACTCCGGTGTCCCTGGCCGTGACGTGTTCTCGATGTCGTTCATAATGGCTGTTTTATCCAGACGTGGAAAAAGTCCGGGGCCGTCAGCAACCACAGCCCCCTCAAAACGCTGCCATGAGAGGTCTTCGGGCGCAACCGCCGCCGGATGTCCCGCCAGCCCCAGGCGGTTCCAGAGCTGCCCCGTGGCATCGGGCAGGAAGGGATACAGCCAGACGGCCAGATGCCGCAACCCTTCGGCGGCCGTATGCAGAATCGTGGCCAGGCGCGGCTGCGCTCCAGGGTGCGCCGTGAGTTTCCAGGGCGCAGTGTCGCTGAGATACTTGTCAAGCAGCGCCACGAGTTCCCAGGCGGTTTCAAGCGCCCGACTGAGCGCCAAACGCTCAATATGCGCCAGGAACACCGGGCGCTGGGCGGCAAACCGCTCGGCTATGGTGGCAGCCATGGCGCGGGCCTCTTCCGGCGCATCCGGCGGCACATTCGGCACAGCGCCGCCAAAGGCTTTGCGGATGAGCGTCACCGTCCGGCTGGCGAGATTCCCAAGCCCGGAAGCCAGATCACCGTTGGCGCGGTCAATGAGAGCTTCATAGGTGAAGTCACCGTCCTGCCCGTAGGCCATTTCGCGCAGGCAGAAATAACGTACGACATCGTTGGAGAAGTGGCGGCGGAGCACATCCAGATCAATCGCGTTGGAACGCCCGCTGGCATCCGGCGTCTTGGACATCTTGCGTCCGCCGGACAGCCACATGCCATGCGAAAACACGCGCCGGGGCAATGGCAACCCGGCCGCCATCAGAAACGCCGGCCAGTACACGGCATGGAAACGCAGGATGTCCTTCCCGACGAGGTGCAGCACATACGGCCAGAACCGGTCGAAGTCCTGCCGCCGCCCATTGCCGTAGCCAAGCGCGGTGATGTAGTTCGACAGCGCATCGAACCACACATACATCGTGTGCGCCGGGTCATCGGGCACCGGAATTCCCCACTTGACCGAAATGCGGCTGATGGAGAGGTCCCGCAGGTTGGCGGCGACGAAGCTTCTGACTTCGTTGCGGCGCGTGTCAGGCTGGACGGCCTCGGGCTGCGTTTCATAAAACTCCAGCAGGCGGTCACGAAAGGCCGACAGTTTGAAAAAGTAGCTCTCTTCGGCCACCCACTCGGTCGGGCGCAGGTGAATGTCGCACACCGGCGCTTCGCCCGGCGTGACTTCCTCCTTGAACTCATTGCAGCTTGGGCAGTACCAGCCTTCGTAGTGTCCCTTGTAGATGTAGCCGCGCTCGCGTACCTGCCGCCACAGTGTCTGTGCGCCGGCAATGTGGGCGGGATCAGTCGTGCGAATCCAGTCATCGGGCTGGAGACCAAAGGCCGCGAACGTGCGCTGAAACTCGGCGACAGTGGCATCCACATAGGCTTTGACCGGCAGGTTGGCGGCCGCTGCCGCCCGCTCGATGTTCAGGCCGTGCTCATCCGTGCCGGTAAGAAAAAACGTCTCGAAGCAGCGCTGGCGATAGTGCCGCGCCAGGGTATCGGCCAGCAGGGTCGTGTAGAGATGCCCCAGATGGGGACGGGCATTGACGTAGTAAATCGGTGTCGTGACGTAGAATCGGCGGTCGGTCATAGCCGCATGTGATGACATAGCCCAGAGCCAAGTGCAACGTGAAGGACGCTTTCACCGGGCGGGCATTTCCGGCGGCACGCCTTTCTGCACCGGGGAGTGTCTCCGGGTTGCAGGATGCTTTACACTCCGGTTTGCGTGGACTCCCCAGGCCCATACCTTCGTCAGTTTCACACCACCAGGCTTCTTGCATTCACCCATGGCACGCACAGGTTCTGAACTTCCCAAGGTCTGCGTCATCGGCGCGGGCTGCTCCGGCATCACCGCTGCCAAGGCGCTTCACGAGCATCACTTTGACTTTGACTGCTACGAAAAAAGTGACCGCGTGGGCGGCAACTGGGTTTTCGGCAACAAAAACGGGATGTCATCGGCTTACCGCCGGCTCTTTATCAACACGTCCCGCGAGCGCATGCAGTATTCCGATTTCCCCATGCCGAAGCACTATCCGGTCTTTCCCCATCACTCGCAGATTGCCGAGTACTTCGATGCTTACGTGGATCACTTCGGCTTTCGGTCCCGCATCCGGTTCGAGACCGGCGTCAAGTGGGCCGAGCGCCGGGACGATGGGGTGTGGGTCATTACGCTCGACAACGGACAGGTGGCACACTACGACGCGCTCATTGTCGCCAACGGTCACCACTGGGACCCGCGCTATCCAGAACCACCCTTCCCCGGAGAATTCGACGGACTGACGCTGCACTCCCACTACTACGTGGATAACGACATCTTCCGCGACAAGAACGTGGTCGTGCTGGGGATGGGCAACAGCGCCATGGACATTGCCTGCGAAGCCAGCGAAGTGGCGAAACGAACCTACCTGGCGGCGCGGCGCGGGGCGTACATCATTCCCAAATACATTTTCGGCCGGCCCCTCGACCAGATTGTGACGACGGCCAAAATTCCGTGGTCCGTACGGCAACGCCTCTTCGAGTGGACGCTGCGGTTGACCGTAGGACGGATGGAGGACTATGGCCTGCCCAAGCCGGACCACCGTTTCGGTGAAGCGCATCCGACGATTTCAGGACGCATCCTGGACCGCATCACCCACGGGGTCATCACGCCAAAACCCAACATCGCCGAACTGCTGGGCAACCAGGTCCGCTTTGCCGACGGCAGCGTTGAGGATGTGGACGTGATTGTGTACTGCACCGGCTACAAAGTGACCTTTCCCTTCTTCGATGAGCACTTCATCTCCGCGCCGGACAATGATCTGCCACTGTTTCGGCGGGTGTTCAAGCCGGACATTCCCAACATCTTCTTCATCGGCCTGCTTCAGCCGCTGGGCGCGATCATGCCGCTGGCCGAAGCGCAGGGACAGTGGGTGGCGTCCTATCTCAAGGGTGAGTATGCCCTGCCCACCCGTGAGGCGATGGAGCGGGACATCGCGCGGGAGCGGGAGCGCATGTTTGCCCGCTATGTCAGGTCCAAGCGGCACACCATGCAGGTGGATTTCGACGACTACCTGGATGAGCTGAAACGGGAGCGGCGGAAGGGCGAAGTACGGGCCCAGCAGCAGGGTTATCCGCTGCCCGTCCCCCGCCAGATACCATAGCGCCGGAAACCGTACGGCTTACAATTCGCGCCGATAGGCCAGTGCCTTGTACAGCGTGACTTCATCGGCATATTCGAGGTCGCCTCCGACCGGCAGCCCCATGGCCAGCCGTGTCGTCCGAATGCCGATGGGCTTGAGCAGGCGGCCGATGTAGTTGGCCGTGGCCTCGCCTTCCGTGGTCGGGTTCGTGGCCAGAATGACTTCCGTCACCTCCAGGGTGCGCAGGCGTTCCAGCAGCGAGCGCAGGTGGATGTCGTCGGGGCCAATCCCCCGGAGGGGGGACAAGGCCCCGTGCAGGACGTGGTACAGGCCCTTGTACTCGCCGGTTCGCTCGATGGCAAAGACGTTGTATGGCTCTTCGACAACACAGAGCAGATGTTGGTCACGTGCCGGGTTTGTACAGTATGCACATGGGTCCTGCCCGATGTCGGTCAGGTTGTGGCACACCGAGCAAAAGGTCATCCGGGACTTGACTTCGGTGATGGCCAGTGCGAGCCGTTCGGCGTCTTCGGCGCTGCCGCGCAGGACGTGGAAAGCCAGCCGCTGGGCTGACTTGTGGCCAATACCCGGCAATCGCCTGAATTCGTCAATCAGGCGGGCAATCGGTTCCGCAAATTCTGCCATAAGAGGCTCAGGCACACGCCTGATGCTAGGACATACCGGGAATTTTCAGGTTGCCGAGCAGACCCGTCATCTGCTGCTGCATCTGCTGCTGGGCAACTTCATCCGCGCGGCGGCCGGCTTCGTTGACGGCAGCAACAATCAGGGCTTCGAGCATTTCCTTGTCGGCGAGCGCCTCGGCATCGAGTTTGACCGACACAACCTGCTTGAGGCCATTAACCGTGACGCGCACCATGCCGCCGCCCGCAGTCCCCTCACACCGCGCACTTTCCAGCGCCCGCTTGATTTCCTCCTGCTTCTGCTGCATCTGTTCCATGGCGCGCTCAAAACCAGGCAGGCGGTCCAGACCGGGTAGTTTCATCGTTGTCTCCTTGGTGACGAAAAATCCCACCGAACGGCGAAGCTCGGTGGAGGGATAGCATAGCGGCTTACCTGCTCAGGGTGAATCAGCTTGCGCCGGAGCCGACCGATACAGAATGTCATAGCCCTTCAGCCGCGCCACCTTGGGGTACTTTCTGGAAAAGGCCTCTGGAATGCCCTTGATCTCCTTGGCCAAAATCCAGTCCATTTGCAGCACCCGCTTGACAATCACCCAGTTCACCTGCCGGCGCCCGGCTTCTTCCACAATGCTTTCCGGGGAAAAGGGTGTCGCTGTCCGGTCAAAGATGACCATGGGAAGCGGGTTGCGGCGCCCGGTGACCACATAAAACGGTTCCTCCTGTGGGATACATACCACCGGTTCGGCTTCAGGAATGTGGTCAGCCACAAAACCCAGCAATTCGGCAAAGTTACTGAGATGAGGACTGTAGGCCGTAAAGCCGCGGAGGGGGCCCGAAGAGACGGTCTGCAACGATGCTCCCCGCTGGTCAACATAGCGCAGCCGGATGTTGTGATACACGTAGGGGATGGCCGCCAGCGTCAGGGTGAGGGCGATCCCCCAGCACACCAGCGGCTGTCGGCGGTCGCTGCCAAACGGACTCACCGCATAGGCCACCATGAGCGCGAAACATGCCCATATTCCGTAGGATGACCGGGTGTAGCCTTGGGAGAGAAACGAAAAGAATGTCAGGATGACAGCCATCCACGGGAGCATCGCCCGAACCGGTTGTGACGCCGACAAGGCTGACGGCAGTTGCCACAACCCAACGACCAGCGTGAGGATCATGACCGGAACCCACAGCGACAGCAGCGGATAATCGAACTCAACGAAGAAGCGGCCACAGAGCCAGGTTATGGCGCTCACCACGACAAAAGGCCCCAGCAAAAGCGCCAGACTGGCGGTTGTCACCCAGGACGGGCGTGCCCCCTCCCCTTTTCGCTGCCACAGCCACCAGCCAAGTACCAACGCCCCCCCCACAGCCCATGGCGCATAGTTTCCGTAGGTCTCTGGAATGGTAGGGCGTGCCAACCGGCGGCTGGCAGAGACAAATATCCAGAACCAATAGTTCTCCAACCCGCAGGTCAGCCCCAGCCACACCACCGCCCCGACCACGCCCGCCGCCACCCCGGCCCCAAACCACCGCAAACCCACAACATCCAGTTCCTCTGTCCCCTCTTCCTTTCTTTCTTCCTTGCTCTCTTCCTGGCTCCCCTCCCCAACATGCCCACCAGCCCACCGCTTACGCACCCACCCCCACCACACCACCACCCCCACCACCAATACCACATACGGATACCCCACATTCTGCTTCGCCAGCGCCGGCAACACCGTCGTCACCCCACCCAAAAACGCCACCACCGCCCCCACCCGCCGCGTCGCCACCCAGTGCAGCAGGTTCAGATTCAGCAACACCAGCCAACAGGCGTCCGGGTCATAAAACGGATGCGGATAAATACTGTGCGGTGCCAGCCATACCAGCGGCACACACAACGCCACCCCAGACCACCCCGGCACCAAAACCCGCACCAGCCCGTACGTCAGCAGCACGTACCCCACGTTCACCACCGTGCAGTACCACGCCGTCACCCCATAGCTGAACCCAAACACCTTGATCAGCGTCGCCTGCACGTGAAACGTCAGCGGCGAGTGCGGCAACCCGAAGTCCCGGTACATCACCTCCCCCTGCGCTATCCGCCATGCCGTGTCCACGATGTAGGCATAATCCCCCAACACCCCAATCCGCCCCGTCTGCCACTGGTGCACCGCCCCAGCCCCCACCGCCAAAACACAAACGGCAAGCCACAGAAGGGCTTGCCGCCATAACTCACGCCCACCAAAAATCGAAATCACCTCAGTCCATCCGAATGCAGATTTTCCCAAAGTGTCCACCCTGCGCCATCAACCCAAACGCCTGCTGTGTCTCTTCAAGGGTGAAGATTCTGTCCACTACCGGACGAATCCGGTTCTGCTCCAGGGCACGGTTCATCGCCTCGAACATCTCCCGTGACCCGACGATGATGCCCTGCACGCGGATGTTCTGCATCAGCACCGGCGCAATGTCAATTTCGCCAGTCCGCCCGGACAACACTCCGATCAGGCTGATATGCCCGCCAAACCGGACCGAGCGAATCGCCTTGGTCAGGGTTCCGGCTCCGCCAACTTCAACGACATGATCCACCCCCCGGCCGCCAGTCATTTCGCGCACGGCTTTGTCCCAGTCGGGGGCCTGCCGGTAGTTGATGACTTCATCCGCCCCCAGGGCTTTGGCGCGTTCGAGCTTTTCATCACTCCCGGAGGTGATGATGACCCGGGCGCCGGCCGCTTTGGCAAACTGGAGGGCAAAGATGGAAACGCCGCCCGTCCCTTGGACGAGTACGGTATCCCCCGGCTTGAGCTGTCCGTGGGTGATGAGCGCGCTCCAGGCCGTCAGCGCCGCACAGGGCAGGGTGGCCGCTTCTTCGTCATTCAGGTAGTCCGGGACCTTGACCACCCCTTCCTGCGAAAGCGCGCGATATTCCGTCAGCATGCCATCGAGCGGGCCACCCAGGGTCGTTGTGCGCACCTTTTCCACGGCCGGCTCACCGGCGGTCCACCCCTGCGCGAAAATCCCGGCCACCCGGTCTCCAACGGCAACGCGCGTCACGCCATCCCCAACCGCCACGACTTCCCCCACACCGTCAGACAGCGGAATCAACGGGAGCGGCTGCTTGGGGTTATAAACGCCCGTTACAGTCATCAGGTCGCGGAAGTTGAGGGACGTAGCCCGTACCCGAACCAAAACCTCCCCAAACTTCAGTTCCGGGTGGGGACGCTCGGTGAGACGGAGATGCTCAATCCCAAACTGTTCAGCAAGTTCAACACACTTCACAGCAGAAGACCTCCCAACTGGAACGTTCAGACTTCGGCCCGCCGGAAGACCAGTGAAACGTTGACCCCACCAAAGCCAAAAGCATTGCTCATGGCATAGTCGAGGGACATTTCGCGGGCCCTGCAAGGCACACAGTCCAGGTCAAACTCCGGTTCATCGAGATTTATCGTCGGCGGGATGCGTCCATCCCGCAACGCCAGCACCGCAACGACGGCTTCCAGCGCGCCGGCTGCCCCCAGCAGGTGACCGGTCATGGATTTCGTTGAACTCACCGCCAGCGAGGTCGCCGCCCCGCCGAAAACCTGATGGATGGCCGCCACTTCGGCGGCATCCCCGGCCGGCGTGCCTGTCGCATGGGCATTGAGATAACCAACCTCGGCCGGGGCAAGGCCGGCATCGGCCAGCGCCTGCCGCATGGCCCGCGCCGCGCCGTCGCCGACCTCGCTTGGATGCGTCAGGTGAAAAGCGTCGGCGGATTGCCCAAAGCCAACAACCTCCGCCAGCGGACGCTTCCCCCGCGCCAAAGCCTGTTCCCGTTCTTCCAGAACGAGAACGGCCGCCCCCTCGCCCATGACAAAGCCATCCCGCTGCCGGTCAAATGGACGGCTGGCCCGCGCCGGTTCAGCGTTGCGCGTGGAAAGGGCGCGCATGGCCGCAAAACCGCCAATACCGGTCGGCGTTACGGGCGCTTCCGCACCCCCGCACAGCATCACATCGGCATCCCCTGCCTGAATGATACGGAAGGATTCCCCAATGGCGTGTGCGCCGGAAGCACAGGCCGTGGCCGAAGCGAGATTCGGCCCCTTCGCCCCAAAGCGGATTGAAACCTGTCCACTGGCAAGGTTGATGATGGCCGCCGGGATGAAAAAAGGTGAAACCCGGTGCGGGCCTTCACGGTGGAGCTTGGTGTGCTCGCGCTCGATGATGGTCAACCCCCCCAGCGCCGACCCAATGTGGACCCCCACCCGGGCCGCATTGTCGCCGCTGATGCACAACCCACTGTCGCGCATCGCTTCCTCGGCGGCGGCGATGGCGTAGTGGATGAACGGGTCCATCTTTTTGATTTCTTTTTTCTCGATGAACGTCGCCGGGTCAAAACCACGCACCTCGCCGGCGATGCGGACGGCAAACGCCGAGGCGTCGAAGCGCGTGATGGGGCCAATCCCACTCGTCCCGGCCAGCAAGGCTTCCCAGGTGGCCGGGACATCCAGCCCAAGGGGGCTCACCACCCCGACGCCAGTGACGACGACACGCCGTTTCATGACGCAAAACCTCCACGGTTGCGGTGCGCGGGCAAACAGCTTGTGGAACGCACAGTCTATCCGAGCTTGGACTGGATGTAGCTTATTGCATCCTTCACGCTCAGGATCTTCTCGGCGTCCTCATCAGGAATTTCGAGTCCGAAGTCTTCCTCGAAACGCATGACGAGTTCGACCGTATCGAGTGAATCCGCACCCAGGTCCTCGATGAACTTGGCCTCCGGGGTCACTTCACTTTCATCCACGCCGAGTTCCTCGACGATGATAGCTTTGACTTTCTCTTCAACGGATTGCTCTGCCATGAGCGAATGCATCCTCTCTCTTCTTCAGTATTTGGCGTGTGCCGGCCCGTGACGGAAGCACACCGGCACACGAAAAATCGGCGCACGTTAACTTGTCCCGTGGTCTGCCGCAACCGTTTCGGCAAGCACAGGCGGCAGCAGAACACTCCGCCGCTCGCCACCCACCACCACCATGACCGGCGCGCCTTTGAGCCGCCAGCCATCGAAAGGGCAGTTGCGCGCTTTCGACTGCCACTGACGCACATCCACCACCGTTTCGCGGTGGATGTCCAGTATTGTCATATCCGCCGGGCAGCCAATTTGCAACGTCCCACCAGGCAGGTTGAAGGCACGCGCCGGGCCGGTCGAAAACAGCTCAATGAGGCGCGGCAACGGAATGCCCTGCCGCCAGTGAAGCCGGTCAAGCATCAGGCTTACGGCGCACTCCAGTCCCACCACCCCGAAGGACGCGTGCAAAAGCACCTGGTCCTTTTCCAGCGTTGTGTGCGGCGCATGGTCGGTCGCCAGACAAGTCACCGTGCCGTCAGCCACACCTTCCAGCAGGGCTTCGACATCCCCGGCCGTACGCAGCGGCGGATTCATCTTGGCCAGTGGCCCCAGCGTCAAGACAGCGGATTCATCAAGCGTCAGATGATGCGGTGTAACTTCACAGGTAATCGGCAAGCCCTCGGCGCGGGCGCGCCGCACCAGTTCCAGCGAACCGGCCGTGCTCAGATGGGCAATGTGAATGTGCGCCCCCGTCAGGCTGGACAACACGACATCCCGCGCCACATCCACTTCCTCGGCGGCGCGCGTCATCCCCCGTACGCCCAGGCGCGTGGACACAGCCCCTTCATTGATGACACCGCCAGCCGCCAGGTCACGATTTTCACAGTGATCAATGACCGGCAATCCAAAGTCGCTGGCATATTCCAGCGCCCGTCGCAACAGGTTGGCGTTGGCAATCCCATGTCCGTCATCCGACAGGGCCACGACCCCGGCCGCCGCCATCCCGCCAATATCCGCCAGGGCTTCCCCCTGTAATCCCTTGGTCACAGCGCCAATGGGATACACGCGGCATGCGGCGGCTTCCTGCGCCCGGTCGAGAATGTAGCGCGTGACCAGCGGCGAGTCGTTGACCGGCGAGGTGTTCGCCATGCAGCACACGGCCGTGAAGCCGCCGGCCACAGCCGCGCGTGTTCCGGTAGCTATCGTTTCCTTCGCCGTAAAGCCCGGCTCACGCAGGTGCACGTGAACGTCAATGAACCCCGGCGCCACGACCAACCCAGTCGCATCCACCAGTTCCGCCTGTGGAGGGATGTCCAGATTTGGCCCCAGTGCTGCAATGCGGCCGTCCACCACCAGAACATCCATGACCGCATCCAGGTTTTGCGAGGGATCGCAGACGCGGCCGTTCCGAATGACGAGTGCCATGCGCTTGCCTAAACCTTGGCCAGGGTCAATCCGGTCTGATGCTGATACTTGCCCGCGCGGTCACTGTAGGAAACGGCGCATTCCTCGTCCGACTCGAAGAAGATGATCTGAACGAATCCTTCTTCGGCATAGAGCCGGACTGGCAGGTTGGCCGCATTGTACAGCTCGATGACCAGCCGCCCCTTCCAGTCGGCTTCGAGGGGCGTGGTGTTCTGAATCAGCCCACAACGCGCATAGGTGCTTTTTCCAAGGGCAATCGCCGTGACGTTGCGCGGCATCTGGAACTGCTCAATGGTCACCCCCAGCGCATAAGAGTGGGGCGGCAGCAACCAGTAGCAACTGCCGTCGGCCGCCGTTCGCAGCGGAATGTCGAGCAGGTTGTCGGGATTGAAGTTTTTGGGGTCCACTTCCGTCCCCTGAATCGGAGAAAAGACCTTGAACTCATCCCGCGCCAGACGACAGTCATAGCCATAGCTTGACAGCCCACAGCTTATGATGCGCCGGTCTTCGACCTGCCGGATGAGCCGCCGCTCAAAGGGCGAAATCAGGTTATACTCTTCGCACATGCGAAGGATCCACTTGTCCGACTTAATCACGGTTGGTTTCCACAGCGTGTGACAGCATGGTGAGGTACAAAGGCGGTTCGTAACCCTGAGACCCGATGATATGGCAGTTCATCCCACCCGACTCAAGCTCTTTCTTGCCGTCGCCGGGCTGATGCTCCTGATGAGCCATGCCCTGCGCACCACAATCCTCGCCGGGACGGGCGGGAACAACCCTGCCTTGCAGCGTCCGCGCTCGGTGGAAACTTCGGAAAACCAGACCGGCCCGCTGTCGGAAGTGGGCTTTTACCGTCTTGTCCAGCGTGTGCGCCAGGGACAAATCACCACTGACGCGGCCATCCGGGAGTTGCGCCAACGTGGCATCGCGTTTGAAGTCACGGACGAAGTTCTCGACCGCGCCCGTCAGCTCGGCGCGCCCGGGGCACTCATCACGGCCCTGGTCGAACTGACGTTTGCCCCCTCTCAACCATCGCCAAAACCATCCCCAACGGCGCGTCCCAAACCCACCCGTACCATACCTTCGGGTAGTGCCCCTGCCACCCCGGAACCACCCCGCGATCAGGAAGACCCACCTGACAACGAGCCGCCGGCCTCATCTGAAGACGAAACGGCACGTCTCAGCCAACTGCCACTCATCGAGCAGGCCCGGTTTCATGCCCTGCGCAGCGCCGATGACCTCCCGGATTTTATCGTCACCCAAACCATCCGCCGCATGGTGCGGGATGGTCGCGGCCAGTGGCAAACGCGCGACACCCTCGAAACGGAAGTCCGGGTCGAGGGCGGACGCGAACGGGTCGAACTGCTGTCCATCAACGGACGCGCCACCCAACGGCGCTATGAAGACGTTGGCGGCGCGACTTCCGTTGGCGATTTTTCCGGTCAGCTTGCCGCGCCGTTCCTGCCCAGCACCAACACCCGGTTCCGCGAAGCCAAACGGGAACGCTACCGGGGGCGCCTCTGTCGCGTGTATGACTTCGTCGTTCCCCGGGCCAATTCCGGCTACACCCTCACCGTACGGCTCTCCGACGGCACACCGCAGCGCATTCAGGTCGGCTATCAGGGCAGCCTGTGGATTGACGAAGCCACCAAGCGCGTGCTGCGCATCGAACATACGGCAACCGATATTCCGCCGGGCTTTCCCATGTCACAGGTCGAATCCGCCGTGGATTACGACTGGGTCACGATTCTCGGCAAGAACTACTGGATGCCGCTGACGGCCGAGACCATCCAGGTGAGCGATGCCTATCGCCAGGCCTTTCGGAATGTCAGCGAGTTTCGGAACTACCGAAAATTCGAAGGCGACGTCAAAATCATCGAGTGAAAACCACCCTGAATCCCATGCCTTTCCGACCGCTTGCCTCGTGTTTCTGTCTGCTCTGGTTTCTGCTTGGCGCAAGCCCTGCTCCGGCGCAGCCGCCATCGTCCGTGACCGCCATCCGTACGCTGCTCGACAACCAGGCAGCCGCCTGGAACCGGGGCGATCTGGAAGGTTTCATGGACGGTTACTGGCGCTCGCCGGAACTGACCTTCGTTTCCGGAACGACCGTGACCAAGGGGTGGGAAGCGACGCTGGCGCGCTACCGGCAACGCTACCAGTCCGAAGGACGCGCCATGGGAACGCTTGACTTCCAGGACCTTGTCATCGAGATGGTCGGGCCGCGCGCGGCACTCGTACGCGGGGCCTGGCGGGTCGTACTTCCCGAACAGGTCGCTTCCGGGCGCTTCACCCTCCTGGTACGGCGCTTTCCCAACGGCTGGCGCATCGTTTATGACCACACTTCCTGATGCTCAGGCGCCCTGCCGCCAGCCGGCCAGTGACGGCGCCAGTGACGGCAGCCGTCGGCTTTTGTCGCTTTTGCCCATAGGATGAGTTTGCTATAACGGGCGGGGAAGGCCCATCCGGTGAACCCCGCACCGGTGGCATGTGACCTCGATGAACCGTACCCTGCCCGCAGACTTCTCCATCTCACCAAACGTTCACCCACCGGTTGTCCCCACGCGGCGGGGGGTCTGGAGTTGGCTTCGCCACTGGCAGCGAACGCTTTTTATCGTGTGGGTTCTGGGGCGCTTCGCCTGGATGCTGTACCGTGACCTCCGGCGCGCCCGGACCCATTCGGACGGCAATCTGGCGGCACTTCCAACGGAAAAACTCGAAGCCCAGGCAGCCCGGCTGCGCGAACAGCTCATCCGGCTCGGCCCGACGTTCATCAAGATCGGGCAGGCACTGGCCACCCGCGCCGACCTGCTGCCGGTGCCGTTCATTCAGGAACTGGCCAAGCTCCAGAACCGTGTGCCGCCGTTTCCGAACAGTGAAGCCTTCGCCATCATCGAGAGCGAGTTGGGCGCGCCCGTCAGCCAGCTTTTCCACACCGTTGACCCGGAACCCGTTGCCGCCGCCAGTCTGGGACAGGTCTATCGCGGCGTCCGGCACGACGGGCAGGAAGTGGCCATCAAGGTGCAACGCCCCAACCTCGTGGTGCGCATCAGCGAGGATGTGGACATCCTGCGCCGTATCGCCCGGTGGATGGCCAACTCGAAGCGGCTCTTCAAAGGCAACGACTGGGTTGGGATGATTGATGAGTTCGAGCGCACGATCTATGCCGAACTCGATTATCGCAACGAAGGCCGCAATGCCGAACGCTTCCGGCAAAACTTCGCCGACTGGCCGCGGGTCCACGTGCCGACCATCTTCTGGGAACAGACGACCTCGCGGGTCCTCACTATGGAGTTCCTGCGCGGCATCTGTGTGACCGATCTGGAAGGGCTGGCTGCCGCCGGCATTGACGCCAAAGAAGCCAACGAGCTGATGTATCGCACCTACTTCAAGCAACTGCTTGAAGACGGCTTCTTTCACGCCGACCCGCATCCGGGCAACATTCTCATGCTGCGCGACGGACGGCTGGCCTTTTTCGACTTCGGCATGGTCGGGCATATCTCCCCGACCCTGCAAAGCCAGATGGTCAGCGCCTTCTTCCACCTCATCGAACGCGATGCGCCGGGCATCGTCCGGGATTTGGTCGGGCTGGGATTTCTTTCGCCTGAAGCCGACATGGAAGAGTTTGCGCGCGTCGTCGAAGACCTGTTCCGGCGCAAACTCGATGTCAACCTCTCGGAAGTCCGCTTCAAGGACCTGACTTACGACCTGGGCGACATCATCTACCGCTACCCCTTCTCGACGCCCGCCTCATTCACCTTCATCATCCGGGCGCTGATGACTCTGGAAGGCATCAGCATCACCATGAACCCGCGTTTCAACTTCCTTGAAGTTGCCATGCCCTATGCGCGCGATTTCCTGTTCCGGCGCGAAAGCGCGCAACTGCGGGAGAAGGTCTGGGCCAGCCTGCACGATGCCCGTAATGGGAAGCTCAACTGGACGCGCGTGTGGAATCTGGCCCGGACGGCGCTGGCGCTCTATTTCGCCTGAAGGGTTGTCCGTCGGCGGTGCCGCCACTCCGCCCAGCGATCACGCCACCACCGCCGCCAGCGGGTTCGCCATCCCTGCCGGCGTTTGTACTCCGCCTTGTAGTCGAGCTTTTTGGCAAACACCCGCGCAGCCAGCTCCAGCCCCGTCAGATCAATCGCCGCCAGCGCCGCGCATTCTTCCGGTGACAGCCCAAAGGTGCTGGCCGTGTTTTCCGGCGCGGCCAAAAACTGCTCCCGGAAAACTTCATCGGCATAGAGCCGCGCCAAAAAGGCTTCAAAGTGTGGCGACGACATCGGTGCGTACGTTCTGGTTGGCGTTCCGGTCGGCGCGCCCCCGTGCCAGGGCAGCGCGCGCAGCATCGAGTTCATCCAGAAGCTCGGCAAAGGGTGGATAGTCGCCGTCGCGCTCCAGGATGACAACCAACGGCTGGTAAGCCCGCCGTGCCACTTCTGTCAGCAGGTCAAACACTGGCTGGGGCGTCGCATGGCGGTGGTCGTCAAGCAGCCGCCGCCCCGGAAAGCGCGTCGCCTGCACCCACTTCCCGCCTGCCAGGTGAATGTAGCCAACCCGTTCCAGGGGCAGCCGGGCGATGGCTTCACGGGGGTCAAAATCGAAGTTGCAGGCGTTGGCGTACAGGTTGTGCAGGTCGAGCAGTAAACCGTTTTCCGTGGCGGCCAGGATACCTTCCAGCCAGGTCACTTCATCGAGCGCACTGCCGGGCGGCTCGATAATGGTGGAGATGTTCTCAACCAGTGGGGGGCTGCCGACAATGGTGCGTGCGGTGGTGAGATTGCGTGCCGTACCCTCGATGGTGGCAGCCGTTCGCGGCGGCGCGGCCAGGTGGCCGACTTCAACGCCGCCGCCACGTACAAAGGCGAGATGCTCCGACCACAGCCATGGCTCGACCTCGCCGATGAGGCGTGCCAGGTGGTCAAGCCGGACGGGATCAACCGGGGCAGTCGAGGCCAACCCCAGGGAAACACCGTGCAGCACCAGTGGCGACTGCCGCCCCAGCCAACGTAAAGCCTGCCGATCTTTGCGGGGCGCATCGAAGTAGTCGTCAGCAATGACTTCTATCACTTCGATGCGCTCAAGGTTCGCCATGATGTCGGCTGCCAAAGGGGCACGCCACCCCAGACCGACGCGATCAAGCCGGGTTTCCATCATATTCAGCCGCCACCACCGGAGATTCAGCCATCACACAACCGGGCGCCCGGTGAAATCCGGGCAACCCGCCCAAGACCTAGCTACAACCGCCACAGCCACCGCCGCAACTGCTACAACTGCCGCCGTCGCTGCTGCACGAACTGCTGCAGGAACTTCCACAGGATGAGCTGTCGGTCGGAGCTTTGGGGAAGGCTTCCCGGACTTCAGGAAAAACCTCCGCCGGCAGAGCCGCGACACCATAGACACCGGCCAGCAGGGCAATCTGCGCCATCGAGGCGTTGGCTTTGAGAGCGGCAGCTTGGGCGCGCATCCCTTCAAACAGCGATTCCAGTGACTTCACAACATAGTCGCCAAAGCGCATCCGGTAGTCTCCGCTAAAACTCCAGGCCCAGATCGCCGCAACAATCATGATCAGCACGGTAAAGCCGATGTTCCTGTACCCATGCCACACAGCGACACCGATCTTGGCTAAACCGACAACCAGAATAAAGATCAGGGCAAACAGCGCCCGACTGGTACGGGCCTGTTTCTGGGCTTCAGAGGGCAACAAGCCGGCTTTCTCCAACTCTTCCTTGTAAAGGTCATCCACCTGCTGCTTGAGACCGCCCTGCTCGAAGATTTCCTCCGGCTTCCGTGGAGTTGTGAAAAAGCGAAGTACGGCTCTTTCCAGAGGAAATGGCAGCGACTTCGCATCACAGTCCGGCGCGGTCACGAGCTGCTTTTCCTTTTTTTCCGACGACTCGTTCTGCAAAAGCATCAGGTGACGGGCTTCGATGAGGACGGCCGTGGCCACCCGCAGGGCTTCATTGGCTCCCCCGCGCAGGTAGGCCAGTCGGTAGGGGTCAGAAGTATCGAACTTCGTCAGTTCCCTGACCGGCTCGGCGACGATTCGCCGCACATACAGCATCGTGATCACGCCCGCACAAGCCAGCAGGTAAGCCAGCAGAAATCCTGTCTTGGGCAGGCAGATGATGACGACGGTGAAACACAGGAGCAGGGTAAACCAGACAATGACGAACGACCGGACCACCCAGGCGTCGTTGTCTGGAAGAGTTGTCGCTCCATTTGAGGCGGGGGTTACAGATTTCCACGAGTCGGAAGGCTTGGGGGTACTGACCGGGTAGGAACTCATAGGCTACCTCCTGGCATCGAGCCTGCTGTTGTCAAGAAGCACATCGGTCTGAGGGGTGATGACCAACGAAACATGACGCAGATAGGCTGGCTTACCGCGGCTTCTCTCAGCTCTGCCATTTACACCACGGTACGCAGGCGATGTGACATCCTTGTTTAAAATCCAAAGACGCCGAAGATTACCCATGGACGGCACCGGAACCGGACGCCCTGGAGCGGCAAAGGCACAGCCGCAGTCAGGGGTGTTTCGTCTTAATTTTCAGACCGACACCGCCCCACACACCACAGTCTCCCGTCCGGGATGACTTTCCCATCCAGCCTGAAACGCGATACCTTACCGGTTTGCCAGGATATGTTCGCTCAAATCACTATGGTCTCCAAAATCCCAAGCGCCAACGTGGCGTTGCCGATGACACACGAGTTATCCGATGAACTCCCGTTGACCAACGAGGAGACAGGCGATATTCCCGACACACTGCCGTTGTTGCCGCTGCGCGACATCGTCGTTTTTCCATTTCTCATTGTTCCCCTTTTTGTACAGCGCGAGAAATCGCAACGCGCCATCGAAAACGCCCTCCCCAACCGGCGTCTGATTGTGCTCGCCACCCAGCGCGATCCAGAGCATGAGGACCCAACCGGCGATGACCTGCACCGGGTTGGTACGATTGCGGCCGTGATGCGCCTGCTCAAAACCGGCGATGGCCGGGTGCGGATTCTCGTTCAGGGATTGGCGCGCGCAACGCTTCTGCGTGTGACCGACGAAGCCGGCTACATGCAGGCGCAGGTGCAAACCATTCCTGAAGCCTCGGTGGAGATGACCCTGGAAGTTGAAGCCCTGGTCCGCGCGGTCAAGGGATTGCTCGAACGGATTGTCACCCTGGGCAAGCAGATTTCTGCCGAAGTGCTCGCCATTGCGGCATCCCTGGATGATCCGGGCCGCCTGGCTGATCTCTGCGCCTCCAACCTCGACGCCAAGCTCAGCGACGCCCAGGCGATTCTCGAAGAAGCCGACCCCATTGCCCGTCTGCGGCGCGTTCACGACCTCATGGCCCGCGAAGTGGGCATTCTCACGGTACAGCAGGAAATCAGCAGCCAGGCCAAGGGTGAGATTGACCGCTCCCAGCGCGAGTTCTACCTGCGCCAGCAGCTCAAGGCCATTCAGCAGGAGTTGGGTGAAGTTTCCGATGCTGGCGACGAAGTGGCGGCCTACCAGGAGAAAATTGCCGAAGCCCGCCTTCCCGAACCGGCGCGGGAAGAAGCGACGCGCCAACTCAAACGCCTTGAACGGCTCCACCCGGACGCCGCCGAGGCGGGGCTGCTGCGGACGTATCTGGATACCCTGCTGGCGCTTCCCTGGAACACCTTTTCGGAAGACCACATTGACCTTCAGCACGTCAAAGCCGTCCTCGATGCCGACCATTACGGCCTCGAAAAGGTCAAGGAGCGCATTCTCGAAGCCCTGGCGGTACGGCGGCTCAAACCGGATACCAAAGGGCTGTTATTGTGTCTGGTCGGGCCGCCCGGCGTGGGCAAGACCTCTCTCGGCCGGTCGGTGGCCAAAGCCATCGGGCGCAAGTTCGTCCACATTTCACTGGGTGGCGTCCACGACGAAGCTGAAATCCGTGGGCACCGCCGAACCTACGTGGGTGCCATGCCCGGACGCATCATCCTTGGGCTTCAGCAGGCCGGGACGAAAAACCCGCTGATGCTCCTCGATGAAGTGGACAAACTGGGCAACGACTTCCGGGGCGATCCGGCCTCGGCGCTGCTGGAAGTGCTTGACCCGGAACAAAACCACGCCTTCCGTGACAACTACTTGGGTGTGCCGTTTGACCTTTCAAAAGTCATGTTCCTGCTGACGGCCAACGTCACCGACACGATTCAACCGGCCCTGCGCGACCGGCTCGAAATTGTGCGGTTGCCGGGCTACACCCAGGAAGAAAAACTCGTCATTGCCCGGCGGCATCTCGTGCCCAAGCAGCTTGCCGAGAGCGGCCTGACCGGCAAGCATCTGGCCATCACGGAAAGCGCCCTGCGGATGACCATTGCCCGCTACACCCGTGAGGCCGGCGTCCGCCAGCTTGAACGTGAAATTGGCAAGCTGTGCCGCAAGGTGGCGCGGCGCGTCGCCGAAGGCGACAGCGGGAAAGTCACCATCACGGCCGCCAATCTGGCTGATTACCTTGGCGTTCCGAAGTTCAAAGCCGACGCCATTTTGTCCCAGGATCGCATCGGCGTGGCCGCCGGATTGGCCTGGACGAGTGTCGGCGGCGACGTGATGCACGTCGAAGCCCTCCTGCTGCGCGGCAAGGGCGGGCTGCTTCTGACGGGCAAGCTGGGTGAAGTCATGAAGGAATCCGCCCATGCGGCACTGTCGTATGCCAAGTCCCGCGCCCGCGAACTGGGTATCGAGCCTGATGTTTTCACGCAGCATGACCTCCACATTCACGTACCGGAAGGCGCAATTCCGAAGGACGGGCCTTCAGCCGGGATCACCATGGCCACCGCCATGGTGTCGGCGCTGTCCCGCCGTCCTGTCAGGCGCACGGTGGCGATGACAGGCGAAATCACCCTGCGCGGCGATGTCCTGCCTGTCGGCGGTATCCGCGAAAAAATCCTGGCCGCGCGGCGGGCCGGCATCAAAACCGTCATCCTTCCGGCGCAGAACCAGCCGGATGTCAGGGACATCCCGGCGGAACTCGTCAAAGGTCTCAAATTCATCTACGTGCAGGAGGTCAGCGAAGTGTTTGCCGCAGCGCTCGGCAAGGCGGCAAAGACTTTGCCGGCCAAGGGAGTCAACAAATGAAACGCAACCACTGGACGCACCTGCTCTGTCTGCTGGCACTGGCGTGGTTCAGCCTGGCGGACGCACCCGCCGTGGCAGTCCCCCGGCACATGGACATGAACACGACGGAAGACGGGCATGAGTACGCCCCGCTGCAAACCGTCAAGCTGCCCTACAAAGACTGGACCTATCCCGGACTCGACGGCCAACCCATCAACCTGCGGACGTGGATGCAGGGCAAGAAACTCGTGCTGGTTGTGTACTTCGCGCCCTGGTGTGGCAACTGGCGCTATGAGGCCGAAGTTCTGTCCCGCCTGCACGCCAAATATCAACCGCATGGGCTGGGCATCATTGCTGTCAACGAATACGGCACTACCGACGAGACCAGGGCCTTTTTTGGTGAAGCCGGTGCGCCTTACCCGGTCGTGGTTGAATCCGAAGACCGCCGCCGGATTGGCGAAACTTCCCATGCGCTGTACCGGCGGATGACGGGCGACTTCCGCACTTACGGTTCCCCCTACAACATCTTCCTTGAGCCGGCAGCAGTCATCGAAACGGGTGAGGTGCTGGCGGAGCAGGTCACCGTCGCCAATGGTGAACTCATCGAAGCCGAGGCCGAGGCGTTCATCCGTAAAAAGCTGGGACTGCCGGCGGCCTCCGGGCCAACAGCGAACCCTTCCCAACCGGACAAGCTAGGCTCACCCCTGTTACGCATGCGCTGATGACCGCCCTGCTGCCGCGTCTGTCTGCCCAGGAACTCAATGACTTGCTGCACAACGCTTTTCCGCTTGTGCCGCCAGGGTTGTTTTGTGTCGAAACCGTAGAACCCATGCGGGTTCGGGTGCGGATGCGCAGGCTCGAAGAGCACATTCGCCCCGGCGGGACGCTTTCCGGCCCGGCGCTGTTTACGCTGGCGGACACAGCACTGTACCTGGTCGTTCTGGCCATGTGCGGCCCCGTGCTGGAAGCCGTCACCAGTGAGATGACGATTCACTACCTGCGGCGTCCGGTCGCGCGCGACGCCATCGGCGAGGCTACCCTTTTGCGATTGAGCCAAAGATCGGCCGTCGGCGAGGTTCTCATCCGTGTTGCTGATGACCCGACACCGGTGGCTCATGCCGTCGGAACTTATGCCCTTCCAAAAAACGCTAGCTCGTTGGGGCAAGCCACCAGCGACAGCTCCGCGTGATGATATTTTTCCTGAAGACTTTGGCAAACCGGGTTACTTTCCGGCTTCTTCAATCCCGACTCTGGTAACAAACAGTACCTTGGGTGATTTGTCGGCATAGGACAGGGAGCTTTTCCACACATAGCCTTTTTCTCCGTCCCGGACGTTGACCAGCAAGCCTTCCATCCTGACCATATCGCACTTCCCAAGTCTGAGAAGAACTTCTCCGATACTCTCATCGGCTGGCAGAAGCGCCAGGTAGCTGATTGAGTTGTTGATTTCCCTGGGATCAATTTCGCCGGGGATGTAGCTGTAGTAAAACTTTTCGGAAATCTCATCAAAGAGAATATTTCTGCAATTGCAGTTACTTCCCATTTGCCGCCACCCGACCCACAACCTGATGGGGGCAATCATTCCAAGCGGGCTGATGAAGTCAATTTCTGACTTCAAGACCCTGGCCCGGATGGCATAGTTGGCTAATGGTACGATTTCATATCCTTTGAACTGGAATGCAGTGGCTTTGGTTTCCGTCTGAAGTGGCTGGTACTTCAGCCCGTACTCTGACTCATCCACCTTCCTGATGGGCGGAGGTGTTTTGCTTACAGCCTCAGTTCTGTTTGCGCTGTTCCGATTTTCCGACAGCTTATTTCCTGCTTCTTCTTTTTCCAAAAGCTCTGAGGCTTGAAGCGAGTCCATGTTGCCGATACTCTTTTTCCAGGTCATCGTTCCGTACGGCAGACAATGGGAGACTAGAAACGTAAGCGCAAAAGGTAAAGCAAAAAGCTGCTGTATTCCCCACATACGGCTACCTCCTAAATCTTGTGTGAAATCCAGGAATTGAAATCTGGAACCGATAGCTGTTTTCAGAAACCAACTCACCGGTTTCTTCTTGCGTGGGAAAACGGCTGCTGTGTTACAGCAATGAAAAATTGGCAAAGATCAACTGGAACACGCCCGGAGAATGCTTCATTGCCCACTTGGATGCCTGCTGGCTTTTGCTTAGGCTGTCCTGAATGGGTCAGCCTGATCGGGGGTATTGTCCGGGCGGACTGGCGAAATTGACATTGCGCCGGTGCTGATGCAGAACATCCGCGTGCAGGGCATCATCGTCGGGTCACGGGAGATGTTCGAGGCGATGAACCGTGCCCTGGAGCAGAACCGGATTCGTCCGGTAGTGGACAGAATCTTCACCCTTGAAGAGACACAGCAGGCGTTTGGGTTGATGGCGCAGGGTGGACACTTTGGGAAAATCTGCATTCGGATGGACTGAGGTGATTTCGATTTTTGGTGGGCGTGAGTTATGGCGGCAAGCCCTTCTGTGGCTTGCCGTTTGTGTTTTGGCGGTGGGGGCTGGGGCGGTGCACCAGTGGCAGACGGGGCGGATTGGGGTGTTGGGGGATTATGCCTACATTGTGGACACGGCATGGCGGATAGCGCAGGGGGAGGTGATGTACCGGGACTTCGGGTTGCCGCACTCGCCGCTGACGTTTCACGTGCAGGCGACGCTGATCAAGGTGTTTGGGTTCAGCTATGGGGTGACGGCGTGGTACTGCACGGTGGTGAACGTGGGGTACGTGCTGCTGACGTACGGGCTGGTGCGGGTTTTGGTGCCGGGGTGGTCTGGGGTGGCGTTGTGTGTGCCGCTGGTATGGCTGGCACCGCACAGTATTTATCCGCATCCGTTTTATGACCCGGACGCCTGTTGGCTGGTGTTGCTGAATCTGAACCTGCTGCACTGGGTGGCGACGCGGCGGGTGGGGGCGGTGGTGGCGTTTTTGGGTGGGGTGACGACGGTGTTGCCGGCGCTGGCGAAGCAGAATGTGGGGTATCCGTATGTGGCGTTGGTGGTGGTGGCGGTGGTGTGGTGGGGGTGGTTGCGTGGGCGGTGGGTAGGTGCTGGGGCGGGCAGCCGGGGAGAGGGCAAGGGGGAGAGCAAGGCAGAGGGGACAGCAGAGCTGGATGTTGTGGGTTTGCGGTGGTTTGGGGCAGGAGTGGTGGTGGGCGTGGTTGGGGCGGCGGTGTGGCTGGGGCTGACCTGTGGGTTGGGCAACTACTGGCGGTGGGTGTTTGCCTCTGCCAGCCGCCGGTTGGCAGACCTGACGTTCATTTTGGAGACTTATGGAAACTATGAGTCGTGGGTGCTGGGTGGGCTGATGGTGTTGGGGTGGTGGCTGTGGCAGCGAAAAGGCGAGGGGGCGCGCCCGTTCTGGGTGGCAACCGCAAGTGCGACACTTTTGCTGGGGCCTTTTGTCGTGGTGAGCGCCATAACCTGGCTCTGCGGACGCTTCTTCGTTGGGTTCGATTATCCGCTGTTGTCGCTGTGGGTTCCGGTCATGATCCTCACGCTGGTCGTTGGATTATGGCAACTGCCGGCAGTCTTGTCGGCGTCACAGCCGGTTCGGACGATGCTCCCGTGGATAGCCGTCATCCTGACGTTCTTTTCATTTCTTTCCCAAGGGCATACCGGATCGTCCTACGGGATATGGGCACTTTTTGTGCTTATGATGGCATATGCAATGCCGCTACCTGGCAAATGCTGGCAATTACTGATGTGTTGGACTTTCGCTACCACCCTGACACTTGCAGCTATTCCCTATGTATATCGCAATATTCGGTTACGCTACATTGACAGGCGCGGAAAAACACTGCAAACCGTTACTTCTGGTTCATTCCGTGGCTTTACAGTTCATGTTCCTCACCTCAGTAACTTTTTTGAACTGTTGGATTTTGTGACTAAATACATTCCCGAATCCGAGCCAGTGGTATGTGTTCCGCAGGAGGATCCGTTTTACGTGATGACAGGGCGACGCAATCCCCTTCCGATGGTCATCTTTGACCGCACAGCTACGCCTCTTTCCCCAGAAGAGATTGTAGAAGAAGCCGAGCGCCGTCAGGTGAAATGGGTGATTGTCAAGCGCGTACTGCAATTTGGTGGCCTTGCAGGAGAGACCAAAGGACTCCCGGAAGTGTTCTCGGAGAAGTACTCAAGGGTGGCACGGCTGAAGGGTTATGACATCCTCTATCGGTCGGCTCCAGCGCAAGTTGATTCCCCCTGAACAGGCAGGCCGTCGCGCTGTCCTTCCGACAAACTTCGATGCCAGGGGAGTTTTATTTCCAACTGAGCAGTGGCCGGGCGTCCGGTCGCCGGAATGAGGCCAACGCCCCTGCCGCCAGGATGATGAAATACACATCCAGGTAACTCCGGTGGCTGGTATGCGCCCAGAAAACCGCCGTGACCACACTGAAAGCCAAGACGTGCGCCACGCACAGAAGCAGCGCCGGCCAGTTTTTCCGGCGTCCCAGAAGCCATAGTCCAACTCCGGCCAGCAGCATCACGGGCACGTAAGACACCCCATAGATGAGCTGTTCCATCCGGCCTTTGACCGGATTGAGCTGCCACCAGAACGCTGCGCCCAGCTTGCGGCACGCTCCCCAGGCAGTCGCCCCCGGATGTGACCGGATATAGGCCCACGCCCGGGCGCGAAACCAGTCGTCAAGGTCCGTTTCACGGCGCGTGGCCCGTTCGACTTCGGCCAGTTCGGCTGGTGTCATGGCAGCCCAGGCCGCCGCCGTGCTGCGGTCAATGCTTTCGACCGGATAATGGGTAAAGGTCTGGGGATTATTCGCTATCCAGAGCGAGTGTCCCAGACGGGTCGTCAGCACCGGACGCCCCACGACCAGCCAGTTGCGCGCCAGCCATGGGAGTAGCACAAACAACAACGCCAAGGCATAGCCGCCAACTACCGGCCACCGCCGGTTTGATGAAATAGCCTGGCAACTCCACCAGAGCCAGCCAAGTGCCAACGGAACAACCGGCGCCAAAGAAGGACGTACGAGCATCGCCACGCCGGTCAGGCTGCCCGCCAAAAGCGCCTGACGCAGTGGATGACTGGATACCGGCACAAGGGCCAGCGCCAGCGTCGCCAGGGCAACGGTTGCCGTGTAGAGTCCTGTTTCCTGAAGCGCCGTGTCATGGACGACAAAGTAGGGATACAGCGCCGTACCTACAGCAGCCAGCCACCCGGCCGGCGCGCTGAACCACAGCCGCGCCAAATGGTAGGCGCACCAGACCGTTACCACGCCAACGGCCGACTGTGCGGCCGCAATGGACAGAAAGTTTCGTTCGCCGCCAGTGACAAGCGCCAGGAATACCGGATACAGCGGCGTCCAGTAGGCGCAGGTGAGCGCGTCCAGACAGAAGGTGTGCTCCCGGACGAGCTTCTGGGCCAGATCGAAATAAAAGCCGTAGCTTTGTTCCCAGAAGGTGGCATCGCCACGCGCCACCCGAACGCCAAAGCGCACCCCACCAGCCAGAAACGCCACGGTGAGGAACCCGGCCAGGTGTCGCCAGCGGTCAGGCATCGAGGGGCACCGTCTCGACAAACACCAGACCAAACCCTTCCAGCGCCGTCAGGCGGCGGGGATGATTGGTGAGCAGGCGGATGCGATGCAGCCCCAGTGCACGCAGGATTTGCGCCCCGGTGCCATAGTCGCGGACGCTCCCGTGAACGACAGATTGACCGTTGGCAATCGCCCGCAGATGCTCCTCCAGGTGCGTTCCGGCATGTTTCTGCCGGAGATAGAGCAGGACGCCACTCCCTTCAGCCGCAATTTTGTCGAGCGCACACCGCAGCCACCGGCCGGCCTCGTCGCTGGCTTCTTCAAACACGTCGCCAAGCAGGGTTTGCGAGTGCACCCGCACCAGCGCGGCCTCTTTCTTTTCGGGTTCTCCCATCACCAGCGCCAGATGCACCTCATCGGTGATGTCACTGCGAAATGTCATGGCGCGAAACCGCCCACTGGGCAGGTTCACTATGGCCTCGGCCGTGCAGCGGACGTGGATTTCATTGGCGAGCCGGTACCGGATCAGATCGGCAACCGAGACGATTTTCAGCCCATGCCGGCGGGCAAACTCAATGAGTTGCGGCAAGCGCGCCATCGTACCGTCGTCATTCATGATTTCGCAAATCACTCCGGCCGGCGTTAGTCCTGCGAGGCGCGCCAGGTCCACGCTGGCTTCCGTCTGCCCCGGACGTACCAGCACGCCGCCACGCCGGGCGCGCAGGGGGAACACGTGGCCGGGACGCGCCAGGTCCTCCGGGCGCGTAGCCGGGTTGACGGCCGTGAGAATCGTCGTGGCGCGGTCGGCTGCCGAAATTCCGGTTGTCACACCCCGTTTGGCTTCGATGGAGACGGTAAAGGCCGTCCCAAACCCGGAGGTGTTGTTGGCGACCTGAAGGGGTAGATCGAGTTCGTCACAGCGTTCTTCCGTCAGTGAAAGACAGATGAGGCCGCGCCCATACTTGGCCATGAAGTTGATGATGTCCGGTGTGACCTTCTCGGCGGCGCAGACGAGATCGCCCTCGTTTTCACGGTCTTCATCATCCACAACGATGACCATGCGCCCGGCCCGGATGTCGGCAATGGCTTCCTCAATAGGAGCAAGTGCCATAAGACTTGGATTTTTCATTTCTCTCTTGTGCGGTGGCTGGCAACGGTGTCATCTCCGTTTGTAGTGTTTGTCCACATCGGACGCAACGCCACCCAACTGATTTCACTCGTTTACCGCTCCCGCCAACAGCAAGAGTGGCGAGTGGTGAGTGGCGATGGTGATAGGAGGTGCCGGCGGAATGTGGAAAAAGCAATCCCTGGCAGCTTTGCGGGCCTGGCCTGGAATGCAGACAGAAAATAGCAGGCGAAGAAGGGCTACCTGCACTCAGGTTTTCAGGCAAAACTTTGGGTGGGAGTCGCCGTTCGGCTGACGCCCACCCTAACCCGACTGAAACAACACCCAACATCCAGCGCAAATGACAACCCTGCTTTCAAAACCAGGTTGCCTGTGCCAGGCCGTGGCCTTACCTCCGCCTAAACACTGGGGACAGCCGTGCCCTCAGTCGGCAATGGCTCGGCTGCTTCTGCGTACTCATCCACATCGGCAAAAAATTCCGTCAGATGCTGGTACGCCGACCGACGCGCAATCGCCTGGCTGACCAGCTCGGCAATCGTCTGCGCCCCCTGCGCCAAAAAGAGCGGGCGGGAAGCAAAAATGTTGGTGAAGTACATGCTCGGAATCCCGCGCTCTTTGGCATAGGCGGCCAGCGCCGTCGTCCCCAGCACCAGGTCCGGCTTGTATTCATCCACGGCAATCACATCCTGGTCGAACGTCTTGCGAAACACGACCGTGGCGCCATGCGCGGCCAGCCACGCCTCGTCTTCTTTTGTAAATGGCGTCTGCCCGATGTTGGTTGACACATAAGGCACCTCCGCACCGGCTTCTATGAGCAGGCGCGCCACCATAAGTTCACTGCCCTCGTACCCCGCGACAATGATGCGTCCCCGCACCGGCGTGCGGGCAAAGACCTCCGCAACGGCCCGGGATTCCGTCTCGGCCAGCGTCGCGACGAGGTCGGAACGGACGTTGAAGGCCTTGCCGATGCGTTCAATCCAGGTACGGGTGCCTTCGACGCCAACCGGCGTGCAGCCCATGGAGGGAATCTTGTACTTCGCCAGCAACGCACAGGTCTTCGTGTAAAACGGATGCAGCGTGACGTTGACCCCGACGCCAAGCACTTTGCGGAAATCCCCAATCGTCCGCGATGGGATGTGGGCCACGAGCCGAATGTCCATCTTTGCCAGCAACTGTTCCAGATACAGCGGATCGGCCGGGAAGACCTCCCCAATGGTCGAGGCCGTATCCGCCTGACGCGGCGGCAGTCCGTCCCGTTCCACCAGGCACTTCAGAAGCTGGGAGGCCGCAATGTCCTTCGCCTCGGCATGGGATTTGACCCCATAGCCCGGCACGTGCATGGGCACGACGAGCGGAAAGGTCGGATCATCTTTGGCGCGGGCGGCATAGTCTTTGGCAATGGCATCAATGGCCAACCCGACCGTTTCCTCATTGCACAGGGTAATCAGCGCAATGACGCGGGGATTGAACTGGGCAATCGTTTCGGCCACGGCCGCCCGCGTCCGGTCTTCAATCCGGCCGTTGGTCAGGTCGGCCGCCGTATAGACCGGCGTCAGCACCGACTTCCGCGCCGCATAAAAGTGCGACACAAAATCCAGACCATACACACAGCCGGCATTGCCAACCAGAATCGGAACAATGCCTTCGACGCGCATCATGACGCGCAGGCTGCCAAAAGCCTGACACATCGAAAGGGGGGCGTGTTTGGAACTACAGGCGTTGATACGTTGCAGAACGTTGAGTTGCATCCGCTTCACAGGCGGGGACGGATGGATCACGGGCCGCGCCAGCCGCGGCCTTGCTTCCAACCTACAGTGTCCAGCCGGCCAAACGAAGGGCGACTTTCCACCTTTTGCCGTAACCTGATACGGCAGCCTGTGGGACTCCGCCTACCAGCCCAGGATGCAGGCAAACATCAGGGGCGCCACAATCGAGGCATCCGATTCAATGATGAACTTCGGCGTCTCGACCGCAAGTTTGCCCCAGGTGATTTTTTCATTCGGGACCGCCCCGGAATATGAGCCATAGGAGGTCGTCGAGTCACTGATCTGACAGAAGTAGCCCCAGACCGGCACGTTTTCCCGGCGCAGGTCCTGGTGCAGCATGGGGACGACGCAAATCGGAAAGTCCCCCGCAATGCCGCCGCCAATCTGGAAGAAACCGATGGAAGCCGTGACGCTGGTTTCGGTGTACCAGTTCGCCAGTTCGATCATGTACTCGATGCCTGTCCGCACCGTGTGCACGTGCTTGATGTCACCGGTGATGCAGTGCCCGGCGTACATATTGCCCAGCGTGGAGTCTTCCCAGCCCGGCACGAACATGGGCAGTCGTTTCTCCTTGGCCGCCAGCACCCAGCTATCTTTCGGGTCAATCTGGTAGTTGGCCTGCAGCCGGGGGTTGTCGAGAATCCGCCAGAAAAACTCGTGCGGGAACAGCCGTTCACCGCGCGCATCGGACGCCATCCATTCTTCAAGAATGAACGACTCGATGCGCCGCATCGCCTCCCCTTCCGGGATACAGGTATCCGTGACCCGGTTGAGATGCCGCTCCAGCAGCGCCTTTTCATCCTGTGGTGTCAGGTCACGGTAGTGCGGGATGCGCTCGTAGTAGTCGTGGGCGACAAGATTGAACACATCCTCTTCCAGGTTGGCTCCGGTACAGGAAATGGCATGCACCTTGTCCTGGCGGATCATTTCGGCGAGGGACAAACCCAGCTCGGCTGTGCTCATTGCCCCGGCCAGCGTCACCATCATTTTCCCGCCGGAGTCCAGATGGCGGCGGTAGGCTTCAGCCGCCTCGACCAGCGCCGCCGCGTTGAAATGGCGAAAATGGTGCTTGATAAAGTTGGTAATCGGTTGTGCATTCATCAGCTCATAACCTCTACAGCACTTCATCCAGCCGCCACAGGGGAAGCGCACCGGGCGTCAACCCGGCGCAGGTATTCCCAACTGGCGCAGGCAGGCCCGCCGTGGCGGCCATCCGTGGCTTACATGAAGGCGAAATCGAAACGTTCCTGGTGAATGTTCGGGTCACTGTGCAGGGTGACAGGGACCCCGAAGCTGAATTCGATTTCCCGCAGCACCCGTGATTCAGCGCCCCGCAGCAGGTCGGCAACCGCCGGACTCACCCGCAACGTCACCTCGCTGAACACCTGGCTCGAAGCGGCCTTTTCCTTGGCGAGATGCTTGGCATCCGACAGAATTTCGTAGCACATCGTCTGTGCCGACTTGATCATGCCGCTGCCGCCGCAGTAGTGGCACGGCTCGCTCAGCATCCGTTCGAGGCTCTGGCGGACCCGCTTGCGCGTAATGGCCACCAGCCCGAAGTCATTGAAGGCCGTAATCTTGGACGGTGACCGGTCAGCCTTCATCGCCTGCTCCAGTACCTGCATGACTTTCTGGCGGTTCCGGCGGTCTTCCATGTCAATGAAGTCCAGGACAATGATCCCGCCCAGGTCACGCAACCGGATTTGGCGGACGATTTCCGCCGCGGCTTCCAGGTTCGTCCGGGTAATCGTGTCCTCCAGACGGTTCGACTTGCCGACGAACTTGCCCGTGTTGACATCAATGGCCACGAGCGCCTCCGTCTGATTGATGACGATGAAACCACCCGACTTGAGCCAGACCCGTGGTCTGAGGGCAGCTTCGATTTCAGGCTGGATGTTGTATTCCTCGAAAATCGGCCGATTCCGCGTGTAGAGCCGCACCCGGTCCACGAGTTTGGGCTGGAAGCGGTTGATGAAATCCACGATGTTGGTGTACTCGCCCGGATCGTCCACCCGGATGACCGAAAAATCACTCGACATGTGGTCGCGCAGCAAACGCTGGACGAGGTCCAGCTCACGGCAGAGCACCGTTCCCGCCCGGGCCTGCTCGGCCCGGCGCCGGATGTCGCGCCACGTGCGGGCCAGGTAGAGCATGTCATCGCACAGGTCCTGCTCCGAACGGCCCTCGCAGGCGGTCCGCACAATGAACCCGCCCGTGACGCCTTCCCGCTCCCGCAACATGGTCATCGTGCGCTTGAGCCGCGCCCGTTCCTGTTCGGTTGAAATCTTGCGCGAAACCCCGATGTGGTTGATGGTCGGCAGATACACGAGGTAACGCCCCGGAAGGGACACATACGAAGTAATCCGGGCGCCTTTGAGGCCAATTGGCTCCTTGGCAATCTGGACGATGATTTCCTGCCCTTCGCGCAGCAACTCCGTAATGGCCGGCTGCCGCCGTGGCAGGTCGAGGTCACGGCGGTCTTCCTTGCGGTCGTCTTTGCGTGGTTCGTCACGGCGGTCATCCCGCGCCGGACGTGCCACCGGACGCGCTTCCCGCCCGGCGCGGAATTCAGTACGTGGTTCGACGGTGCTCTGGGCTTCGATGAGGGAAAGCGACTCCGCACTCACCGGAATCTCACGCACCACCACGGTCGGCTCCTCCGGCACAACCGCGACATTGCCGTTTTCAGGCAGACGGTTGGCGTCGGACTGGTACGACACTTCAGCTTCCAGCGTGGCGCCCGGCTCAGCGGCTTCTTCCGGGCTGTCGCTTCGGTCATCCGACTCCGCCGACTCATCTCCCGGCGCGGCGGTCGCGCGCGCCCCACTGCGCCGCCGGCTCCGGCGGCCACGCCGCGGCGGGAATTCGGCCTGCGACGGACGAACCTGAAGCTGGGCCGTATCGCTCTGGGCTTCTTCTTCATCGGCCTGTTCTTCATCGGCCCGGGCTTCACCCGCTTCGACTTCCCCCCGGAGACTGGCTTCGCCAACGTCCGCCGCCCCAGTTTCCGCCGGCACGGCTTCCGCCGGCGCGGCATCGGCTGTCACGGCGTCCGCTGCCGCCGACAGCAGCGCATCGTCCGTGGTGGGCCCGGCATCCGCCGTGGGTGGCTCAGCAACTGTGGCCGATGGCTCGTCCTCATCGGCAATCCGCTCGTAGCCCAGGGTCAACGGCTCCATGGGTGGCGCCTCATTGGCTTCAACCGGCGCCGGCACCGGCTCTTCGGGTTTGGTGGCCAGTTCTTCGATGCGGGTTTGAGCAATGATTTTCTGCTGGATGAGGGCATCCTTGAGCAGGTCGCCGGCGGCTTCCTCGTAATCTTCGTCGCGCACGCGCTCAAACTGAGCTTCCAGAGCCGAGGGGTTGTCCGCCGGGGTCGCGGATGTCATCAGGGCGGCGACCTCGTCCTCGACTTTCCGGCCGCGGCGACGCGAGGGCTTTTTCTTTTCCTCGCCGATGACTTCTTTGCGCCGGCCGCGCCGGCGTTCACGGGGTGCATCCGGCTCGGTGGACTCCGCCAGCGCCTCCCGCTCGATTTCGAGACTGTCATCCCGCGCTATCGCTTCACCCGTCGCCAACGTTTCGGACGGCTCCACGCGGGAGGAGTCTCCTTCCTGAGCCGTCCGGGCCTCTTCAAGGTCATCACTGACCCGCTCAAACCGGGCCCCGGCGGATTCCAGCAGGGATGACAACAGGGGCGTATCCACCCGGACATCCCCCCCGGCGTCTTCGGCAGACGGGCCATCTTCACCTGGCGCCTCCGGCAAACGTGGGGAGGCTGTTACTTCTTCCGGCTTCAGGGCAACGGCCGCGGCCTCCTCCGGGGCTCCGGTCACAGCCGGACGCCCCGCCGGAACTTCGGGACGGCGGTCACGTCCGCCGCGCCGCCCGTCTATCTCACGCCGTACCGGTTCCGGTGGGCGTTCCGACCGTTCACTCCGCTCAACAGGCAACCGGGGAAGGCTTTCGGTTGTGTCAAGGTCTTCTTCAGTTTCCTCGAAAAAGTCCCCGACATAGAGAAAGGCATCCCGCTCCAGTCCGATGTCCACGAAGGCCGACTGCATTCCGGGGAGAACCTTGCGCACTTTTCCCTTGTAGATATTGCCCACGACGGCTTTGGATTCATCGGCCCGCTCGACGTAAAATTCGACGACGACACCATTTTCCAGAATCGCAACCCGCTTTTCATAAGCGTTCACGCTGATGATCATTTCCTTGTTCATATTTGGAGCTATTCCTCAGATATGTTTCCGTTGTGGCCGTCGCGGCAACGCACAAACGCCGGTGTCATCCTTGACCATCGGCGCGTCGTCCATCTCGCGGCAGCGCCGGCTTGTGTCAGGCAGACCCGCCGGCACACGGCCGGGTCAGGGCCGGTGCGTCCCGGAAAGCCACAGGTATGCTTGCGGATAGCGACGAGAACCAGTCAGCGAATAGGGCAAGGGAAACACGCATCCAGAAGCGCCGGCAGCCAAAACCTGTCGTTGTGCCTGGAATCACCAGTCTGGCATCGCCGGTGAAGTGTTCCAAGCTCACGATGGCCACACCCGGCAACCATCACCGCTGAAACTCCATTGGCGGCGGGTCAAACTTTTTCTTTCATCACCCTCGACCCGGGGGGTATCGTGTCCTAATTCGAGAAGCGCCTTCCGTACACGTTCGCCACCAAACCCAAACTCACGAACGTCATCAACAATGACGAGCCGCCTGCACTCAACAACGGTAACGGTATCCCGATGATGGGAACAAGCCCCACGACCATGCCGAAGTTGACGATGACATGAAACGCCAGAAGCGTCATGTAGCCGGCCAGGACGAGCATTGAAAATCGTTCTCGTGAACGTCCCGCAACGTTGGCAGAGTGTAGTATGACGAAAAGAAGCAGCGCAAGAACCCCCAGAGACCCCACCAGCCCAAACTCCTCGGCAATCACGGAAGCAATGAAATCCGAGTGATGGGCTGGAACAAAACCGCCCTGACTCTGGGTGCCGCCCCGAAACCCGCGTCCCAGAATCCCGCCTGACCCGACGGCAATCATGGACTGCAGGGTTTGATAGCCAAACCCCTCCCGTGTCTGCCGGTCCTGAAGGCGTTCGGGATGAAAAATGGCATTCCAGGTGACGTTGATTCGGTCCCGCTGGTACTGCTTGAGCCGGGGTTCAATCACAAACACAAAGAGCAGCGGGCCGATGACCAGCCCCGTCAGGGCCGACCCCACCACCCACCGTACGGAGATGCCGCTCAAAAAGACCATGACGAGCACCGGCGGGAAGAAGGTCAGGGCCGTCCCGGTGTCCGGCTGCCGGAGTGTCAGCCCGACCGGAATCAGCGTCACGACCGCGACCAGCGCCAGTTGCGGCCACGTCACCCCCTGGATACTGATGGGGCGCAGAATCCGCGCCACCAGCAGGATGGTGCCCAGTTTGGCAAATTCCGAAGGCTGAAGCGTCCCCAACGGCCCAAGCCGAATCCAGCACCGCTGACCATTGATTTTCACCCCGACAATGAGAACGGCGACAAGCAACAGGACCGTGACGGCGTAGATGTATGGCGCAGCATCGAAGACCCGCTGAAAGTTCAGGCGCGTCACCCAAAAAAAGAGGACGTAGCCGATGCTGCACCACAGAAGCTGCTTGAACCAGAACTTCTGATGCCAGTCGGTCGCCTCGCCCGGCGCAGCATCAATGCTGTAGAGCGCCACCAGACTGACCCCACACAACAGGGTCAGCGCTGTCAGCAATGGCCAATCAAAGTCGCGCCAGGGACGTTCCTGCATGTGCCGTACCTGCCTCCTTGGGGACGGACTCAACGCGCCGGCGTCTGGGCTGGCGTCTGGGGCCGGGGCGTCGGACGCGCCGCCGGACGGACGGGTCCCGGAGCCTCGGCTGCCCCGACCTGCACCGGGAGGCCCTTTTTCTTTCTCAGCCACACCTCAAACACCGCCCGCACATTGGGCGCAGAGGCCTTGGCGCCAAAACCGCCGTGCTCAACCAGCGAAATGGCCGCGATTTCCGGTTTCTCGCGTGGGCCAAAACCGACGAACCACGAGTGATCGCGCTCTTCGAGCTTGGAAGCCTTGAGCTTGCTGACCACCTGGGCCGTCCCCGTCTTGCCACACATCTCAAAGCCGGTTTCCGGGTCGCGCAGCGCCGAACCGGAGGCCGTTCCACCGGCATTGACCGCCCCCCACATCCCTTCTATCACGGCCTCCCAGTAGTCATCCGGGAGTTCAATCCGCTTGACCTGGTCCTTGAAGGTCACACCGGGGCGTTCCTGCGTGGGACGCGCTTCAAGCAGAAAGTGCGGGGTATGAAACTCCCCCCGCATGGCAATGCCGGCGACCGACCGCAGCATCTGCAGGGGCGTCGGGCGCACCATGGCCTGCCCGATGGAAGCATAGACGGAATCCGCATCTGTCCAGCGGTACTGGGCCGGCGTGGCGTTGGGCATCGTACGGCGAACGGTCGCCGCCTTGAGTTCGAGACTCGGAATATAGCCCTTGAACTCATTGGGCAGATCGATACCGGTGTACTCTCCGGCGCCCAACTCCGAAGCGTAGGTGCGGAGATTGTCCAGACCGAGCTTGATGCCCAGCCGGTAGAACCAGCCGTCACATGACTTGGCAATGGCCGTGGACAGCGGTGGCGTCCCGTGACTGCCCATGCATCGGACATGGCGACCACCGACGTTGATCCCTCCACCACACAGCAGGCGGTCCGTCGGCTTGAGCACGCCAGCCCGCATGCCGGCCACGGCCATGATGATTTTCCAGGTCGAACCCGGCGGATAAATGTCCTGGATGGCGCGATTGCGCAGCGGCTTGTGTTTGTCGTTGGCATACCGCGCATAATCTGCCCGCGAAATGCCGCCCGCAAACAGGTTCGGGTCATAGCCCGGCATCGAGGCCAGCGCCAGCATTTCACCATTGCGCGGGTCCATGACGGCAATCGTTCCATTCAGTTTCAGGGCCTTGAGCCGCTCCTCCGCCACCCGCTGCAGGTCCAGATCGAGCGTGGTCACAATGTCTTGGCCGGCAATGGGGGGAACCGTCTCGATTTCACGCACGAAGCGTCCGCGCCGGTCCACGATGATGCGCCGGTAGCCGTCGCGCCCCATGAGAATGCGGTTGTAGAACCGCTCCAGCCCCGCCTGCCCAACCTTGTCCCCCGGACGACAGTAGTCAAACTCCGGGCGCTTGAGCTGGGCTTCACTGACTTCGGTCACGTAACCCAGAATGTGGCAGGCCAGCTCCCCGTGGGGATACTTGCGCTGGGGACGCAACTCGACGAGAAACTCCGGGTGTTCATAGTCCAGCACCGAAACCTTGGCGCGGTCGGCATCCGTGATGTTGGACTTGACCTCGACCGGACGGGTTCTGGCCGCCGGCGAGCGGAGTTGCTGCCGGGCATACTCCGGCGCCACCCCAAACTCTTCCGCCAGAATGCGCAGCGTTTCGGCTTCATCCTGAATGTCTTCCCGGTTCACCATCAGGCTGAACGTCGGCCGGCTGTCCACGAGGACGTTTCCATGGCGGTCAAGGATATTGCCGCGCGGCGCGACAATGGGAATCTTGCGCTCGCGGTTGTTTTCGGCCTGTTTGACATAGTCCTCGTGGTGCACGACCTGCATGCTCCACAGGCGCAGGGCCAGGACGACGAAAGCCGCCACGATGCCGGCCTGAAGCGCCAGCAACCGGAGCCGTGGATTGAAAGAGGGTGGCGGACCTGAAAAGTGCGGCGTCATGGGAAATAGACTTCAGGAAAACATCCGCAGCGCCGGGTCTCAGATGCAGAAGGTCAGATCAAAAGGCGCGTGGCGCCGGTGTCAAAAGGCACGCGGTGCCGGTGTCAAAAGGCACGCGGTGCCAGGGGTTCATCGGTGCTGCGGACCGCAATCCACTTACCCAACCAGCGATCACCCAGGGGAAACAGGGCCAACCCGGCCAGACCATTCCCCAACAAGGCGAACATTCCCACCCGGACGACATCCCGAAACGTCGTTCCCGGCGGCAGCATCGAAAAAAAGTACAGAAAAAAGGCAAACAGTCCAGTGTTGACGACGGAACACAGCGGTAGCACCAGCAGGCGTGTCACCTTGCTGTCCAGTGAAAACTTGACACTGACCACGGCGAGCGCGTAGCCGATGAGCATCTTGGTAAAGCCACTGGCGCCATACAGCACGCCCCACACCAGGTCCTGCAACAGGCCACCGGTCATCCCGACCAGGGCGGCGCGCAGGGCACGTGGCTGCACCCCGACAAAGACGGTCAGGATGAGGATGAAGTCCACGTGCTCAAAAACAAAACCAAAATAGGGAAGGCGCACCAGAGTGGTTTGCAGCGCCACCATGAGCAACAGCGCAACGGTGACACGCGCCGTTGGCCCAAGCTCCAGCACGATGAGGTTGGTACTGGCGCGGCGCTGGGGGAGGGACTGGCGCATGACGTAAGGTGATAACATAGCGTACCGATGGATTTCTTCACTGACGACGGTTCACTGGCGCTTGGTTATTTGCTTTTGGCCGGTGACTTGGTTGCTGGTGAAGGGCGCAGCAGATCGGAAACCGTCACCCGGATGGTTGGTGGGAGAACAGCTACTTCCTCCAGGCGCTCGAGGGGCACCGCCGGGCGAACCTGGATGCGATGAAGGCCCGCGCCGGAGCCACGCTCGACGGTTTCCACCATACCGATGATGAGTCCCTTCGGATACACACCATCGAGGCCGCTGGTCAGCACCATCTCACCTTCACTGACGTCCGTCAGGCCCGAAACATTGTCCAACCGGCACAGCGGCTGATTTTGTCCGCGCAGCTCACCATTCACCCGCGATACCGCGAGGGTGGCACCCACTCCGGCCTGCCCGTCCGCAATGGTCTGCACGACGGCGACGTTCGGGCCAACGGCCACCACCCGCCCGACCAGTCCCTGGGGCGTGACGACCGGCGCATTGACGAGCACCCCATCCAGCGAGCCTTTGTCGAGCAGGATTTGCCGAAACCAGGGAGTGCCGTCGCCGCCAATGACATTGGCCACAACCGTCGGTGCCGGCGCGGACTGCTTCAGGGCCAGCAGTTCACGCAACCGCTGCCCGTCGAGCGCCTCGCGCTCGCGCTCCACCAGCAACAGCCGCAGGCGATCATTTTCAGCCTGCAAACGCTGGTTGGTGGCATACACTCCGCGTAAATCCACATACCCCTTCCAGGCGGCTACCACCGTGGTGATCACGGCATCCGATGCCTTCTGGAGCGGCTGGAGCACCGTCAGGAGTGCCACCCGCGGCACGCTCTGCCCAAGGGCGCGGGCGCGGGCGTGGAGGGACATCAGAAAAAACTGCGCCAGAAGCAGACCAGCCACCAGCAAGGCAATCCGGCGCGCCGGATCGAGCTTCTGCAATGGGGAGGGCAAGCTCAACATCTGGCCCCCAAACTCAGTTGGCAATCATGTGCTTGGCGTAGGCGCCTCCCAGGCTCACCCGTTTGAGCAGCTCAAAGTCACCCAACATCTTGCCGGTTCCAAGCACAACGGACGACAACGGGTTTTCAGCCAGAGTCACGGGAACGCGCGTTTCTTTCATCAGAAGTTTGTCGAGCCCCTTGAGCAACGCCCCACCACCGGTCAGGACAATGCCCCGGTCGGCAATATCGGCGGAGAGTTCCGGTGGCGTGCGCTCCAGCGCCACCCGCACGGCATTGACGATGGTGGCAATCGGCTCCGCCATCGCCTCGCGCACTTCCTCGTCAGAAATGGTGATCGTTTTGGGAATCCCCTCGATGAGGTCACGCCCGCGAATCTCCATGGTGAGGCGCTCTTCCAGGCGGTAGGCCGACCCCAGCTCAATCTTGACCTGCTCGGCCGTTCGTTCGCCAATGAGCAGATTGTACTTGCGCTTGATGAACTGGGCGATGGCCTCGTCGAGTTCGTTGCCGGCCACCCGCACGGCACGGGAATACACAATGCCGGAAAGCGAAATCACGGCAATGTCGGTTGTGCCGCCGCCGATGTCCACAATCATGTTGCCGTATGGTTCAGTGATGGGCAGCCCCGCGCCAATGGCCGCGGCCATGGCTTCCTCGACCAGATAGACTTCCGCCGCCCGCGCCCGGTAGGCGGCATCCTCGACCGCACGCAGTTCGACCTGGGTAATCTCGCCCGGCACGCCGATGACCACCCGTGGCGACACCCACGACTTTCCGTTGTGCGCACGCCGGATGAAGTGCTGGAGCATTTTCTCGGTCACTTCAAAATCGGCGATGACACCATCTTTCATCGGACGAATCGCCACGATGTTTCCTGGCGTCCGCCCAATCATTTCCTTGGCTTCCTTACCAACGGCCTCGACCTGGTGAGTGATTTTGTTGATGGCGACAATGGATGGCTCACTGACGACGACCCCGCGGCCTTTGGCATACACCAGCGTGTTGGCCGTTCCCAGGTCAATTGCCAGGTCATTGGAAAAGTAGTTGAAGATAGAACGCAGTTTCATCAGTTAAACGTATCATTCCCAGCCGACAGGTTCAGAGCGGCCGTGACAGCCGCCCAAGCGCAGCTTTTGGCGAGGCCCAGCAGAGCGCCCGGCTTTTCAAAAACACTGCTCTTGAAAGCTTGTTCACTTTTGAACCATTGTCAAGAAACGTAGCGCCCAAGGCTCGGAAATTTTTCCGACAGTCAGCAGCCCGGATTAACACAGAGGCGACCGGGCGGCCACGGCGCAGCCACCACCGGCACGTACCGGCAGGCAGCCTGCAAAGAGTTCAGGCCCATTCAGTTCGTGACGACTTTTTCCCCCCGTCGCCCAAGGGCATCCATGGCGGCGATACGAAAGGTTTGTCCCGGCATGACAATGGAAAATCGCCCGTCACTATCCACGGGAACCGCCCGCCCGTTGATGCGGATTTCAGCCCCCGGCTCCGTTTCACCCGAAACTTTGTGAATACCGGACGCCACCCGTGATACCTGCACTTTCCCGATGTAGATAGGCGTGTCAGAGAGTCCTGGCTGCCGGGGAACGAACGTCAGGCGGAACTCCTCGCTCCACACCCCGGGCCGCCCATCCCGCGCTACGGCCCGCACCCGCCACCAGTAGGTACCGCTCTGCGAGTTGACGTTCCACGTAAATCCGGGGGTGTCGGTATCCTTTTCAAAAACCAGCGCCCGTTCGAGAAAGTATTGGGAATTAGCCACCTGGAGCTGATACCGGGGCGCTTCCGTCACCGTCCCCCAGGCAAAGGTCACCGGCAGCGGCTTGCCATACTCCAGCGGAATGATACGCGCGTTTTCGGGCAGCGACAGACGCGGCGGCGACAGCAGGGTGTACTGCCCCACTTTTTGGTCCCGGTCATACTCCACACTCGTGCTGGTACGGATACTTTCCGTCACGCCCCGGTCCGTCGTCGAGCGGAGTTCCCCGCGCTCCACACTGACGCGCACGCGATCCCCGGCCACATTGACTTCCGCGCTGGAGTTCTGCGTTACGCTGAACTTGACACTCTTTGACGCCAGCTCGTTGACATCCTCGGCCGTCTGAATGGTCCCCGTGCTGATGTTGACCGTGCCGCCTTCGACCCGGTTGCGCACCACCTGCTGGTCGGTCTTGGCGTTCTTGGCGTTTTCCTGAACCATGACCGTCGAATCCGACTTCATCTTCAGAACGCTGCGGTCAACATACTGGATGACGGCGGCCCCGTCCGAAGCTGTATAAATGACATCACCTGGCTCAAGGATGGTGTTGGGGGTCGCCGGTTCAAGCTGATTGGTCCGTGCCCGCTTGATGTTGACTGTGCCCAGCACCTGAACCAGGCGGGCCCCTTGAGTTTCAAATTGTCCGGCAAGGGCTTCCTGGTGACGTTTCCAGAGATACAACCCGACAATTGCGCCAACAAGCAGTAAAAACCCGGCAATAATTTGATAAAACGTCCGGCGGGAGATGAGATACCAGTCCACAATCGGACGCTTGAATTTGGTTGCGGCGTTTTTATTGCCCGGCTGGACGTACATTGAACATCGTCCACATGACTGACCAAATCCGTTGACCCGTGAGACGCCAGGGAGCGTCCTCACCACACGCTATCGCTATAGCACAGCCAACTATGCAAAATCAAAACGTGCTTGAAACCTGTCACCTTGCCATGTACCTGGAGTCACCCACACCATGACCTTGTCCGCCCATTGTCAACCTCTGGCACAAACCACCGTTGATGTCCTTCTCGTTCCGGTTTTCACCGATGACATATCCGACCCCAGCCGCCTCAGCGAAAGCCTCCCATGGGCTGGCGAGCGCCTTTCGGCGGTGCTCGGCACGGCCGAAATGCGCGGCAAGCCGGGACAGACGCTTACCCTGCACCTTGCGCCCGGTGCAGCCGCTGGCAAGCTGGTGCTGATGGGTATCGGCGCGGCCGACAAGCTGACGACCCAGACGCTCCGTGAAAGCGTGGCCGCCGCGATTCGCGCCCATGGAATGCAGGGCGCACGGCGCTTTGGTCTCCTCCCCCGGTGGGGCGCGCTCACACCCCGGACCTTTGCCCAGACGGCTGTGGCCGGCACGCACCTGGCCACCTTCCCCGTGGACTGTTACCGCACTGAGGACACCCGCCCGGTCCAGGTCGAGACACTGACGTTTGTAACCGAAACCACCGATGATCCCGCCCTCCACGAGGGCATCCGCCGGGGCAGCATCCTTGGAGAAGCCATCAACTTTGCGCGGTTTCTCGTCAATGAGCCGGCCAACCGGATGACCCCCACCCACCTTGCCCATCACGCCCAGGAAATGGCCAATGACGTGGGCCTGCAAACCGACATCCTCAACGAAGACAAAATGCGCGACCTTGGAATGGAGGCGCTGCTGGCCGTGGCGCGCGGCTCGGTCGAGGAACCACGGCTGATTACCGTACGCTATAGCCCTCCCAACGGCGGCGGACGTGAAACCATCGGTCTCATCGGCAAGGGCATTACCTTCGACACCGGCGGTATCTCGCTCAAACCGGCCGAAAACATGGAAAAGATGAAGTACGACATGGCCGGCGGGGCGGCTGTCCTTGGGGCGATGCGCGCCATTGCCCAGCTCAAGCCCAACCTCAACGTCATTGGCATCGTTCCGAGCTGTGAGAACATGCCTTCCGGCAAAGCCACCCGTCCGGGCGATGTCGTGCGGACCATGCTGGGGAAAACCGTCGAAATTATCAACACGGATGCCGAAGGACGGCTCATTCTGTGCGATGCCATGGCTTATGCGCGCCGGCTGGGTGTCACCTGCATGGTGGACCTGGCGACCCTGACCGGGGCCATTGCCGTTGCGCTGGGACTTCGCTACGCCGGACTGTTCAGCCACCATCCCAACATGGTTGAGGAACTCCAGGCAGCCGCCCGTGCGGCCGATGAACGGGTGTGGCCGCTGCCGCTCGATGACGAGTACCGGGAACTCATCAAAAGCGACATTGCGGACATCAAAAACGTCGGCGGCAAATACGGCGGCAGCATCACGGCGGCCTGGTTTCTGCGGGAATTTGCGGGCGATGTCCCCTGGGCGCACCTCGACATCGCCAACATGGCCTGGAACATGGAAAACAAACCGCATCTTCCCAAAGGGCCGACGGGCTTTGGCGTGGGAACGCTGGTTGAGTTCGTCATGGCACGCGCCCACGCCGCCAACGGCACTCCCGGCTCATAGCCCGAAGTATCGGGCATAAAAAGCGCGCGCCCGGTCAGGGCTGGAAGTCCCTTTGATGATGGCACGGCCATCCTGAAACAGTGTGGCTTCCAGCCCCTCGACGGTAAAGCGCAGCACCTCGGCGTTATGCCGGACCTCGCCGAGGGGCCGCAGGCGTTCGGCCAGAGAAAAAAAATCGAGTGCGCCGGCGGGCGTGCGCGCCGGACGTACCTGCACGGCCTCACGTCCGCACAGCGTGGCGGCGAACGTCGTTTGTTCGACCGTCAGGAAATCAAACCGCCGAAGCTGGCAGCAGGGACAATCCGCGCGGCGGCGGTTGGGCGACAGGGCCAGCGTCGTCTGCCGCCCGCTCCAGACATCCACCTGCCAGAGGTTGTGCCGACAGGCTGCCGCCTGGCCCGTCAGCAGCTTCAGGGCCTCGACCACCTGGGCAGCCGCCACCGTCTGGATCACCGGCAGAATGACTCCGGCCGTCTCACAGGTTGGCATCAGGGCCGCGTCCGGCGGTTCTTCAAAAACACAGCGCAGGCAGGGCGTTTCACCCGGCCGGATGGTCATCGTCGCCCCCTGGCTGCCGACAGCCGCGCCATAAATCCACGGTTTCCCGTGCTTGACGCAGGCATCGTTGAGGACATAGCGCGTCTCGAAGTTGTCCGTGCCATCGAGGACAACATCGGCCGCGGCCACGAGGGCTTCCACCGTATCCGGCGCGACATCGGCAATGATGCCCTCGACCCTGACGGCGCTGTTGACAGCCCGCAGCCGCTGTTCGGCCGCGCGCGCCTTGGGACGGTGCTCCCGCGCATCAGCTTCATCAAACAGGATTTGCCGGTTGAGATTCGACCACTCGACGAAATCCCGGTCCACGAGACGGACCGTACCGACGCCGGCCCGCACGAGCATATCGGCCAGCGCACAGCCCAACGCACCGCATCCCACGACCAGCGCCCGCCCTTGGGCAAGCCGCGCCTGCCCTTCCGGGCCGATTTCGGCAAACCGTTCCTGGCGGGAGTACCGTTCACGCATCCCGTCCGCCGTCAGCCTTTCCTGAGAAATTTGGCGACGCCGGCGCGGCAATCGGCCGTATGCCGGGCAATGACGTTGACATCGGCGCCGCTGCGCAGCGCGGCTTCAAAGCTGAGGCCGTCCATGTGGTAGAGCAGCCGCTTCGTCAGATGCATGGCCGAGCTGCTTCGGGCTGCGAGCTGTTTGATGTATGCCGCAAAGGCTTCATCAAAGGTATCGCCCGGCAGGACGCGGTTGACCAGTCCCCACTCGTGGGCCTGCCGGGCCGAAAGAATCTCCCCGGTGAGCACCCATTCGAGCGCCCGCTTTTCGCCCAGATTGCGTCGCAGAATGGCCATGACCATGGCCGGGACGAAGCCGATGTTGACTTCGGGATAACCAAACTGCGCCGTTTCCTCTGCCACAATGAGGTCGCAGGCCGAAGCCAGCCCACAGCCGCCCGCCAGCGCCCGTCCCCGGACACGCGCTACAATCGGCTTCGGACAGGCGCGCATGGCGGTGAACAGATGAACAAGGGTTTCGGCATCCCCCAAGTGCTGCATGATGTCCTGCTCAGCCATGGCTTCCAGTGCCGCCAGATCAGCTCCGGCGCAGAAGTCCTTTCCGGCGCCGGTCACCACCAGAACGCGCACGTCCGGGTCCTGCGCGGCCGACTGCACTGCTGCCCGCAGCCCGTTCAGGATGCCGGCATCAAGCGCGTTGCGTTTTTCAGGACGGTTCAGCGTCGCCGTGGCAATCCCGTCGGCAACGTCGTAGAGAAGGCTATTCGGTGTGTCGCTCATGGTTTCTTCCTTCGGCGCGGCCAAAGGCGGCACCGAATCTCTCCAGAAATGAATGGCTATCCGCCACAAGGGACTTTCGCTAGATTACCCGCCATTCACCATGCCTTCCAAATTTCCCCACAGTGACTGACGCCTGATGTCCACCCATCCTCACTTTCACCCTGCCGTGTGGCGGCGGATGTGCACGCCGTACACCTGGCTCTGGCTTACTCTCCTTTTCGCACTTGCCGGGTCAGGGCAGGCCCAACCCGCCAGACCGACCGTGGTCTATGACCTCGTTCCACAGACGCCGAACAGTCATCTCATCACCGTCACCCTGCGTTACGCCCCCCCGGAACCGGTCAAACATCTCGATGTGGCCCTTCCGGCCTGGCGTCCGGGACGGTATCAGATTCAAAACTACGCACGGAACATCCGTGATTTCCGGGCCACCGACCAGACCGGGCGGCCGCTGCCATGGGAAAAAACTGACAAATCCACGTGGCGCATCCAGTGCGGCGCGGCTCGGGAAGTCCGCGTCTCCTATGCCTGCTATGCCAACACCCTCGATGCCGGCTCGACGCTCTGGAACGACGAGGAACTGTACTGGAACGGCACCAACCTGCTGATGTATGTCGTTGGGAAAAAAGACCTTTTGGCGCGCCTGTCGCTGACGCTGCCCGCCGGCTGGCGCTGTGCCTGTCCGCTCAGAAAAGTCGCCGAACCGTTTGTCTATGAAGCGCCCGACTACGACACGCTGGCGGACGCACCCGGCATTGCCAGCCCAACGCTCGACATCGTTCGGTTTGAGCACGCCGGCACGACCTACCTTGTGGCGTTCCAGGGTCCGGTGAGCGTTCCACTGAACGAACTGGCCGAGTCCATACGGCGCATCGTGGCGGTGACGGTGGAGATGTTCGGCGGCAAAGCGCCCTTTGCCGACTACTGGTTTCTCTACCACGTCATCCCCGGCGGCCGTTTTCACGGCGTCGAGCACCTCAACTCGACGAGCATCACCGTCCCGGCAAGCGTGTTTACGGAACGTATCCAGCGTTTCTACAGCATTACCGCGCACGAGTTTTTTCATGCGTGGAACGTCAAGCGCATCCGTCCGCAGGTGCTGGGGCCCTTTGATTACAGCCAGGAAGTGTACACCCGCAACCTCTGGGTGGCGGAAGGGGTGACGAGTTACTACGACGATCTGCTGTGTCGGCGGGCGGGCGTGCTGTCGGTTGAGGACTACCTGCGCGCCCTGGGAACGACGATTGCCACGCAGCAACGGACGCCGGGGCGACTTGTCACACCGGTCACGGCTGCCAGTTTTGACGCCTGGCTGACGCCGGACGACACGAATGTGCGGGTGGATTTCTACACCAAGGGGGCGCTGGTGGCGCTGCTGCTCGACCTTGACATCCGGCGACGCACTGACGGCGCCAAATCCCTCGACGACGCCATGCGCTGGCTGTACACCACTTATGCCGAACGCGGGCGCGGCTATCCCGAAAACGGCATGCAACTGGCCGTTGAAGCCGTAGCCGGAACGAGTTACGCCGACTTCTTCGCGCGGTATGTGGACGGCACGGACGAACTGCCTTATGGGGAGTACCTGGCAGCCGTCGGGCTGGAACTCGTCGAGACGCTGTCGCCCACGCAGCCCAAAGCGTCGCTGGGCATCGAGTTGTCCGGGGATGAGAAACAGACCGTGATTGCCAATGTCTTTCCCGGCGAGGCCGGTTTCCAGGCGGGTCTCGACCGGGGCGACATCCTCGTGGCGCTTGACGGCGAACAGGCTACGCTGACCACAGTGCCCCAGTTGCTGAAACAGCGGCAACCCGGCGAGACCGTCAGAGTGCTGGTGTTCCGGCGCGGCAGGCTGCGGGAATTCGCAGTGACGCTTCAGAAAGAAACGCGCCTGGATGTCCAGGTGCGCCCTGTGTCAACGCCAACGCCCACCCAGACCCGGCTCTACCGGACATGGCTCGGTTTGTCCTGACGCAGAGCTGACTGGCTCCGGTTGCCGGCGTGATGTGGTCACGCCGGTGTCAGCCGGAAGCGCCAAAACAAAAACCTCCACGCCGCTTCAACCGGGCTGCGACGTGGAGGCTCAGGTTATCGGTTATCGGTCAGGCATCCATCGCACTAGGCGGTTGCCGGATTGTCCCCGGCGGCCACGGGCGGAATCAGCGGATTGACGACTGGCGGACGCACGGCATCGGTTTTGGCTTCTTCGCGGTCACTGCTGCTGCCGGTTGGTTCGTCATCATCCAGCGGCAACCCTGCCACCAGCCGCCGAACCTGAATGGCATCAAGCGATTCACGTTCGAGCAGCGCCTCCGCCAGACGCACGAGGGCATCCTTGTTGTCCAGGATGATCTGCCGCGCACGGTTGTACTGCTCCATGACGATGCGCTTCACTTCCTGGTCAATCTTGATGGCCGTGTCTTCGCTGTAATCCTGATGCTGCGCGATTTCCCGGCCCAGAAAGATTTGCTCTTCCTTTTTGCCGAAGGTCAGCGGCCCAAGCTGCGACATGCCGAACTCGCACACCATGCGCCGGGCCAGCTCCGTGGCGCGTTCAATGTCGTTCGAGGCCCCGGTCGTGATGTGATTGAGGAAGATTTCCTCGGCCAGACGGCCGCCCATGAGAATGGCAATCTGTCCCTCGATGTACTCGCGGGTGTGAGAGTAGCGGTCGGCTTCGGGCAACTGCTGCGTCAGGCCCAGCGCCATGCCGCGCGGGATGATGGTGATTTTGTGCACCGGGTCGGCATTCGGCACTTTGATACCGACGAGCGCGTGTCCGGCTTCGTGATAAGCGGTGTTGCGCTTTTCTTCGTTGGACATCACCATCGAGCGCCGTTCGCTGCCCATGATGACCTTGTCTTTGGCCCACTCGAAATCACGCATGGTCACGAACTTCTGGTTGTTGCGGGCGGCATTGAGCGCGGCTTCGTTGACGAGGTTGGCCAGGTCAGCGCCGGTGAAACCCGGTGTGCCACGCGCAATGACGGAAATATCCACGTCGTCCCCAAGCGGAATCTTGCGCGTGTGGACGGCCAGAATCCCCTCGCGCCCCTTGACATCGGGCCGGTTGACGACCACCCGGCGGTCGAAGCGCCCGGGCCGCAGCAGCGCCGGGTCGAGCACGTCGGGGCGGTTGGTTGAGGCAATCAGGATGACGCCGTCATTGGATTCAAAGCCATCCATTTCGACGAGCAACTGGTTGAGTGTCTGCTCGCGCTCATCGTGACCGCCGCCCAGACCAGCGCCCCGGTGCCGGCCAACCGCGTCAATCTCATCAATGAAGATGATGCACGGTGCATTTTTCTTGCCCTGCTCAAACAGGTCGCGTACCCGCGACGCCCCGACACCGACGAACATCTCCACGAAGTCCGAGCCGGAAATGGAGAAAAACGGCACGTTGGCTTCGCCGGCGACCGCGCGGGCCAGCAGCGTCTTGCCGGTTCCGGGCGGACCCATCATCAGGATGCCTTTCGGAATGCGGCCGCCCAGCTTCTGAAACTTCTGCGGTTCCTTGAGAAACTCAATGATTTCCTGGAGTTCTTCCTTTGATTCTTCAACCCCGGCGACATCCTTGAAGGTGATGCGCTTGGCCTGATTGGAGAGCAGCCGCGCCCGGCTGCGCCCAAAGGAAAGTGCCTTGTTACCGCTCCCCTGCATCTGGCGCATCATCAGAAAGACAAAGCCAATGAGCAGAAATACGGGCAGGTAGTAGAGCAGGATGGTCAACCATATCCCGCTCGTGGCCGGCTTGCCCTGCACCTTGATGTCCCGCTCTGCCATGCGCTTCATCAGATCGCCGGATACGTTGGCGACGATGTCGGTCCGAAACGGCTTGCCATTGACATACTTGCCCGTGACTTCCGTATCCGAGATGACGGCCTCCTGGACTTCCTTGGCGTCGATCTTCTTGATGAGGGTCGCATAGTCAGGGTTATCTTCCTTGAGCTGTCCGGTGCGGTGGAGCAAGCTCCAGAACAACACACCGCCAGCAATAATGACGATCCAGAGAACTACTTGTCGGACTGCCGTATTCAACGTCGCGCCTGCCTTTCCGTTTTCAGTCGTCGGTTGTCCTGCTGTAAAGCTGACCGGGAATGAGCTTGTGACGTGCGCGGGGTCGGCACGCCGGGTTGGGCCGATGACTTTACACGAACGGCTTTTCCGAGGAAAAGCCATCACGTCGTTTCTCTCCGGCGGGAGCGCACTCCCGCCTGCCTGCAATATAAGCCACCATCACGCCTGGGTGAACACCAGCGCGTCGGCGATCCGTCGCACTTGGCGTCCACCCGTCAACTCAACGCACTTTCCAATCGCATCCGTGGGGAGAAGAATCTGCTCGATGGCGGCCACATGCCGGGAGGCCACAGCCGGATATTCTGCCTGCTGTGCCACGGCATGCAAGACCCGGCGGCGGATGGGTGGTGGCAACGCCAGTAACTCCATCACCGGCAGCGCCAGTCGCCCGCCAGCGCGGCGCGCATGGCGTTCCAGCCAGGACTGGGCCATCTCCATGAGGTACTGCTGGTCTTCACGCGCCTGGGCAGCCAGCCGCGCCAGGGCGCTTCCGACTTGCGGATTGAGCTGTTCGAGTTCCGGCAGCACGCGGTGGCGCAGCCGATTGCGCGCCCGTGACAGGTCGTGGTTGGTGGCATCTTCCCGAAACCGCACTCCATGGTGCTGGGCATAGGCGACAATCTGCCGGCGCGAGGTATTCAGAAAAGGACGAATCACCTGCACCGGCGTTCCGGCGGCAAGCGGCCGTAAAGGGGCGATGGCGGTCAGACCGGCAAGACTGGTCCCCCGCACCAGACGGAGCAGAACCGTCTCCGCCTGATCGCTCTTGGTATGTGCGGTGGCGACGAAAGCCGCGCCCAGACGCTCTGCCGTCCGCCGCAGAAACGCATACCGCACCTGTCGGGCCACGGCTTCCAGGTTGCCGCCGGAGGTCACAAGGTGGGGAATGTCGGCGCGCTCCACGGTCCAGTCCAGCCCCATCTGCGCGGCCGTTTCCGCAACCAACTGCGCGTCCGCCGCCGCGGCTGCACCACGCAGGCCATGGTCGAGATGGGCCACGTGCAGGTCTGGTGCCCGATTGTCTCCACACCAGGTGTGCAGGGCGTGGAGCAGGGTCATGGAATCGAGTCCGCCCGACACGGCCACCACCACCCCGGCGGAGGGGAACCCCGCCACCTGACGCAGCCAGGTCACATTCAAAATGGATTCAGCCGTGAACTTCATCCCAAACCACGCAGAAACGGCGGCGGTCACTCGTCAGCGAGCGGTGGGTAATCAAAGGGATGGTTGGCCAGTACGGCCCGCATGTTGATTTGTCCGAGCAGGGTTTCCAGAAAGGTCGAGAGCAGATGGATGGTCTTGAGCAGTTCTTCGAGATTGCGTGCTGACTGGACGGTATCCAGAAAACGGTCGTATTCGTCCCAGTCCTTATACATCAGAAAACGCAGGGACGTGTCCCGAAAGAGCGTGATGCGCTCAATGAGCGGGGCAACGGCGGTCTTTTCCGGCCGGGACTCGAAACGGCGCAGGTGGCAGAGCAACCGCCAGATGTCCTCGCGCAGGTGGAGGGACTGTTCGAGTTTGGTCTGGAACATGTCGAAAGCCGCGGCCCCGTCGAAACCCGGATCGAAGACCACGGCCAGCGCCACCAGCGATTGCTGGAAACAGTCACGGAGCAGCCCGTGGGCATTTTCCACGCGCGCATAAATGGGTGGCGCCTGATTGAGTTCAGCAAAGCCAGTCAGCTCCCGTCCGTAAATTTTCTGGAGTTCCATCTCCAGGGCGTACACCGTGGCGTCAAACGCATCGGTGACATCCGGCAGCAGATTGGGCAGGCGCATCAGGCGGGTTTCGATGAACTCAATCAGGGCTTCCGTCTCCGCCCGCACCAGGATAAAAACGGGCAGGGTGCCTTTGAGCGGGCGGTCCTGGCGCAGGTCATCCTGGATGAAGTCCAGGTAGCGCAGGAAACGATAAAAACAACCGAACACATGCCGCAGGTCCTGGCGCAGGGGAAGGTCGGACAACCCCAGCAGCAGCTTCCGTAGCGCCTCAGACTGGATTTCCGGCTTGCGCGTCTGCATCTCCGGCTGGATAGCCAGATGACAACCACTCCGTTCAATGGACTGATTCAGCAGCCGTCCGACCGCTGTGAAGGTGTGATAGCCAACCGGTTTCGTCCGCACCAAATCATCCACAACGGTCCGCACATCGAAGAGCGCTTCCGTCAACTGGTACAGCGCCGTGACCAGTGCTGCATTCGGGGCCGCCAGCTTTGGGGGCGGCACGGTTTCGCTCTTTGGTGTCGGTGTCTGCAGGGCCCCGATGATTTCGGTGGACAGATAATTCAGCCGCAGCAGCGACTGGCGCACAATCCGCAGCTCTTCGGTAAAGTCCCGCTGGGCAAGGGTGGCCCGGCCCTGTTCGGAAAGCGGATGGAGTTCGACCCGAAAAAAACACGCCAGGCTTTGAAGCAGCATGTCGAGTTCAAACAGCCACCGCTGCCCGGCCCCGGTCAGTGTCGTTTCACGGACAAGGGCCGGCAACGGTGCGGTTGTCTCCGCTACGACCTCATCCGCCGTCGTCGTTACTGGCTGGGCATCGTTCATGGGACAGGGCTGGAGTGCGGGAACAGAGGTGAAAGAAAACCAACCGGCTAAAGGTAAGACGGAAAAATAATGTAAACCGGCGGGATTGTATAGCCACCCCCCTTGGGGGCCCCGGACTGGCGTCAGGCGGCCCCGGATTCAATCAGCCGGGCTGGATGGGGAGGCAAAAAACGCCGCCAGATGCCGCTTCAGCTCCAGTTTGGCACGAAACAGGCGGGATTTGACCGTGCCGACGGCCACGCCCAGCACTTCGGCAATCTCCTCACAACTGAGGCCGTCGTATTCCTTCAGCACGAGGGTATCCCGAAACTCCGGCGACAGACGTTCCAAGGCCTCGCGCACCAGCCGGGCCCGTTCCTGAGTCTCGAACACCACGTCCGGCCGCTCCGCGGCCTGTGGCTCCCGGGCCGGCGCCGGTTCGTCGTCCGGCGCCGGCGCGACCATCACCCGGTGTTCACTGCGGCGCGTATCGCTGACCAGACGATTGAACGCGATCCGGTACAGATAGGTTTTGACCGAAGCCTCACCACGCCAGCTCCCGGCGTGTTCCACCAGGGCGACAAAGACATCCTGACACAGCTCCTCAGCCCGTACGGATGAAGACAGGCGCCGCGCCAGAAAACGGTAGATCGCCATCCGGTGGCGTTGGTAAAGCTGGCTGAACGCCTGTTCATCACCCTGCTGAAACGCGCGCAGGAGTTCTTCATCAGTAGCCATGACCGGCTCGTGGGGTGACGAGCGTTTCTTTCAGCGGGTGGTGGCCGGACCGGGCAGAAGCCGCCTTCCGCTCCGCCGGCGGTGGTGCCCGGGGCCACGCCCGCTACTTCTTGAACAGCTTGTCAAAAAACCCGCCGCCTTTGGTGGACTTGATGGCATCGAGTCCCTTGCGCGCCGCTTTGGACTCAGGATCGAGGCGCAGGGCTTCATTGAACATTTTTTCCGCCTGAATATTCATGTTGGCGCGGGCATAAAGCTGCCCCAGCGCAACGAGGGGCGCGGCGTTGAACTGGTCCAGTTCGGCCGCTTTCTTGAGGGCATGTTCAGCTTCCCGCTGCATCTTGGGATGCGCCGCGAGCGTCGTGCCCAACAGCAGGTGATAGCGGGAGGCGTCGGGGTTGAGGGTCACGGCCTCCCGCAGCAAAGCCACGGCACTGACAAAATCGCGGTTGGCAATTTTGGCGCGGGCGTCCTGAAAAGCCTTCTCTGCCCGGGCCTCGCGCTGGGCCGTGGTCTCACCCGGTGGTGCCGACGGCAGCGGGGCACTCCCCCGTGGCGCCGGGGTGGCGGAAGCCAGCGGCATGGGCGTCAGCACCGAGGACTTGTCCCCACCATCCCGGATGGCCTCATAGGCCTCCGTAATCCGCGCGAAAATGGCATCCACCTGGCGGCGGGTCTCCAGCGTGGCGTTGAGGTGGCGGTCGGGATGAAAGTCCTTGGCCAGCCGGTAGTAAGCATCCCGAATCTCATCCCGCGTGGCATGGGGCGAGACGCCGAGAATTTCATGCGGATCATTCGTCGTATCGAGCCGGGCCTGCATCGCCAGCAGCATGTTGACGGCCTTGAGCGAGCCGGTCCGCTTGGCGGCAGCGTCCGCCTCCCGTGGGGGAATCACCGGCGGCGCACTCACCGCCTGCTCGACCACTTCAGCCGGAATTTCCATCTGCCCGGTCTCCCGGTTGACAACCGGCGCGGCGTGACGCTCCAGAATTCCGGCCGAGATCAAACCGTACAGCGCCTGAAGAACGGCGTTGGGCGGGGCGCTGACCAGCATCATCGCCTGCAACACGTTCATGGGAATGTTGATACCGTTCACCAACTGCCGCTCGATGGGCTTGAGCGACAACGACTGGGTCCGCAGCAGAGGGTTGCTCGCCGGGCCGATGAGACGGTTCAGATCCCCCATCCCACGCTGGATAACACTGAAATCCCGGATGCGGCGGACGCCTTCCAGAATGATGTTCGCCGTCGAAAGCTCCAGCCGCAGGTCATCCGGTACGGGTTTTTCCTGGTTGGTAAAGCGATACTGCCCGCTCGTCCACTCGAACATCGAGTAGATGATACCCAGAATCTGAAAGGTGACGGCGTTGGACAGCTCCCGCTCGGAAATGATGCCCTGCTCGACCAGCACGCGGCCAAACCGCTTCCCACGGGTCATGGCTTCTGAGGCGCGCAGGAAGTTCTCCTGCGACAGCAGGCCGTGACGCATCATGCTTTCGCCAATGCGGTCGGCGCGGTCATTGCTCCGCGCAAAGACAATGGCGCCGAGTTCAAAGTAGATGGACTTGGTGAGCGCCTGGTGGTTCACTGTCAGTTCACCGCTCAGACGCCGGGTGTAAATCCGCCGGATGACATCCGGCAGCGCATCCTGAATGAGATCACCCTGCAACAGTGGACTCGTCACAGCACACTCCTCATTGTGTTCAGGCAGGCAGGGCGGACGCCCCGGATGGCCATACCCGCCGCACCTCATTCGACTTCCACGGTCTCACCGTCCTTGCCCCTGACGACCGGGTCAGACGGTCGCGCCCGCTCTCCCTGGCGATCAGCTCCACGCAAGACACCACTATCATCCATGAGAAACGAACGCCGCCCGGTTTCCCGGTAGCGTTCCGGCACCGCATGAATCTGAAACGTTGGGGGAACCGTCTGGTTGTTGACCACCACCTCGATGCGATAGCCCCGGTAACGCCCATCGGCGAGTCCGGTGATCTCCCCTGCCCGGCGCAACTCGGCCAGCGTGCCAAAACGATTCTGCCCGACGCCTAACGCATAGCGTGCCTGGGCTTCCTGCAACTGACTGAGCAAAGGTAACACGGCCGCTTCATTGGCGGCGACCCGGATTTCAAACAACCGGTCGAGATCAAACACTTCATCGGTTTGCCCGCCAAAATCGGCGGCGTACAGGGCAACGATGCGCCAGGTCTTGAGTTTCCGGTCACGGGTGAGCACCACACTGATCACCACGGGCCTGGCTTCTTCGCTGTTGAGGGACGCCCGCAACTCGACCACGGACAGATTTTCTTCCGTGATGTCCCGGAAGGCGATGTTGCCGACGATGCGCGTTCCCGAACGCAGCAGCATCTCGCGCGCGCCGGTCCCCGTGGTGATGGACTCCACCCGGACGCCCCGTTCGGCCAGCCGGCCGAGCGGGTGATCGCCCAGCAGGGCCTGCCGAATGTCGTTGTAGGCGCTGTTGTCGTTGGTGGCCAGACTGGAGAGCGTCGCCTGGGCGCGTTCGGTAAAAAAGGCCCGGATGGCCGGGTCATCCCCCCGAAAGAAGGCTTCGACACAGGCGGCGACAATATCCACCGGGCGCAGTTCGCGGGAACGCTGGGAAGGCGTCGCCGCAGCGACCGACCCGGCCAAGGGACCGGCCAGGGGCCCGGACAAGGACCCGGCCAGGGACACTGGAAGAAGCGCACTGGACAGGGCAAGGGCGCTGACGCCCAGAACAGAGGTGAGACGCAAAAGACGCCAACCACAGACCGGCGTGCGTATTTGAGAAAGACAAAGAACCTGCATGGGCATCATCATTATGGATTGTTACGGCTCGTTTCAAGCCGGTATTCGGGCAAGGTCATTTGACAGCGCCAATGGATGCGTTCACCTTGTCATGGCGTATCATACGTCTCATAGGTCGCCCCAGAGGAGTGACCGCTTTGGGAATGACACCTGCTTGGAAAAACAGCCTGGAGTGGGCATTCAAACGCTGGACGTGAGGGCATCTGCATAGAGGTGGGAAACCACCCTTTGGGTTGCCGCATCGCATGCCGTGCCATGTACGACCGAGTGATCCGCCTCCGCGGGAGTGAAACCTACGAACTGGCGACCCGCACCCGTTTCGGTTACGAACTCGATCCCAGCCGCAACTTCGGCATCCGGCTCGTCGTGCGGGCGTATGTCGTCGCCGAGGACTACAGTATTGAAGATTTCGCCGCCCTGGTCCGAAACGAAGCGGCGCGCCACGAAGAAACGCAGCGTTTTCGGGCGGCCTTTGCGCTCGACAGCCGCGACCTCGACCTGCCCACCCCGGAAGACCAGCCGCCCGCAACCACGCCCTCCGCTGACACACCACCTGAGCCATGACGCCTGATGCGTGCCACGGCGGTGCGACGCGGCCGCCCTCCGGGAAACCAACCGCATTGCAGATGATGTTCCGGGATAGCCCCATACGAAGGAATGACGGTCACACCATGGAAATGCCCCTCCCACCACTGAACCCCCACTCCCCTTCCGAACCGGTGGAAGCCCCACCAGCCCGGCAGGATACCCCTTCCGCCGCGCCTCCGGTTCACCGTTTCACACCGTGCACGGAGCCTTTCCGGTGGGAAGGCGTCCCTGTCACGGCGTACCAGTCCACGCCCGCGACCGCCGCCGACTTTGCCGGCATCACCCGGCAAACGCTGTTCGGCCACGGCGGCGAAACCATCGGCTTTGAAGTGCGCTACTTCGAGATTGCCCCCGGCGGCTGGTCATCCCTCGAATGCCACGAGCATGCCCACGCCGTCATTGGGCTGCGCGGGGTGGGGAAAGTGCTGCTGGGGGACACCGTACAGACACTGGGGTTTCTCGATCTGGCCTACATCGGGGCCAACTGCGTCCACCGCCTGGTCAACGACGGCCCGACGCCGTTCGGCTTCCTGTGCATTGTGGATGCGAAGCGCGACCGTCCGCGCCGTCTCCGTCCGGCTGATGTGCCGGAGCTGCTGGACAATCCCGCGTTGGCTCCACTCATTCAGCGGGCAGCGGTGCAGACGACACCTTGCCCGGAGTAGCCGGAGACAGAGCGCGGCTTGACACTTTTTTTTGACCGGTGCTAGTTTTTTTTCGACATCTTTTTTCCAAAAAAACCAATGGTTTATGGGCAAACGGCGGGCAGTTCACGGACTTGATGAACGTAGTCACGAGCTACTTCTGACGCTCGTTCGCCTCCACATTGCCACGGGCGAACCCATTGGCTCGCGGACGCTCTCCAAACAAGCCGGCCAAACGCTGAGTCCGGCCTCCATCCGCAACATCATGGCGGACCTGGAGGAACAGGGTTATGTGGCCCAGCCGCACACCTCAGCCGGACGGATTCCGACCGACCGCGGCTACCGCTACTATGTGGACACGCTGGTGGCGGACTTCGATGCACGGCCCTCCCGGACGGATGAAGAAATCATCCAACGCAGCCTGTTTTCCGACCCCACCGTGACCGGGGAGGATGTCCTGGCCCGCGCCTCCCACGTGCTTTCCAACCTGTCGTCACACGTCGGGATCGTGCTGTCCCCACCGCTTTCCCGCGATCTCCTGCAACATATCGAGTTCATCCGTCTCGAAGCCCGGCGCGTCCTCGTCGTGGCCGTGTCGCGTACCGGACTGGTACGCAACTTTGTGGTGCGCCTCGATGAAGACCTTTCGCCGGGCGAGCTGGAACGCACGGCCAACTACATCGTCGAAAACTTTGCCGGCCGGAGTCTGGCAGATATTCGCGTCGAACTGCTCAGGCGGATGTCGGAAGAAAAGCACCTCTATGACCGGCTGCTCAAGAATGCGCTTGTGTTGTGCAACCGGGATTTGGGCAACGGTGCAACCGAAAGCGACGTGTATGTGGATGGCACGATCAACATGCTCGATGCCCCGGAGTTTGCCGATGCGGCCCGTATGCGGTCCATCTTCCGCATGTTTGAGGAAAAAGGGCGGCTGGTCAAAATCATCAATGCCTGTCTGACACAGGCCGAGACCGCCCGCGGCATCGTGGTGCAGATTGGTATGGAGCATCACGTACCCGGCTTGCGCGACTGTGCAATTGTTACGGCTCCATATCACTATCGGCACGATTCCGTCGGAAGCTTCACTGTCGTCGGTCCGATGCGCATGAAATACGGGCGGGTGATGCGTCTGGTTGGTTACATGGCAAAAATGTTCGACCAACTGCTGAACGACGCCCCCTCTTCCCCGTTTCCTCCGGCACTCGTCGGACAACCGCCCGTTGGCCAGTCGGCGGGTCACATTCAGGTTGTGAACCTGTCCGGCAGCCAAAATCCGGTTGGAGGATAGATGAGCAGGCAGGATGGAGCAGCGATGGTTGGCCGGGCGGCACTTGACTGCACGTTTGTAACCTCGTTCCCGTCAGCGGTTTCCGGCGTGCCAGCCCGGTTTCTGACGGCGGTGACTGCCATGCGCCACAATCCTGTGCATCGGTGTGACGCATCCTTCAGTCTGCCCCCCAAGCCTGCTTCGAGGAGGACAATCTGGTGAACACTCCCGTTGGCAACGTCATGCCGAAGCTCGATGTGGCAGGGCCGAAACGCCGCACCATTGAAATTGAATTTCCCACGGAGCCCCCTCTGGCGGACGAACGGCTGGAAGTGCCGGTGTCCTCGCCGGCGGGCACGCCACCGGCGGTTTCGGTTCCAGACCTGGTGGAAAACGTCCTTGAACTGGAAGCCAGCGGAGCCGAGGCAAAGACGGCCGACCTGGCCGTGGATGCCTCCACAGCCGATGCCCCAGCCCCGGCGGCGCCCCGGGCGGCGGAACCGGCGGTAGCGCCGACGGAAGACCTCCCGGCAAGTGGCGTCACCAGCGGCAGGCAGGCTTTCTCTGAAGACGAAACCATTAAGCTGCTGATGGACCTCGCCAGCTTGCAGGAAGACCTCGAACGCGCCCGTGAGCAGACCAACTCCGCCCGCCGCCATGTCGAGATCGTCCAGGAACAGCTTTCCAAAACCCTCGTCGAGAAGAGCGCGGTCCAGGATCAGCTCCAGCGACTGATGGCCGAGTTCGACAACTATCGCCGCCGCGCCGAACGGGAAAAGGCCGAAGCCATGGAACGTGGCAGACAGGCCGTTCTGCTGGCGACACTGGAAGTTCTGGACAACCTCGAGCGTGCCCTGGCCACCGGACGGGCAGAAGGCGGGACACTCGCCGATTTTCTGGCCGGGGTCGAACTCATTCAGCGGCAGGTCGTGGACAGCCTATCCAGCTTCGGCGTCAAGCCGGTTCCGGCCGTTGGTGAAATTTTTGACCCCACGGTTCACGAGGCGATTGCCACGGACGAAACAGACGAGTACAAACCCAATACCGTTCTGGCCGAACTCAAGCGCGGGTACACACTCGGTGATCGGCTGCTGCGCCCGGCAATGGTACGGGTGGCCGTCCGCCCAGCCGCTTCTTGAGTGCCGAATGGGATCAGCTCAGGTAGGCAGACCCCGCACGACAGTATTTCGTGCGCCCTGTCGTGGCGCACCGGAAGTCATTTCTTCACGCATGTCTTCAGGGCATGCCACGGACTGATGTCATGGGCAAAGTTATCGGCATAGACCTTGGTACGACCAACTGCTGCGTTGCCGTCATGGAAGGCGGCACGACCCAAATCATTCCCAACAAGGAAGGTGGGCGCACGACGCCCTCGGTTGTTGGTTTTACCGACAAGGGCGAGCGACTGGTGGGGCAGATTGCCCGGCGGCAGGCGATCACCAACGCCGCCAACACCATCTATGCTGTCAAACGTCTCATTGGCCGCAAGTTCAACTCGCCGGAAGTCCAGCGCGCACGCGAAACCTGCCCCTACGAAATTTGTGAATCCTCGAACGGCGACGCCTGGGTCCGCGCCCAGGGGCGGGCCTACAGCCCCCCGGAGGTCTCGGCCATCATCCTGCAGCGGCTGAAAGCCTCGGCGGAAGACTTCCTCGGTGAACCGGTCGAGGAAGCCATCATCACGGTTCCGGCCTACTTCGACGACTTTCAGCGCCAGGCGACGAAAGATGCCGGCAAGATTGCCGGTCTCAACGTCCAGCGCATCATCAACGAGCCGACAGCCGCCGCCCTGGCCTACGGTGCCGGGCAGCACAAGTCGGAGCGGATTGCCGTCTATGACCTCGGCGGCGGCACGTTCGACGTGTCGGTGCTCGAAATGAACGACGGCGTGTTTGAAGTCCTCTCGACCTGCGGCGACTCCTTCCTGGGCGGTGAAGACTTCGACCAGCGCATCATTGACTGGCTCATTCAGGAATTTCTCCGCGAGACGGGCATTGATCTGCGCGCCGACCGCCTGGCGCTCCAGCGGCTGAAGGAAGCGGCGGAACGCGCCAAGTGCGAACTTTCCTCCACACTCGAAGCCAACATCAACCTTCCCTTCATTGCCGCCGATCCGGCTTCCGGCCCCAAACACCTCAACCTCAACCTGACCCGCGCCAAGTTTGAGGAACTGGTCAAGGACCTCGTCGAACGCACCGTCGAACCCTGCCAGAAAGCCCTGTGGGATGCCCGGCTCAAACCCGAAGACATTGACCAGGTATTGCTTGTCGGTGGACAGACGCGCTCCCCCATCATTCACGAATGCGTGAGGAAGATTTTTGGGCGTGAACCCAACGCGAGCATCAACCCGGATGAAGTCGTGGCCATTGGTGCCTCGATTCAGGGCGGGGTGTTTACCGGGCAGGTCAAGGACCTCGTGCTGCTCGACGTTATCCCCCTCTCGCTGGGGATTGAAGTCCGCGGGGGGCTGTTCCAGAAGATCGTCGAGCGCAATGCCACGATTCCGGTCCGCAAGGCGCTGACCTTCACCACCGTGGTGGATAACCAGTCCAGTGTCGAAGTCCACGTGCTTCAGGGTGAGCGTGAAATTGCCAAGGGGAACCGCTCCCTGGGACGGTTCGAGCTGATTGGCATTCCTCCGGCCCCGCGCGGCGTCCCGCAGATTGAAGTTTCCTTCGAGATTGACGCCGACGGCATCGTACAGGTCTCGGCGCGCGACAAATCCACCGGCCTTGAACAGAACATGCGCGTCACCCCCTCTTCTGGTCTGTCCCCCGGTGAGATTGCCAACCTCATTGCCGAGGCCCAGCGCAATGCCGAAAGTGACCGCCAGTTGAAAGAACTTCTGCTGTTGCAAAGCCGCATGGACGGTCTGCTGCAAAACACCCAGCGGTCGTTCGGCGAGTTTGGCTGGATGCTGCCGGCGGAAGAGCAGGAACTCGTGCGGGAGACCCTCATCGGCGCCAAGGAAGTGCTCAACATTCAGGACCCGGCCGTGGTCAAACAGTGGCTCGACGCGCTCGAACAGGCCGCCCAGATCATCACCAATGCCATGTTCAATGCGCCGGCAGGCGAGCAGCCTCCGCCATCCGAAACCGGCGGCGTGAAGATGTTGACGGAATGACGCCCGTCGGAAATGGTAAGGCTGACCGGTGAAGTGGTGCGCGCGGCCCCGCTAGGGGCCACGCAGACACACCACCCAGCCGTCGGCAGGCGTGGCCCGGCGGGCCACGGTAACCTCACCCGGTTTCGGAAGGATTGAGGCATGGCAACCAAACGGGATTACTACGAAGTGCTGGGCGTCGCCCGCAACGCAACGGAGACGGACATCAAAAAGGCCTATCGCCGTCTGGCCATGAAGTACCACCCAGACAAAAATCCGGGAGATGCCGCCGCCGAGGAAAAGTTCAAGGAAGCGGCAGAAGCCTATGCTGTCCTTTCCGACCCCGAACAACGCGCGCGCTACGACCGCTTTGGGCATGCCGGTGTCGGCGCGGCCGCCGCGGGCGGCTTCGGCGGCGGCTTCGCCGGTTTCCAGAACTTCGAGGACATCCTGGGCGACCTCTTTGGCTTCGGCTTTGGCGGCGCTGGCGGCGGACGCCGCAACAGCCAGGTCCAGCGCGGCGCGGATTTGCGCTACGATCTGGAACTCACCCTTGAAGAAGCCGCCAATGGCGTCACGACACAAATTCGCGTTCCACGGCTTGAAGCCTGTGGCGACTGCAATGGCAGTGGAGCCGCCCGTGGCAGTTCGCCGGAAACCTGCCCGACCTGTGGCGGGCTGGGGCAGGTTCGCTACCAGCAGGGCTTCTTCAGTGTGACCCGGACCTGTCCCCAGTGCCGCGGGACGGGGCAGATCATCCGCGACCCCTGCCGTACCTGCCGGGGCGAAGGACGGGTGCGGCGCGAAAAGCGCATCGAAATCAAGGTCCCGGCCGGCGTGGATGACGGCATGCGGCTGCGCGTCAGTGGTGAAGGCGAAGCCGGCCTCGGCGGCGGCCCGCCGGGCGACCTGCAGGTGGTCATCCACATCCGCGAACACGACATCTTTGAACGGCAGGACAACAACCTGCTGTGCCAGGTCTCGATTGATTTCGTCGAAGCCGCCCTGGGCGCTGAAATCGAAGTGCCGCTGCTGAATGGTCAGACGACCATGAAGGTTCCCGAAGGCACCCAGTCCGGGACGACCTTCCGCCTGCGGGGCAAAGGGATTCCCTCGCTTTCGGGCGAGGTGGGCGATCTGTTCGTCGTCGTCAACGTTGTCACCCCCACCAACCTCACCCGTGAACAGCGGCGGCTGCTCGAAGAATTCGCGGCGGCCTCCCCCCGGCGCGAAGGACGCAAAGCTGTCCGCAAAACCGAAGAAAAGGGTTTTTTTCGACCGCGTCAAGGACGCCATCTTCGGCACCTGACACCTGCCGGAGCCGGCCGTCGCCGGCGGCCGCCGAAACGGCGCGCCCGTAAAGACTCCCGCAGAAACCGCCCGGCCGCCTGACCGGACGGGACTCCCCCAGCTCCTGGCAGGGATTGGTGTCGTGGGAACGGGCTTCGGCTACCGGGCGGCGATGCTCTGGCGGAGCGTGTTCCGTAACTGCCCCAGGTTGAAAGGCTTGGGCATGACCGTCACATTGGGGCGCTCCCGGAGCTGGTTCAGCCGCGCCTCGTCCTGAAGGGCGGTAATGAGAATGATTGGCAGGTCAGGCTGCTCCGCGTGGAGTTGCCCGATGAGTTCTTCACCGTCCATGCGCGGCATGAACAGGTCCGTGACGACACACTGAATGGCGTCGCGGTGCTGGCTGTAGGTCTCAAACGCCTCCACACCATCCTCGGCCGTCAGGACCGTGTACTCCAGACTCAGTACGGAAACCAGCAAGTCGCGGATGTACGACTCATCGTCCACAATCAGAATCGTGTGCGGGGATGTCATGTGATTGGTTGAAAACTCAGGCAAAGTCCAGCAGTCACGCGCCCGATCAACCCGTAACCGGTGCCGGCAACACCCAAGCATGCCGAGCACCACCAACCCTGGTCAAGCCAACCGAAGGGCGCGGGGACGAAACTGCACTTTTTTATCTTTCAGATGAAAAATACTTTCACACACTGCCAGCCTTTGTCCACCCAGGGACAGCACACCCCACAGCAGCCCCGGTGGGTGCGGAAAGGACTTCTGCACCGTGGACCTGTCGCAGCTTGAAGTCTTTGTCGCCGTCGTCGAGGAACGGCACTTTTCACGGGCCGCCGGCAAGCTGGGACGGACGCAGGCGGCCGTCAGCCAAACCATCAAAAAGCTTGAAGGCGACCTTGGCGCGGCGCTGCTTGACCGCAACTCGAAAGGCGTTATTCCCACTGAAGCCGGACGGCTGCTGTACGACTATGCCCGCCGCCTGCTCGATCTGCGCGATGAAACAACCCAGGCGCTGCGGCAACTTGACACCCTCACGGCCGGGCGGCTGGTCATCGGCGCCAACGAGCAGACCGTGACCTACCTTCTGCCCTGGCTGGAGCGTTTCATTCGGATGTATCCGGCGGTGCACGTCGAGGTCAAACGCTGCCGGGCCAGTGATGTACCGGCCGAAGTCCTGCGGCACGGCGTGGAGCTGGGCGTCATCAGCTTCGCGCCCCCGGAAGCCGGACTGCACGCCCTGACCATTGCCACCGACGCCGTGGCACTCGTTACGGCCCCGCACCACCCGCTGGCCGGACGCGCCTCGGTCTCCATCCGGGAGCTTGGACAGGAGACGTTCATTGCGCACAACGTCGTCTCGCGGTATCGGCTTCAGGTCGTCGAAGCCTTTGCCCGCCACCGGACGCCCCTGCGGATTACCGTCGAGCTGCCCTCCATCGAGGCCATCAAGCGCATGATCGAGGCCGGGATTGGCGTCAGCCTGCTGCCCCGCCTGTGCGTGGCGGCTGAAGTAGCGCGGGGACAGTTGGCGGCCGTTCCCGTCCGGGAAATGCGTCTGGCACGCAAGCTGCGCGTCATCCACCGGCAGCCGTCGTCGCTGTCGCGCGCAGCCCAGGCCTTTATCGCTCTCGTCCGCCATCCCGAACCGGAAAACACTTCACCGGAAAGCACCCGGCCGGAAAACACCTAAGTAGAAGGTAACGGCTCGATGGAGAGCTTCGGGTTGTCGAGCACAATGCGGCCGTCGCGCAGCGTGATGGCGCGGTCGGCCGCCCGCGCCAGCTCCTCGTTGTGCGTCACCAGCACGAGCGTCGTTCCGGTGGACTGGTTGAGTTCACGCAGCAGCTCGAAAATGCGCATGCCGTTGGCGTAGTCCAGATTGCCGGTCGGCTCATCGGCCAGCAGAATGGGCGGCTCGTTGGCAAAGGCGCGGGCAATGGCCACCCGTTGCTGCTCGCCGCCGGAAAGCTGCGCCGGGTAGTGATGCCCCCGGGCGCTGAGACCTACGGCCGCAAGCAAGGCTTTGGCGCGCTTTCTGGCGTCCCGTCGCCCGGCAATCTCCATGGGAATCTGGATGTTTTCGAGGGCGGTTGCCGTCGGGATGAGGTGAAACGCCTGAAAGACAAACCCGATGGTGCGGCTCCGAAACGCAGCCAGGGCGTCTTCCCCCAAGCGCGTGATGGAGGTCCCGGCGAGGATGACTTCACCGGTCGTCGGCGTATCCAGCCCGGCCATCAGGCCGAGCAGTGTGGATTTCCCGCTCCCGGAAGGGCCGAGAATGGCGGCAAACTGCCCGGCCGGAATGACGAGATCGAGCGGGTGGAGAATGGTCAGGCGGCTCTGGCCGCTGAGGGCTTGCTTGGAAAGCTGCTTCAGTTCAATCATTCAGAAGTCGGGCCTTACCGCCAGAACTATGCCGCGCGCGACATCCGGCGTTGATTTGGGCTTGCCCGCAACATACCAGTTTTCTGCATCGGCTGCCCGCTCAGTCAGCACCTTCAGTCCGTCACTTCCATGCCCCGGGCGTCAGTAACAGGTTATCCAAAGTGCCGAAAACCAGGCACCAGACAGTGCGTACATGCGCTAATATCGGAAGGCAATCTTTGCAGCCAGCGAACGGAGCCGCGAACGGACGTATGAAGGCACAGTGCAGTCGGGTTGGCAGCTTTGCCCTCAGTCTTCTGGTCATCAGCAGCAGCCTGCTTGCCGGCGGATGCAGTCGTACCGGCACGGAAGCCCCGGAAACCCTGCCTGTCCTCGCGCCAGCGCCCACGGACACCGCACCTACCGCCCGGCCGCGGATCGTTGTCCTCGGCGACAGCCTGACCGCCGGTTTCGGCCTGCCACGCGAAGCCAGCTACCCGGCCGTCCTCCAGAAGAAACTCGATGCCGCCGGACTGAACTACCAGGTCATCAACGCCGGTATTTCCGGCGACACCTCGGCCGGCGGCGTCGAACGGCTCGACTGGTCGCTGGACGGCGACGTGCGCATCGTCATCCTCGCCCTCGGCGCCAATGACGGACTGCGCGGGCTGCCCCTCAACCAGATGGAAGCCAATCTGCGCACCATCATCGAACGCGCCCGTGCACGCGGAGCGCAGGTCATCCTCGCCGGTCTCAAAGCTCCCGCTGAAGCGGGACCCGACTACGGCGCACAGTTTGAAGCCGTCTATCGCAAACTCGCCCAGCAGTACCGGTTGCCCCTCATCCCGTCCCTGCTCGAAGGCGTTGCCGGCCGGGAAGAACTCAATCAGGAAGACGGCATTCACCCCAATGCGCGTGGCGCGGCCATCGTCGCCGACAACGTCTGGAAAGTTCTCGAACCCGTCGCCCGGCAGCAGCTTGCCCAATCGCAGTCCAATCCCGATGCGCCCCCGGCGGCCAAGCCGGCTGGCGCACGATAACCCGGCGGATGCCCACCTACGACTGGCAGGATACCATCGTTGCCATTGCCACCCCGCCCGGCCACGGCGGCATCGGTATTGTCCGCCTCAGCGGCGAACGCGCGCTCGACATCGGCGCCACCCTTTTCCGTGGACGGCGCACACTGGCCAGACACCCCTTTCGCCTGCTGCGCGGCACATTTCTGGACATCACTGCGGACGAAACCATAGACGACGGGCTGGCCGTCTATTTCCCGACTCCACGCTCGTTTACCGGTGAAGATGTCGTGGAGCTGCACGCCCATGGCTCGCCGGTCGTGCTGCGCCGCCTCGTCGCCTGCGCCATGCGGGAGGGCGCGCGGGCGGCGCGTCCCGGCGAGTTCACCCTGCGCGCCGTACGCCACGGCCGCCTCGATCTCGCCCAGGCCGAAGGGCTGCGCGACCTTATCCACGCCCAGACAACCTACCAGGCGCGGCTGGCCGCCCGGCAGATGCGCGGCGCGCTGTCCACCCGGCTGCAACCGCTGAAGGAGCAGCTCCTGACGACGATTGTCCACCTCGAATCGGCTGTGGAGTTTGTCGAAGAACAGCTCGATACGCATTCACGCGCGACACTGGTGGAAGAACTGTCCCGGCTCGAAACCCAGGTGCGCCAGCTCGCCGCAACCTACCGTGCCGGACGCCTCATCCGCGAAGGGCTGGCGCTGGCCATCGTCGGCCGTCCCAACGTCGGCAAATCCAGCCTTTTCAATGCCCTGCTCGACGCCGACCGGGCGATTGTGACTGACATTGCCGGCACAACCCGCGACACCCTGCAGGAAGTCGCCACGATTGGCGAACTGCCTGTCCGGCTCATGGACACCGCCGGCATCCGCGACACCTCAGACATCGTCGAGCGCATGGGTGTTGAGCGCAGTTACCGGGCGCTGGCCGATGCCGACATCGTGCTGTTTGTCGTGGATGCCGCAGCCGGCCCGCACCCGGACGAAACGCAGGTCATCGGGCACCTGCGTCAGCGCCAGGCCATCTGTGTCGTCAACAAGCTGGACCTCGTGCCGTCCGTCGTGCCGTTTGTGCTGTTTCTTCAGGAACACGACCTCACATGTCCGGTCGTCGGCGTTTCGGCGCATACGCGGGCCGGGCTGGCCGAGCTGAAAGCCACCATCCAGCAGGTTGCCGTCGGCGGCAGCTTCGACACGAGCCAGGACTGGCTGGTGACGGACGCCCGGCACGCCACCGCCCTGACGACCGCGGCCGAGGCGCTCGGTTGCGCGCGCGAACTGCTGGCCGAAGGGCATTCGGAAGAAGTGCCACTGGCCGAACTCCACCGCGCCCTGCATGCCCTGGGCGACATCACCGGCGAAACGGGCATTGAAGAGGTGTTCGACCGCATCTTTGCGACCTTCTGCATTGGCAAGTAAGCTGAGACCTACCCACCCGCTGCCTGAACAACCATCCCCCTGACGTTGACGCACGGGCAGCCGTTTGACATAACAATGCCCGACTGACCCTCTATGGAATCCACCGCTCCACTGGACAAAACCGCCAGCCCGGACCTTGCCGCGACGCCCCACGCGCCGGCATCGCCGGTCATCCGCATTGAACCCACCCGGGGCTGGGTGGCCGTCAGGCTGAAGGAACTGTGGGACTACCGCGAACTGCTGTACTTTCTCGTCTGGCGGGATGTCAAAGTGCGCTACAAGCAAACTGTGCTGGGCGCGGCCTGGGCCCTTCTGCAGCCGTTGTTCACGATGCTCGTGTTCAGCATCTTTTTCGGACGGCTGGCCGGCATCCCGTCCGACGGCGTTCCCTACCCGCTTTTCGCCCTGGCGGCGCTGATTCCGTGGACGTTTTTCGCCAACGCGCTGGGGCAGTCCTCCAACAGCCTCGTCAACAGCGCCCACCTCATTGCCAAGGTCTATTTTCCCCGGCTGGTCATTCCGCTGGCCAGTGTGCTGGGCGGACTCGTGGATTTGGCCGTGGCCTGTTCCCTGTTCGTTCCGATGCTGCTCTACTACGGCATAACGCCGGGCTGGGGCCTCCTCTGGCTGCCGGGATTCGTCCTGCTGGCCATTGTGACGGCGCTGGGCGTCGGGCTGTGGGCTTCGGCGCTCAACGTCGAATACCGCGACGTACGGCACATCATCCCCTTCGCCACGCAGCTCTGGATGTTCCTGACGCCGGTGGTCTATCCCGGCAGCCTCGTGCCGGAACGCTGGCGGCTGCTCTACAACCTCAACCCCATGAGTGGCGTCGTGGATGGCTTCCGGTGGGCGTTGCTGGGCGCTGGCGCGCCGCCGGGCCTGCCGCTGCTGGCTTCCGCCCTCGCTTCCCTGACCCTGCTGGTGACGGGGGCGTTCTACTTCCGGCGCATGGAGAAAACCTTTGCCGACCGGGTGTGACGGTTCGTGTGACGGAAAGCCCTGCCGATGAGTGACATTGCCATTCGTGTCCGAGGACTGGGAAAGCAGTACCGCATTGGCGGCGGGAACCGCGGCCCGTACCGCTCGCTGCGCGAATCCATCAGCGATGTCTTCCAGCTCCCGTTCCGCCGTCCGTCGTCCACCGATGAGGAAACATCCTTCTGGGCGCTGAACAATGTGTCGTTTGACATCCGGCGCGGCGAAGCCGTCGGCGTCATCGGGCGCAACGGCGCGGGCAAAAGCACACTGCTCAAAATCCTCTCCCGGATTACCGAACCCACCACCGGGCGCGTGGAACTCCATGGACGGGTCGGCTCCCTGCTGGAAGTCGGCACGGGCTTTCACCCCGAACTCACCGGGCGCGAAAACATCTTTCTCAACGGAGCCATTCTGGGGATGCGCCGGTCGGAAATTGCCCGCAAGTTTGATGAAATCATCGCCTTTGCCGAAATCGAGCGGTTTCTCGACACGCCCGTGCGCTTCTATTCCAGCGGGATGTACATGCGGCTGGCCTTTGCCGTCGCAGCCCATCTGGAGCCGGAAATCCTTATTGTGGATGAAGTTCTGGCCGTAGGCGATTCCGGCTTCCAGAAAAAGTGCCTCGGCAAGATGGAAAACATTGCCCAGCACGGGCGTACGGTGCTGTTTGTCAGCCACAGCATGCAGGCCGTCCGGCGGCTCACCACAAGCTGTCTGGTGCTCTCCGGCGGCGAAGTCGTCTATGACGGCCCCACGGCCGGCGCGATCCGGGAATACGAACGGCTGCAACGCCTGGCTACTGACATGGCCCCGACCTACGTTGCCAATCCGCCGCCGCGCCACAGCCACATCGCACAGGCCAGCGTTGTGACCTCCGGCCCCTGCGGCCAGCACGAATGGGGCCATCCGCTCACCTTCCGCTTTACCCTGCACTTCACCGAATCCAGTCAGCACTTTACCTTCAGCTTTCAGGTGATGGATGAGCAGGAACGCCCGGTTATCCATTGCTACTACATCCACCCGGTGACAAAAGCTGACTGTGATCTGGGGCCAGTGGAACGTGGGACGTACCAGGTTGAATGTCACCTGCCGCATCCACGGCTCTACATGGGGCGCTACACCGTCACGACCTGGCTGACCAACCGGCGCTCCAACCAGCTCATCGAGAAACTTTCCGGGATTCTTGCTTTTGAAGTCACCATGCATGAGCAGCCCCGCGAGGAATACGAGCGGCAGCACGGCGAAGCCGCCTATGTCGAAGACTGGGCGTGGTCGCCGGTTCAGCCGGTTGAGATTGGTGTATGAGTCTCCAGACCAGTCCCCGGACCGTGCCCAGCCCGGTTGTTCCGGGCGCGCTGGCGCACTTCGTGGATGCCCTTGAAGTCCCACGGCTGATTGAACGCTACCGGCAGGATTACGGTCTCGACGTGACCGACGACTTCCACAGGCTGTCGCAGGATTGCCTGGCAGGCTGATGTGGGAAAGCACTCATGACCGCAGAGCGCGTCATTATCTGTACGTTCGATGCACCGGGCTTTACCGGCGGGCCGAACACATGGCTGCGCCGCTGGTATGATGTCGTCACGGCGCACGGCTTCGAGGTTCTGACGCTGGCCTTTGTCCTTGAGCCGGACCGCTACCGCCTTCCTGAAGACTACCCCCTGCTGGCGGCTCTGGCAGACCGGGGGGCCCGTTTCGAGACCTTCCCCTACTGGGAAACCGTCGAGAAAAAAATCCGGTGGCTGCTGTCCCGCATCGAGGCGTTCCGGCCGGCGGTCTTCGTCCCCAACTTCACCATAGCTGGGCTGTACGCCGCCGCATGGACGCGGCCGGCAGGTCTCCCCACGGTGGGCATGCTGCATTCGGACGATGCCTACTACCGGGCGCTGCTTGATGTCTTCGTGGCCGGGCAGCCGCGTTTCCGGGCAACGGATGTGGTGGCGGTGTCGCAGTATCTCACCGAGACGGCTCAGGCGCGGGCAACGCCTGAAACGGCCGTCCACAGCATCCCCTACGGCGTGCCGCTCCCCGCCACCGTGTCGGGCTGGACACAGGGGCCGCTCCGGCTGCTCTACGCCGGCCGCCTTGAAGAGGAACAGAAACGCATTTCCGATGTCACCCGCGCCCTGTGCCGTGCGGCGCAGCTTCCGAACGTCACGGCCACGATTGCCGGCGATGGACAGGCGCGGGCCTCTGTTGAAAGCATCATCAGCCGGGAAGGTCATGGCCGGGTGCAGTATGTGGGACTGGTGGACAATACCCACATTCAGGCGCTGATGGCCGAACACCACGTGTTTGTCCTGCTTTCGGATTACGAAGGGCTGCCCATTGCCCTGATGGAAGCCATGGCGACCGGTCTCGTCCCCATCTGTACGGCGATGCGCAGCGGCATCGGGCAACTCGTTGTGGATGGTGTCACGGGCTGCATCGTGGGTGACCGGGGCGAGGGCTTCGTAGCCGCCGTCAGACAACTGGCCACCCGGCCGGAGGAATGGGCGCGGCTTTCACGTCAGGCCCGGCAGCATATTGTTGCGTCCGGCTATGACTCGGAGACCTGCCTGCGCCAGTGGGTGGAGCTACTCACCCGCCGCAGCCGGGAAGCCACCTACCGGGGGCAACCCCTGCTCCGCCACCAGGGGCGGCGGCTTGGTCTGCCGGCGCCACATCCTGATCTGGAAGAGGATCAGTGGCGGGAGCCGCCGCCGCTGGTGTACTACAGCCGTGTCGCACGGGCAAAACTCCGGGCCGCTGCCCGGCGGCTGCTCCCTGGCAGCCAGCCTTCAGCCCTTCGGTAGGTTTTTGTCACGCCCTGCAAACAGCCACCATGCTCGAACGCAAGCACTACGTTCAACGCCCTGACTATACGCCGGTTTTTCCACGTGAGTCTTTCATCGTGCCACTTCTGCGTCGAGAAGTTGAAGCGGCATTGGAGACTTACCTTCCAGCCGTTCATGGCGGGCGCGCCCTCGATGTCGGCTGTGGGCGGCAGCCATTCCGTGCCTGGCTGGAAGCGCATGGGTTTCACTACGTCGGTCTCGATGTTGAACAGAACCCCGAAGGAACGGTGGATGTGATCTGTGAGATTGACCAGCCCCTGCCGGAGGGCCTGCTGGCCAGTGGACCGTTTGACTTCATCCTCTGCCTCGAAGTGCTCGAACACGTGGCGGACTGGGAAGCGACCTTTGCCAACTTTGCGCGCCTGCTGCGTCCCGGCGCCCGCGCGCTCATCACCTGCCCGCATTTCTACATGCTGCACCTCGAACCCCATGACTTCTGGCGGCCGACGCCCTATGCCTTCCAATACTTTGCCGCCCGGCATGGCTTTGCCGTCAGGTTCCAGAAAACGGCCGGGGATGGATGGGACATTCTGGGCACCCTGCTGATCAGCAGCTATCCGCAGCCGAAGGGACGCTCACTGGTCAATCGCATCATCAACCGCATGTACTGGTCCATCCATCGGCTGCTGCTATGGGGGCTGCTTTCACGCCAGCTTCAAAAACGTGTTGCGTGGTGCAGTGAGTTCACCTTTTACCAGTCCAACGTCGTCGTGCTTGAAAAATCATGAAATGGGCGTTCATCTCGACCATGGAGGGTTGCCCATGGGGTGGGAGTGAAGAACTCTGGAGCCGAGTGGCGAAGCGGTTGCTGGAAGGCGGCGACGAGATTCATGCCAACGTCAGGTTCTGGCCCGAACCGGCCCGGCAGGTGACGGAACTCATTGCGGCCGGCACGCAGGTGACATTCCGGCGGCTTGACCGCCGGAAAAAACTCCAGAGCCTGCTGCACCGGCTGGGCGGCGGCGGTTACGTGCCGCCCGTGCATCTGGCCAGCCGGCGCTGGCTGGAGCGCGTCCACCCCAAAGTGGTCGCGATTTCACAGGGCGCCAATTTTGATGAATGGTCGCTGTTTTTTTCGGAAGAATGCCGCCGGATGGACATCCCCTACGCTCTCATCACGCAGGCCAACAGTCTGCTGTGGATGCCCTCCGATGAGCTGGTTGAACCTGTGGCCCGGATGTTTGTGCAGGCCCGGCGGGCATACTTTGTCTCGGAAGGCAACCGGCTTCTGCTCGAAAAGCAGATCGGACGGTCGCTGCCCAATGCCGAAGTCGTTTTCAATCCCTTCAATGTGTCCTTCGATGCCCGGCCGCCGTGGCCGGAAGAACACAGCCCGCTGCGGCTAGGGTGCGTGGCCCGGATGGAACCCTCGGCCAAGGGGCAGGACGTACTGTTTGAAACGCTGGCGCTTCCCAAGTGGCGCACACGGGATGTCTGCGTCACGCTGGCCGGGACGGGGCCGTGGGAGAAAGGCTTGCGCCGCTATGCCAACTGGCTGGAGTTGACTTCCGTTCACTTTGCCGGCTTTGTTTCAGATATTGAAGCTTTCTGGCGCAACCACCATGCGCTGGTGCTGCCGTCACGCCACGAAGGGCTGCCCCTCGCGCTGGTCGAAGCCCTGCTCTGCGGACGCCCGGCCATCGTGACCGACATCCCCGGCAATACGGAACTGCTCACCGATGGCATCACCGGCTTCATTGCCCGCGCCCCGGATGTGGTTTCCCTTGACGAGGCGCTGGAACGGGCCTACGAGCGCCGGGATGAGCTGCCCCGGATGGGCGCGCGTGCGGCCGAAGCCATCCGGCAACGCATCCCACGCGATCCGGCGCGGGTGATGGCCGACAAGCTTCTGGAAGTGTTCTCATGACGCCCCCGCGTGTTTCCGTCGTGCTTTGCGTCTATAACCAGGCGGACTACCTGCCGGAAGCCATGGGCAGCATTCTGGGGCAGACGCTGACCGACCTCGAACTCATCGTCGTGGATGATGGCTCGACGGACAGCTCACCGGAGGTCATCCACCGCTTCACCGACCCGCGCATCCGCTATGTGCGCAACGAGCGCAACCTGGGGCATGCCGGCTCGCTGAACCGGGGCCGTGCGCTGGCGCGTGGGCGCTACCTGGCCATTATGGACAGCGACGACATCAGCCTGCCGGAACGCCTCGCGCGGCAGGCGGATTTTCTCGACGCCCATCCTGACGTGGCCATGTGCGGAAGCTGGGTGGAGACCTTCGGCGCCCGGACGGAAGTGCGGCGCTTTCCGACTGAACCGGCGGCGCTGGCCGTCCACCTGCTGCTGTCCTGTCCGTTTTCGACGCCAACGGTCATGCTGCGTCAGGCAGCGACCGTGCCGGGGGGATTTGATTTTGACCGTTTTGGGCTGGCTTTCGACTATGCCTGCTGGGTGGATGTGGCCAATCGCGCGCCGGTCGCCAACCTGCCGGAAGTGCTGCTGAAGTACCGCCTGCATGCCGGGCAAACGACGGTGTCACGCCGGGCGGCGCAACTGGCCGGAACGCGCCTCGTCCTGCGCCGGCAACTGGAGGCGCTGCTCGGTGAAGTGAGTGAAGCGGAGCTGGACGCGCTCATGTATGTTTTCGTCAATGAAGTTTCGGACGAGCCGCCAACGGCCGCGATTGGCTGGCTGTTTGCCCGCCTGCGCCGCGCCAACCGGCAACGGCGGCGCTACGATCCGGCGGTGCTCGATGCCCTGCTGGCCGAAAAGTGGGCGCATATCGTCACGGCGCATGAGCCGGCGGTGGGGGCGATGTGGGGGCAGGCTGTACGGTATCCGGCGCTGTGGTCATGGGCGCTGGGGCGGGATGCCATACGGCGGACGCTGCGCCCGTTCAAACCGTGGTTCTGGAAGCAACGCCCGGTATGAGGCCCGGCATGAGGGTTGTCCACATCAACGAATTCGATCAACTGGGTGGGGCCGCGACTGCCATGTGGCGGCTTCACACGGGGTTGCGGCGGCTGGGGGTGGCGTCTTCGATTCTGGCGGCGCGGATTCAGGGTGACGGGACAGACACTTATCCGCTGCCGCGCTGGCGCTGGCGGGACTACCAACTGGCGCGGCTGGGGCGGTGGCTGCGGTTTCCCGATGTGTTCATCACCAGCACGTTCGATCTGGCGCGGGAAAAGGTGTTTCAGGAAGCGGAGGTCGTGCACCTGCACAACCTGCACCATGGGTATTTCAACTATCTGGCGTTGCCGAAACTGTTGCGGGGCAAGCGGGCCTTTCTGACGTTGCACGACATGTGGGCCATTACCGGACACTGTACCTACAGCACCGATTGCACCCGCTGGCAAACCGGCTGCGGCCGGTGCCCGTATCCAAAGGTCTATCCGGCCATGCGGTTCGACACCTCCAGACTGGAATGGCACATGAAACGGCGTGTTCTGACGCCGACACTGGCCGGCGTTTTCGTGCTGAGCCGCTGGATGGAAGCCGTCGTCAAAGCCAGTTTTCTTGGCGGCCTGCCGGTGCACCGGATTCCATCCGGGCTGGATACGGAAGTCTATCGTCCGTATGACAAATCAGCCTGCCGCCAGTTGCTCGGCATACCCGAAGCGCAGTTCGTGCTCATGTTCGCCGCGATGAACGTCACGGACCCGCGCAAGGGAAGTGACCTGCTCATCGCCGCGCTGCGGGCGCTGCCACCTGCCTACCGGCAACGCCTGACGCTTCTGGTGCTTGGGGATACGGTTCCGGAAGGCTGCCGGGAACTCGAAAGCCGGATGCTTCTGGTCGGACGGATTACCCACGACCATCTCAAGGCCCGGGTATATTCCGCAGCCGATGTGTTTGTGAGCCCGGCGCGGGAAGAGGCCTTCGGACTGGTGCTGCAGGAAGCCATGGCCTGTGGTGTCCCCTGCATCAGCTTCGAGGTTGGCGGTATGCCGGACCTGGTGCGTCATGGTAAGACGGGCCTGACCGTTGAGCCGGGATGCGCCGCCAGACTGGCCGCCGCCATAAGGCAGGTCATGGATGCGCCTGACCAGTGTCTTGCCTTGGGGCAGGCCGCGCGGGCGCTGGTGGTGGACGAGTATGACCTTCTCCAACAGGCCCGGCGCTGCCGGGCGGTTTACGAAGGCCAACCCGACCTGCCCGCCGCCCAACTTTCAGACTGACTCAGGCCCGAGCATGAAGATCACGCTGGTGACGCGCGAATTCTTTCCCCTGACCGGTGGCTTGCAGGCGCTGGCCGCACAGCTTGGGCAGGAACTCCAAAAAAAGGGCTGCGACTTTGACATCATCACCCGTTTTACCAACGAGAGAAAAGCCCTCGAAAGACATCTCACAGAGTCGGAAAAAGACCAGGTAACTGAAAGAAAGTCCATCAGAACCCACATCATCGGACACAGTCATTTCTCTTCCCTGTTTTTGCGGCACACCTATGCTTTGCTTTTCAGAAAAACTGCCTACCGCCTTCCAGTATCCATATTCAGCCACACCTACGAAGAGAAAATAGCCAGAGTCATCACCAATACGGATGTCGTTCATTTCCTTGGGCAGGGACTGGAGCTTCTTGGTTTTGCAGCCCTTTCAGCCGCAAGGAAGCTCGGAAAGCCCTTTATCGTCGAACCGTGCGTCCATCCCGGACAGTGGGGGGATCATTTCGTTGACCTGAGATTGTACCGCCAAGCGGATGCCCTGATTGCACATACCCGCTTCGAGAAGCAATTTCTTGAAAGCCACGGCATTGCTTCACAAAAGATACATGTTCTCCACGGATTTGAAGACCGAACTGACGGAGACGGTTCGAGGTTCAGAAAAAAATACAACATCACCGGGAAACTGGTGCTTTTTCTCGGCCGGAGATCACAGGACAAGGGCTATCCCATTGCCGTCAAAGCTTTTCTGGATGCTCTGAAAGACCACCCGGACGCCAGGCTGGTTGTCATCGGGCCGCCGGACGACTACCAAATCCAGGTTCCCTCGCCATACCAGAACTACGTCATTGAACTTGGGCTGGTCGAAGAATGTGAAAAACACGATGCCCTGGCTGCCTGCGATGTACTTTGCGTGCCATCAGCCGGAGAGTCTTTCGGCATGGTCTATATGGAAGCCTGGCGTTATAAAAAACCGGTCATTGCAAGGAAAATCCCTGTTCTGGAAGAGATCAATGGAAATTATCCAGGTGGTATTCTTGTCGAAAATCATCCCGAAGATGAAAAGGTTGCTGAACATGTTTCCAGCGCACTTTCTATGTTGCTTGGGGACATGCAACTCTGTCAAAAGCTGGGAGAAAGAGGATTCCACATTGCCTCCCGCTTCACATGGGAAAACGTGATTGAACGATACATCATGCTTTATCAGCATGCCCTTGAAACTTCCAAAAAGCAGTAACCCCATAAGCCACGGCCAGTCCACAAAACCGGCGAGCAAAAGACTTTGCCTCTGATTTCAGTCATCGTACCGCTTTACAACAAAGCCGACTACATTGGAGAGACCATTCGCAGTGTGCAGGCGCAGAGCGTCGCGGACTGGGAAATGCTCGTCGTGGACAACGGTTCAACCGACGGCGGCGCACATGTGGCCCGCGCCTGCCCGGACCCGCGCGTGCATGTGCTGACCTCCCCCCGCCAAGGACCCGGTGCCGCCCGCAACTACGGCATCCGGTTGGCGCAGGGCGAGTGGATTCAGTTTCTCGATGCCGATGATTGGCTGGCCCCCGACCAGCTCGAACAACAACTCACCGTCGCCGCCCAACACCCGGAAGCCATGATCGTGGCCGGCGGCTGGCAGGAAGTGCGCGAAACAGCGCCGGGCAACATCACCCGACAGCGGCCGGCCGGGCAGGACGAGGGACTGGCAGGGCTGCGGGATGCCGCTTTTGCCTTTCCGCCCTGGGCTGTTCATGCCGCCATTGTCAGACGGGCCATCCTGGCAGAAGCGTACTTGTGGCCGGAGGAACTCGACCGCTTCTCCAACGAGGATGCCGTGTTCTGGTTCCGGCTGGTGATGACCCATCCGACGGCCTTCAGCCCGGCCACGGGCGCTTTTTACCGCATGCAGACCCCGACGGCGCGCAATCAGTTGGATGATCCGGCCAAGCGTCTCCGCGAGTTCGATCTGGCGGCTGAGTACAACCAGCGGTGGCTGACCGAGCGCGGGCAACAACCCACGGCCGGACAGGCCGCCGCCTTGATGCGGTCCTATTCGAGCGTGTATGAAGCCGCTATCCGCGCCAACGACTTAGAAACGGCCCAGGCCGCCCTGGCCCGCGCCGAACAGTGGTTGGCCGCCTACTTTACCGTTGCGCCCCAACCGGACCTGCCCATGCGGTTGCGGCGCTGGCTGGGATTGCCCCGCTTCCTGCGTTACCGGCGGTTCTGGCCCGCATAAACCAAAGCATGTCTGACGTTTCGCCGTCACCTTCCGCCATGAACCGTCCGCGCTGGCAACTGGCACTGCCGGCGCTGCTGCTCGTGTGGGCGGTGGCCATCCTGCCGTCGGCGCTGCCGCGCCCATGGGGCCTTCTCGATGAGCAGCGCGTGTGGGACATGGCCACGAGCCACGGCTGGGTGGATATGCTTTTCAGCCGGAATGACGGCGAACGCTACCGCCCGGTGTTCTGGTTGTACTACGCCGCCATAGCCCACGGGCTGGGCCCTTCACGAACCGCCCACCATCTGGTTCAGGCGCTCGTGCTGGCGCTGTGCGGCGGCGGATACATGCTGCTCACAGCACAGCAGGCCCGGGTGCAGTCGTGGCTGGCGTGGAGCCTGCCGGCGCTCCTCTTTGTGCAGGCGCCTCTGGCTGAAAACGCCTACACGCTGGCCAAAGCCGACTGGATGACGGCGCTGGGCCTGCTGGGTACGCTGGCGTTCGGGCTGCTGGCGCTGACCCAACCGGTGCGGTGGCCGTGGTGGCTGCTGGCTGCCGGCATGTGCGCGGGGGGCGCGGTGCTCGTCAAGGAAAGCGGACTGGTGACCATCGGCACGGTGGCGTTGCTCGGACTGGCCGGTTATGCCGCCCGGAGCTGGCGCGAACGTGGGCTGCTCATCTGGCAGGCCGCGGCGGTACTCCTGTTTGTCGGGACCTACTGGCTGCCCTCCAGGTACCTCATCCAGCCGACAACCTACCGCCTGACGCTGGCCGATCTGTCGCTGCGCAGCATGGCCTTCAACGGCTACATTTACCTGACCAGGTATCCCGAACTGTTCCTGCTTGGCGGCGGCGTGCTGGCGGGTCTCTGGGCTGACCGGCAGCGCCTCAGTGGGCGGCATCCGGTCGCGTTGCTGGCCGGGGTGGCCTTTCTTTCCGGGCTGGCGGCCCTTGGGCTGCTCATCGTCTGGAAGTGGCCCTGCGGGTACTTTCTCATGCCGGTCGTTGCCGGCTGGCTGGCGGCCCTGCTGCTGACGGCCGATGCCTTGGCATCGTTGCCCCGGCCGGGGCAGCAGGTGGTCATCGGGCTGGGGCTGCTGTGGCTGACGCTCAACGTGGCGGGCTTTGCCCAGACGGCCCGGCTGCAACGGGCCGTCTGGCACGGCTGCGGTATGTTCGTCGAAGTCTATGCCCGCCAAGGTACGCCCGATTCCCGCCTGTTTTTCCCTGAACAGGTGTCCGCAGCCGAAGTTCCGGTCGAAGCCGACAACCAGATCAAGCGGCGCGGCCACGAACGGCTCGGCGCACTGGCCGGCGCTGGCGCCTTTGCGCTGGGAGACGATCCCGAAAACGCCGACCTGCGTCTTCCGACCGCCGGCGATTACCTTGCCCTGCGCCACTATGCGCGGGCCTTCGGCAAGCACGTACGCCTGTTTGAGGACTGCGCCACCGACCGACTGCTGCCGCGCCTGGAAGCCCTGGGCTGGCAACTCACACGGGTCGGGGCATATCACTTCCAGATGCCCAACTTCGTGCCCGGACGCGACCTGGGTCGCACCGTACGCCTGGAACACGATCTCTACCGGCTCGACGCGCCGCCGCCGGTACACTTTGCGCTCAATGGCGGCCGGTGGCGGACGGATGACTGGGCCAGGCCACGGCTGACGCTGCTGGTCAACCGTCCGGGCCGTCTGGTCATCACGGGGGAAATCCCTGCCGGACACCCGGCCCCGGTCACCATTGACAGCCTGGTGGATGGCGTCACCGCCAACCGGCAGACGCTGGCGGCCGGGCAGTCATCCACGTGGGAAATCGCGGTTGCCGGGGCTGCGCCCGGTCGGCCCGTCGCCGTGACGTTGCAGGCGGCTCCGGCCTGGCCGGCGGAACAACTTGGCTTGCGCCCCAAGGGCGAGCCGCTATCGTGGCCGTTGCGGCAGATCCGGTTTATTCCAGACGAAAGATGAGGCGTTTTCCATGTTTGGTATCGTCGTCACCACCATTTATGACGGCGCGTTCATTGATGCTTACCATGAGCACTTCGAGCGTTACGGACGCACCGCAGAGGTCAGGTTTTACGTCGTCGGCGATCTGACGACGCCGGAAGCCTGCGCCGAGCGGGTCCGCGCCTACACCCGCCGGGGGCTGCCCTGGTTTTTCCTCACCCCGGACGACCAGCGCGCCTTTCTTTCGGATTTCCCGGCACTGGCGGCCGAAATCCCCTGGCGCAGCGACAACCGGCGCAACGTCGGCTTTCTGATGGCCTACCGCGACGGCTGCGACCCCATCATCAGCATTGACGACGACAACTATCCCACGCCCGGCTGGGATTTTCTCGGCGAACATGCCGTCACGGGGTGCGACGTGACCCTGCCCGTGGCGGTCGGCAGCGACAACTGGTTCAACATCTGCTCGATGATGACGGTGGACTGCCCGCCGCTGGGCGGAGGGCAGACGGTATATCCACGCGGTTTTCCCTATCCGCGCCGGACACTCGCCTGCGGAACAGTCAGCGCCACGGCGGAAACCGGGCGCGTCGCCGTCAATGCCGGCCTGTGGTCAGGCGACCCGGATGTTGACGCGGCAACGCGCATTGTCACGCGCTGCGCCACGCGGGAAGCCTTCACCGAAAGCTACCTGCTCGGACGCGGCGTGCGGTCGCCCATCAACACGCAGAACACGGCCGTGATGCGCGCCGCACTGCCGGCTTACTACTACGTCAAAATGGGCGTCTCGCTGGCCGGCCTCAAACTGGACCGGTTTGGCGACATCTTCAGCGGCTACTTTGTGCAACTGTGCGCCGAAGCTGTCGGGCACCGGGTGCGCGTCGGCTCGCCCGTGGTGGAGCATCGCCGCACGCCCCACAACCTGTACGTTGACCTGTGGCACGAGCTGGCCGGGATGGTCGTACTGGACGACATGCTGCCGTTGCTCGAAACGCCGCTGACGCCAGCCACGGACTACGGGACGGCGGCCCTTGAACTGGCCGACCGGATTGAAGCCTGGGCCGCCGGGCAGAACGGGTTTCTGTGGGGCGAGGCGTTGCAGGACTACTTCCGCAATGTCGCGGCCAATCTACGGCTGTGGGTTGCCGCCTGCCGCCAACTCGACTGACGCATGGTTACGTCGGAAGCGCGCTACGCTCCGGTGTCACTCGTGACGACCGTACTCAACGACCTGGAGGGCTGCCGGGCGTTTTTTGCCGCCATGGAGCGGCAAACGCTCTGCCCACGGGAAATCGTCGTGGTGGACGGCGGCTCGCGCGATGGCACGTGGGAGTTCCTGCAAGCCTACTGCCCACGACTCGACTACCGGCTGGTCGTCGCCCGTGAAGACGGCTGCAACGTCGCCCGCGGCCGCAATTTGGCCATTCAGCGCGCAACACACGACATCATCGTTTCCACGGATGTGGGCTGCCAGTGGGATGACCGCTGGCTGGAGGAACTGGCCGCGCCGCTGCTCGAAGATGCCACGCTGGAGGCCGTCATGGGCAGTTGGATGGTGCGCTACGAAGACCTGCCCGACGTGTGGGCGCGGGTTGAATTTGCCATGCACCGGGAATTTGCCCTGCGGGCGACGGCCACCGCCCATGCGTCTTCGCGCGCCATTGCCTACCGCAAGCGTCTGTGGGAACGGCTTGGCGGTTATCCCGAAGACCTGACGCTGGCAGCGGATGACATGGTGTTTGCGCTGCTGCTCCACGCTACAACCACGCGCGTAGCCGGCACCCCGACACCGCGCTGTTTCTGGGAGCGGCCGGCAACCCTGCGCCGGTTCCGGCGCGAAGCGGAACGCAACTTTTTCGGCGCTGGCGAGGCGGATATCTGGCGCACATACGGGTTGCTCGTCGGCGGACGGCTGCTGGTTGAAATTCTGGCCTGGCCCGTGGGGCTGCTGGTCGGTGCGGTCGAAATCGTCTGGCTGGGACGCCTGCCGGTCATCGGTGGACTGCTGCTGCTGGCCGGCGTCACCCTGACCGCGCTCCGGCTGTGGCGGTTGCGAACGGCGCTGGCGCGTTATCGTGAGCGTGGCGGACATGGCGGCTGGTGGCGCATTCCGCTGTTTGATTATGCTACGAAGTGGTCGGCGCTGCGGGGCTACTGGCGCGGCTGGTGGCAGGGACGCCGCCGGTGCTGGGACTGTCGCCAGCGTCTGCGCCAAGCAGGGGTCTCACCATGGTAGCCAGGCGGCACTTCTTCGCCGTCTGGGGGACGGCCCTGCTGCTGCCGGTGCTGCTGGCCGGCCTTGCCGTCTGGAACAACTGGTTCGGGTTGCGCCGTACGCTCTACCTTGACCGCCGGATTCATGCCGTTTCCTTTCCGGGCGATGGGCAGGTGGTGCAGCGCGGCGCGGACGGAACGGCATCCGTCGGTTTCACCGGCCGGGCGGGCTGGCTGGCGCAGACCGTCGAAGCGGCGGTAGCCAACGCCGATGACCACTCGGTGCCCCAGTGGCAAACCTTGGCTGCGCCAACCTGGACGCACTTTCAGGGCACGCTGCGGCTGCCGACCGGCTGCCAACCGGTCTGGCTGCGCGTTGGCGAACCACGTCCGCCACAGGCATTCAATCACGTCGAAGTGGGCGAAGTATGCGTTGGCGAGGTGTTCATCGTTGCCGGGCAGTCCAACGCGGCCGGGAGCTGCACGACGCTGTTTTCGGCCGCGTCGCCGCTGGTGCGCACGGGTCTCGTCGGTGAAGATGGGCGTCTGACCTGGCGGGCCGGTCACGACCCACAGGTGCTCAACGGCGGCGGTTCGGTCTGGCCGCTGGTGGGCGACCTGTTGGTGCAACGCCTCGGCACGCCGGTCGGGTTTGTCAATGTGGCCGTCGGCGGCAGCAGCATCCGCGACTGGGCCCCCGGAACGCCCCACTTCCAGCATCTGGTGCAGGTGCTTCAGGCGCTTGGCCCCCAGGGCGCGCGCGCCATTCTGTGGCATCAGGGCGAAAGTGACAGCGCCCTGGCGGCCGACGAATACGCCACCCGTCTGACGGCCATCATCGAAGCCACCCGCGCAGCCGTCCGAACAGAGACGCCGCTGACGTGGGTTGTTGCGCGGGCATCCTTCAAGGATGGGCAGACCTTTGCCGGCGTACGCGATGGCCAACGCCGCGTCTGGGAAACCGGACTGGCGCTGCCCGGACCGGACACCGACGAACTGGGCCCCGACATGCGCCAGCCCGACCGGGTGCATTTCAACGCGGCCGGCACGTCAGCCGCGGCCCGGCAGTGGGCGGCGGCGCTGCTGCGGGAAGTCTTCCGCCGCCCTTCGGAACCTTGATACCTGTCTGGATTTGGGCGGCATCCGGTGGACGTTTTCCGTCATACCGGCGGAATTGCCCTTCGCTGGCGTTCCTGCTAGCGTCCGGGTTGTTGATGTGCAGATTGTCCTATGGCGTCCTCTCCCCAGCCACCCCTCCTGCCAACCGAGATTGCGGCGGCGGCTTTGCGTGAACACGCGGAAGTTGCCGCCGCACTGCCGCCACTCCTGCCCACGATTGCGGAGTTGGCCACCCGGCTGGTGGAGACCCTCCGCCGCGATGGGCGCGTTCTGCTATGCGGCAACGGCGGTTCGGCTGCCGATGCCCAACACCTGGCCGCCGAACTCGTCGGACGCTTTCTCTGTGACCGCCGGCCGTTTCCAGCCCTGGCGCTGACGACGGACACTTCGATCCTGACTGCCGTAGCCAACGACATCGGTTACACGGAAGTGTTTGCCCGGCAGGTGCTGGCGCTGGGGCGTCCGGGCGACATGCTCATAGCGATTTCCACCAGCGGCAACAGCCCCAGTGTGCTCCGTGCAGCCGAAGCGGCCCGGCAGCAGGGACTGATGGTGGCCGGACTGACCGGACGTACCGGCGGCAAACTGCGCCCCCTGTGCGACCTGTGCCTGTGCGTCCCTTCCGAGGCGACGCCGCGCATTCAGGAAATGCACATCCTCATCGGGCATATTCTGTGCGACGTGGCGGAACGCATCTTGGGCGAGGTTGAGCAATGACGCCGCGCGTGCTGGCCGGAAGCCTGCTCAGTTACGCCTACAATCACTGGCTGACGCATTTTCCTTCGCATTATGTCCGCCGGGCTTACCTGCGGGCCTATCTGGGCGCATGCGGTACGCAGACGTGGGTTCAGATGGGCTGCCGGTTTCTCAACGGCCGCAAGGTGTTCTTCGGCCCGCGCAATGCGATCAACTTCGGCTGTCTGTTTGACGGCCGGCGCTACGCCATTCGGACGGGCAGCGATGTCTCCATCGGCCCGGAAGCCACCATTCTCACCCTTGGCCACGATCCCCAGTCGCCGGATTTTGCCGATCAGGGCGGTGAGGTCATCATTGGCGACCGGGTATGGATTGCCTACCGCGCCATTGTCATGCCCGGCGTCACCCTTGGCGAAGGGGCGGTGGTGGCCGCAGGCGCAGTCGTCACGCAGGACGTACCGCCCTACACCATCGTTGGCGGCGTTCCGGCCCGTCCTATCGGCACACGGGAAACCAACCTGCGCTACCGGCTCGATTACGCGCCTTTTCTCATCTGAAAGGCTGGCAGGTTTTCAGGCTCAGGGGCCGGGCCGCAGCAACAGCCGCAGAAAGTACGGCGCGCCGATCAGGGCCGTGACGATCCCCAGGCGGATTTCTTCGGGGCGATTGACCGTCCGCGCCAGCAGGTCTGCACCCACCAGAAACGCCGCCCCCACCAGCGCACAGGCCGGAATCAGCACCCGGTGACGAGGGCCGACGAGCAGGCGGACGGCGTGGGGCACGATCAAGCCCACAAACCCGATGATCCCGCCCACGGCCACGGCGGCTCCGGTCAGCAGCGCCGCCGACAGCAGGATGGTCCACGTCGTCCGCCGGGTTTCCACGCCCAGCGCCCGGGCATCTTCCTCGCCAAGCGACATCACATCAAGTTCGGCGGCATAGGCCAGCGCCACCCCGGCTCCCAGCAGGAAACAGGGCGCGAGCAGCCGCACGTGCAGCCATGTCCGGCTGTCAAATCCGCCCATCAGCCAGAAGGAAATTTCCTGGGCGACTTCCCACCGCTTCCATGCGAGTGAAACGAGCAGCGCCGTGAACGCGCCGCACAGCGCCCCGATGGCCACTCCCGCCAGCAGAAGCGTGGTGACGGGCACGCGCCCGGCCCGGACGGTCAGACCATAGACGGCCACCAGCGCCAGGGCGCTTCCGACGAAAGAGAAGGCTGGAATGTAGAGCGGCGAAACGGCTGCGAGTCCGGCTGAAATGGCCATAACGGCCCCCAGCGCGCCCCCCGCGCTTGTGCCGATGATGTCCGGCGACGCCAGCGGATTACGAAACAACCCCTGCATCTGCACTCCGGCCACAGCCAGCGCCGCACCGACCAGGGCTGCCACGAGCACCCGTGGCAACCGCAGCGCCCAGACAATGGCTTCATCCGTGGGCGTGAAGCGTGGCCAATCGAGCCACGGAAACACCTTGGCAGCCAGAACCGAAACGACCGTCGCTGGCGGCAGCGTGACGCTTCCGATGGCCACGGCCAATACCACGGCGGTGGCCAGCAGCCCCAGCGCCAGAGCAAAAAACAGACCGGGTGACAGAAGGCAGCGGCGCGTCATGGATGAAAGTGGCGCGTCAGCCAGTCCAGCAGCAGGATCACGGCGGCAACGTAGAGCAACGTGACCGTATAGACCGGCCACCAGCGCGGCGGCGGGGATGTTTCTGCCGGTTGCTGTGTTTTCGACGTCAACGCACCGGGCAACCGCGCCTTCCGGTCGGGGGTATCATCAGGAAGCATCGTCTGTCTGTTGCCCCAGGCGGGTGCGCAAGCGCGCCAGTTCATCGAGCAGGGCGGCCCTGGCCTGTTGTTCGGCCGCAGCACGGGCTTCAGCTTCCAATCGTGCCTGCTGCTCAGCGGCAGCCTGGGCTTCAGCTTCCTTCGCGCGGGCTTCGGCTTCCAACCGTGCCTGCTGTTCGGCTGCGGCCTGGGCCTCGGCTTCCTTCACTTGGGCTTCGGCTTCCTTCGCGCGGGCTTCGGCTTCCTTCGCACGGGCTTCGGCTTCCAACCGTGCCTGCTGTTCGGCTGCGGCCTGGGCCTCGGCTTCCTTCACTTGGGCTTCAGCTTCCAATCGCGCCTGCTGCTCAGCCTCAAGACGCGCGATTTCCTGCCGAATGACCTCACTGGTCCAGACTGGCGTCAGGACGACTGATGTCTCCAACGGATACCCTCCGAGTGCGGCAAGCTCAAAGACCGTGCCCGGGACATAGACCTTTTCCTCCCCGTACCGGCCCTGCTCCACGTCCGGGTCGCGGTTGACAATCACCTGTTTGCGCTTCTCATCCACAATCACATACTCGCCAATGCCGCGCCGGGCGTATTCCTGCCGCTTCACACCGTAATCCTGACGCCAGTTCTTGCTCGCAACTTCAATAGCCAGCAGGACATCATCGTTCAACCGCAAAACATCGTCCTGCTGCGTGGCTCTGTATGCGGCCAGCTTGCTTTCTGCCGTCTGCTCCCGACACACCAGAAGGTCAGGCACCCGCACGGTCAGCGGTTCGGTCTGGACACCCGTTTCCAGCATGGCGATGTAGGGCAGGTTGCGCTCGGCAATGGCCCGCATCAAATACACCAGCAGAGCCTGTTCAATGAGCTGATGTTTGAAACCCGGTGGCGCCACTTCGACGGGAACCCCCCGCACAAGTTCAAAGAAGCCATCCCGCTCGGCATAGACGAGGAATTCCTCGATGGTCATGGGCGTCGCTGGCGGCGTCACAGTCGAAGGCGAAGACATGGCGGGCGTGCCTCCCGGCAGCAGGATGAAGGCTGTGACGCCAGTGTGAACAACCGGACAGACCAAGGCAAGTATTCAAAGCCCCGGCCGCCCACCCGACGCCCGGATGAACCCTTTCAGCCTTCTGCTGTATGCACTGAGCGTCAACTACAGTGCCGCCGCGCCGCTGACGACTTCGATGATTTCGTTCGTAATTGCCGCTTGGCGGATGCGGTTCATGGCGAGGGTCAGGTTGGCAATGACTTCCCCGGCATTCCGGCTGGCAGCGTCCATGGCGGCCATACGCGCGCCATGCTCGGAAGCCACCGACTCCAGCAGGGCTTGGAAAATACAGGTTTCGATGAAGCGCGGCAGCAGGCGTCCCAGAATTTCCGCCGGAGGCTGTTCGTAAATGTAATCCGGGGGCGCACTCATCGCCGATGGCTCGGCCTCACGGCCAGCCTGCCTGCCGACCGGCAAAAGCTGTTCGATGCGGACAATCTGGGAAATTGCCGACCGGAACTCGGCATAGACCAGGCAGACGCGGTCAGGGCGTACGGCGACGGTCTCCTCTTCCGCCGCCGCCCCTTCGTAGATGTTGAGGAGGTCCTGGGCAATTTCGACGGCGACTTCATAGCCAAACGTCTTCGAGGTGACGTTGACATATTCCCTGCGGATAGGGATGTTGCGCCGCCGGAAAAAGTCCCGCCCCTTGCGTCCCACGACGACGAGTTCCACCCGCTCATTGGGATGGTCCGTCAGGTACTGCTGGACGGCGCGGATGAGGTTGGCGTTGAAAGCGCCACACAGGCCCTTGTCCGCCGTCATCAGCACCAGCAGGGTCCGGTTGCCCGTCCGTTCCTCCATCAGCGGACTCGTGAAGTCCGTCGTGGCGGCCGCGAGATTGCGTAGCACTTCCTGCATCTTGCGGGCATAGGGACGGCTCGCCGTCACCCGCTCCTGGGCCCGGCGAAGCTTCGACGCCGAGACAAGTTTGTAGGACTTCGTGATCTGGCGCATGTTCTTGACGGCCTTGATCCGCCGTCGAACACCTTGCAGGTTCGGCATGGAAACCTCTCACGGAGCGGCTGGGCGTCAGGCCCCGACTTCAGTCCCCGGCTTCAGGCGCGGACAATGAACGTCTGCTTGAAGGCATCCGTCGCCGCCTTCATTCTGGATTTGATGTCGTCGGTCAGCTCTTTCTTCGTGGCAATGTCCTTGAGCAGCACCGCGTGATTGTTTTTGAGATAGGTCAGCAGTTCGGCCTCAAACCGGCGGACTTCCGACACCGGGATGTCGTCCACATAGCCGTTTGTCGCGGCCCAGATGACGAACACCTGGTCTTCGAGCGGCATGGGCACATACTGCCCCTGCTTGAGGATTTCTGTCAGGCGCTGCCCACGCGCCAGCAGGCGCTGCGTGGTCTTGTCCAGGTCGGAGCCAAACTGTGCAAAGGCTGCCAGTTCCCGGTACTGCGCCAGCTCCAGCCGCAGCGTTCCGGCAACCTGCTTCATGGCTTTCGTTTGCGCCGAGCTGCCCACCCGCGAAACGGAGTTGCCGACGTTGATGGCCGGGCGGATGCCGGCGTTGAACAAGTCGCTTTCGAGGAAAATCTGGCCGTCCGTGATGGAAATGACGTTGGTGGGAATGTAAGCCGAAATGTCCCCCGCCTGGGTTTCAATCACGGGCAGTGCCGTCAGGGAGCCGCCGCCGCGTTTGTCGTCATACTTGGCCGCCCGTTCGAGCAGCCGCGAGTGAAGATAGAACACATCCCCCGGATAGGCTTCACGTCCGGGCGGACGCCGCAGCAGCAGCGAAATTTCACGGTAGGCCACGGCGTGCTTGGACAGGTCATCATAGATGCACAGCACATGCTGGCCGCGGTCCATGAAGTATTCCCCGATGGCGGTGCCGGCATAGGGCGCAATGTACTGCATGGCGGCCGGATCGGACGACGACGCCGAGACCACAATCGTGTAATCCATGGCGTCATGCTCTTCGAGGCGCTTGACGAGTTGGGCAATCGAGCCTTTGCGCTGGCCAATCGCCACGTAAATGCAGATCAGGTCCTTGCCCTTCGAGTTGATGATGGTGTCAATGGCAATCGTGGTCTTGCCCGTCTGCCGGTCGCCGATGATGAGTTCCCGCTGTCCGCGACCAATCGGAATCATGGCGTCAATGGCCTTGATGCCGGTCATCATCGGCTCCTTGACCGACTTGCGCTCGACGATGCCCGGCGCAATGCGCTCCACCGGATTGAAGCCGTCGTTGGCAATCGGGCCGCGTCCGTCAATGGGTTCACCCAAGGCATTGACGACCCGCCCCAGAAAGCCTTTGCCGACCGGAACGGACATGATGCGCTTGGTGCGCTTGACCAAATCGCCCTGCTTGATGGCGTGGTATTCCCCGAACAGCACGGCGCCAACCTTGTCTTCCTCGAGGTTGAGGGCAATCCCCTTGACGTCATGGGGCAGATCGAGCAGCTCCCCGGCCATGACCTTGTCCAGACCATGGATTTCCGCAATGCCGTCGCCCACCTTGATGACCGTCCCGACCTCAGTGACGGTGACACCAGCTTGAAAGTTTTCGATTTGTTCACGAATGAGTTGACTGATTTCATCAGCGCGAATGGCTTCCATGTCATTCCTCGAAACAGTCCGGCCGGTTAGTAGCGCCGGGTAAGTCGCTCCCGAAATTCGGCCAGTTGGGTACGGATCGAACCGTCGTAATACCTGCTTCCAACCCGGGCCACGATGCCGCCAATCAGGTCGGGGGATTCCCTGTAGGTCAGACGGATGTCAGAGCCGACGACTTCCTTCAGCCGGCGCTCCAGCAGCCGCCGCTCGCTGACGCCAAGCGGGAGGGCCGTGGTGACTTCCACCGGCACAATCCCCAGGTGGGCATCCATGAGCGCTTCGACAGCCGTCTGGATGTCATCCAGCCGGGACATCCGCTGGTTGCGGAGCACCACCCCAAGAAAGTTGGCCGTGATCGGATGCAGCCGCAGACGCTCACCCAGCGAGCGCAGCAAGCCTTCTTTCTGCTCCAGCGGAATCGTGGGATTGGCAAAGACCTCACCCAGTTCCTCGTGCGTCGTCACCAGCTTGTGAAAGGCTTTGAGTTCGGCCGCAACGGTTGAAAAATCATCCCCGGCGGCATCAGCCAGGGCGCGGGCATAGCGATTGGCAAGTGAACTCATACGGCAGTCCGTGTCACATCCTTCCCGTCAGGCACGCTGTTTTTCGAGTTGGGCCGTGTAGGTTGCCACGAGCCGCGCCTGGTCTGCTGCCGATAATTCCCGGCGAATCAGCGCCTCGGCCAGCTCCACGGCCTTCGATGCGGCAAAGGCTTGCAGTTCCAGCCGCGCCGATTGACTCGCGCCCTCGATCTCCATCCGGGCCAAGCGCTGGAAGCGTGCGGCATCGGCTTCGGCCGCCGCCACAATCCGCTGGTACTCCGCCTGGGCCTCCTGTTCAGCCTGCTGGCGAATGGCCGCCAGTTCTGATTCAAGCCGGGCAAAACGCTCTTCCAGTTCCCGCAGCTTGGTTTCGGCCAGCCGTCGCTCCTGGCCGGCCTGGTCAAGGGCGTCCCGGATGTTCTGCGCCCGTTTGCGCAGGCCTTCCGTCATCGGTTTGGCCAGCAGCACGGCCAGTAGACCGGCGTAAATCGTGAAGTTGAGAAACTTGGCCCACAAAGGAATCCCGGCGGCCAAAAACGGTGACACCAAAAGCGTTATGGTCATGACGGTGTTCCAATCTGGCGACCCAGAACCGTACTGGCAATCGAAGCCGCCAGGTGTTCGGCATCGCGGGTCAGGGTTTGCTTCACCGCCGCCACCTGCGCTTCAAGAGCCTGGGTTGCCGCAGCGACCTCGGCAGCCGCGGATTGCTTGGCGGATTCGATCAGCTCGTTGCGCCGCTGAAGTGCCACTGCGCGCCGTTCCTCGATGATCCTGGCGGCATCCACCCGCGCCGCACGCAGTGCGGCTTCGTATTCGGCCAACCGCTCGTCGTAATCTCCAAGTTGCTGACGAAACCCGCTTGTCAGACGCGCGCGCTCGTCAAGAACAGCCAGAACCGGCTTAAAAACCAGGGTGTTGAGCAGATAGGCCACCAGCAGGAAGACACCCACGGTGACGAAAAGCGACAAGTCCGGCGTCAGCAGGTTGGCTCCGGCGGCAAAGAAGCAACCCACCTCAATTCCACTGACACCCCATGACAACTCAATCATAACGAAAGCGAGACAGGCAGCAGGGCCCTGATACGCCAGACGGTAGTTTGAAAAGCAAGCCGCCAAGTTACTCGTGGATAGCGTCACTGTCAACCACGAAACCACGAACGGATTTCCGGCCCAGCACACAGCGGAGCCGTCCGCCGCCACACCGGACCCTCCGCACACCGGCTGCTCCGGCAGTGGGCCGCTGGCGCGTCAGGTTTGGGTTGGTGCAGGGAGCCAGCAGGTGGGGCGAGTGATGGGATTCGAACCCACGACCTCTTGAGCCACAATCAAGCGCTCTAACCAACTGAGCTACACCCGCCACGAAGCGAAGTCGCCAATGATAGCCAGCGCGCCGCGCCTACGCAACCGGGTTTCTTCAGACCGCAGCATCCCGGCCGGAAAGAGACGGCGCCGGTTTATGTTTCCCACGCAGCCCCGCTGCAAGGGCCGCGGAAACCACCGGCCGGCGGCCCCGGCTAGCGGCGCTGTGGGGCGAAGTAAAGCCTCAGCCTGATTTGCTGTCTTCCTTTGGTTCGTCCAATCCGAACACCTTTCCCACCAACGCCTGAAGGCGCTTGCCGGTGGCCACCCGGAGGCTGCCGGTCAGCCGGGGCGTGGTTTTTTGCCTGGTGTTGATGGCCTGGCGACGTTTCCTGAGTTCCTCATGCTCTGGCGACAGTTCCAGCCCCCGTTCGAGACACTCCACGGCGCGGGATTCGAGGCCGAACTTGAGGTAGAGGTCAGACAGTTCCATGAGCAGTTCTGTCACCTCGTCCGGGTCACGGCACAGATCAATCGCCGTGAGAAAGGACTTTTCCGCCTCCTTGTTGCGCCCCGGCATGCGGAGCAGGACGCGCGCCATCAGCGCATGGTAGTCAGCATTGTTGGGGCGCTGCTCGACGGCCCGGCGAATGGACTGATAGGCGCGCTCAACATCGCCATTCCCCATGTATTCGACCGTCCGCAGGTACAGCTCCGAGGCTGAAACCGGCGGCGGCTCAGCCGGGCGACTGGGACCAAGCGCCTTGGGATACGCCCCGGTTGGCATCCGGGGTGGTGCCGACGGCGGCAGCGGCGGCGCGTCCGCCGTTGCCCTTGGAGGTGGTGGGACGGGAGGTGTCGGGGCCGGTGGGCGCGGGGCATCCACACCGGGTGAAGTCGCGCCGGGTGTCCCCGTGGGCGTACTCGGGCCCGGTGCATTCGGGGCGGGTGCCGGCACCGTCGGCCGCCGCAGGACAGGTGGAGTCGGAAACGAACTGTTGGACGGTGGTTGGGGGGGTGCCGAAGGAGGCGCCGGCGGACGCGGCGCCTCGGCGGTCGGCGCCAGCCGGGCCGGCGGCACGGGCGGCCGGGGAGGCATGACCGGTGGCTTTGGCACATTCCCGGAAGGCGGTGAGGACCGTCCGGCAACCGGCGGCGGGCTGGGCGGCGTGGGACGGGCCGCTGGATAGGACCCGGTCGGCAGGCGGCTTCCACCCGGCGTCGAGCGGGAACTGCTTCCCGTCAGGGTCAGATCATACCTGCGCCGTTTTTCCTCATCGCTCAGCACGTCATAGGCCTGCTGCACGGCAATGAACACACGTTCCAGTTCCGCCTTGACCTGAAAATCAAACGCAGCCAGTTGTGAGTGGCGGTCCGGGTGAAACTTCTTGGCCAGTTCCCGATAGGCTTTCTTGAGTTCTTCGGGAGTGAACCGCCGGTTGATACCTAAAACCTGGTAGTGGCTTCCCCCACCATCCACGACACGCAGCTTTTCTTCCAGCTCGAAGCACAGTTCGGCGGCTTGCCGGGCATCAATCCCCACCGTCGTCTTTGCCGATGAAGTCGCTGCGCCCTTGACATTGGCCTCGATGGCCGGCAGCGGATCAGCATCCGCGAAACTCACGATGCCTGTCGCCGTAAAGGCGCAAAGTGCGCGTAAAACCTGCTCTTCAGGCAGGGGCACCGCACGGCAGACTTCCTCGACCCGGAGTGGTGCATCGAGCCGGGAGAGGACAAACGCTTCTTCCGAAGTGAGTTTCAGTCCCGGAACGTTGACCTGCTGCGCCCCGACCGGCTGAAGGACGCGCTGGGGCGAACCCAGCCACCGCCGGATCAGACCGGGATCGGGCAAATTCCGAATCCCCTCGAAGATGAGGTTCACCGGCGACAGGGACTGCTGAAAGCCATCCACATGCACCTTTTGGGGCTGAAACTGATACTCACCGGTCGTCCACGCGAAAAGCGACTGCACCAAGTAGCTGACGTGACCGGCCAGCATGGCCTGCAGGTCGGCGGCGGTCAGATAGCCCAGTTCCACCAGACAGGCCCCAAGGCGTTTCCCCTTTTTGGTTTCCAGCATCGCCTGGGCGAGCTGTTCAGGAGAAATGCAACCCAACGTGCACAACCGCTCGCCGAAGCGTTCGGTGACGACTTCACTGGCCGCGTAAACGACCGCGCCCTGTTCAAAGTACACATGACGCACCACCTGTGGCTGCCTGAACGTCAATGTTCCGCTCAACCGCCGTTGGTGGCAGGCGCCAATGAGACGTGGAACACAGGTGTCTTCGAGTCGCTGTGTCATGCAAACGACTCCCGGGATACGAACATGTGCGGGGCATTGCACCAGAAGTACGGCAGCAATGGTCGTGATGGATGCAGTATTTCCCAGTTCCCTGCATTTTGACAAGCCTACCCCTGGCCGACCGCTCAAACCGGCTCACTTCGGCAGAACACCAGCCCGCCATGCGGGACCGGGGTTCAAGCTGTGGGTGGGGTGTCGGGCTGACGCATTTCCGCCAGAAAGGCCCACGAGTAAATGCTCTGGTGGTTGTCGCCCCAGGTCACGCCCAAGGCATAGCGCCCGACGTGGTGCAGACCACTGATCTGAAACTTCCGCACGTCACCCAGCAGTGGCAGCCCCCGCGACCGGGACTGGACCGGCGACGGAGCTTCGAGCAGGCCCGGATGCGGGTTCTCCCCGCGGGCTTCAGCGCAGGTGGCACATGGGCAGACCTGCCGCAGTTTCAGCAGCGGCAGGGTTGTAGTCGTACCATCCGGCCAGACAACCGACAGGCTCCCTTCGGTTCGATTCACATTGACGGCGCGAGGTAACAGTTCCGCCATAGACGCCCAGGCACCACGGGAACACAACCCGGCCCAGCCAAAAACCCTGTACCGGGAGTGGTATTTCAGGCTGTATTACGATACGTTGCGCCTGTGACTTGACGCTACCTTTCCTGGTGCCTGTTCACCAGACGGACGGTATCAGACGGGCCGGCCGGCTGGGAAACAACCTGTGACTGAGGCTGTTTTCACTATGGTATCTGCCACCCCCTCTTCGCTGGAAGGACTGGAAGGCCATTCCCTCGTCATCACCTGCCCGGTGGCCTGGGGTGATATGGACGCCGCGCAGCACGTCAACAACACCGTGTATTTCCGCTACTTTGAAAGCGCGCGGATCGCCTACTTTGAACGCATTGCCTTCGGACTCGACTTCCCCCACAGCATCGGGCCCATCCTGGCGCATACCCAGTGCCGCTTCCGGTTTCCGTTGACTTATCCTGACACGGTTTCCGTCGGGACGGGCGTCACCGGACTGGGCGAGGATCGTTTCGTCATGCGTTTTACAGTCATCAGCCACCGCCATGGCAAAGTGGCTGCCCAAGGCGACGGTCTCATCGTGTCCTACGATTACCGAAACCAGCAGAAAGTACCACTGCCGGCGGAGGTTCGGGCGGCTATCATTGCCCTGGAAGGCTTTGACGCCGCGCATCCTCCAGCGCTTTCAAAGTAACCGGCGCGAGGTCTGTAGCCGTCACCTTCCGCTCCGGGTTTCCACCGCTGTATCGGCAAAACGCTGTATCGGCAAAAAAAGGCGCCCGGAGGTTCCCCAACACGATTTTCCCAAGACTGAAGCCACCCACCACGAACTGGAGTCAACCATGCCTACCCAAGCTGCTGGAATCCTGGGAACGGGACACGCCCTGCCGGAACGAACCCTGACGAATGCCGATCTCGAACAGATGGTTGAAACGAGCGACGACTGGATCGTGTCCCGCACTGGCATCCGCGAACGCCGGATCGCCGCCCCGGATGAAACGACCTCGCACTTCGCCACCCTGGCGGCGGAACGCGCTCTCCAGGCGGCCGGACTCACGCCCGCCGATCTCGACCTCATCATCTGCGCCACGGTCTGTCCCGATATGATGCTGCCCTCGACAGCCTGCATCATCCAGGCCCGCCTTGGGGCCAAGCGGGCCGCAGCCTATGACCTCGTGGCCGCCTGCTCCGGCTTTATCTATGGACTGGCCACGGCCCGCGCCTTCATCGAAGCCGGTCACTGCCGCTACATCCTGGTCATCGGGGCTGAACTGCTCTCCCGCTTCGTGGACTACACCGACCGCGCCACATGCGTTATTTTCGGCGATGGCGCCGGGGCGGCGGTCGTCGGCCCGGTCGAGGACGGGCGGGGTATTCTGGCGCACCGCATTCTGAGTGATGGGGCCTATGCCGACCTGCTCTACACGCCCGGCGGTGGCACACGCTACCCGGCCAGCCCGGAAACCATCGAGCAGCGCCTGCACTACATCAAGATGCGTGGCAACGAGCTTTTCAAAGTCGCCGTGCGCAGCATGGCGGACACCGTGGCACAGATTCTGGATGAACTGCGCCTGACCCCCAGTGATGTGGACCTGTTCATCCCCCACCAGGCCAACCAACGGATTACGGATGCCGTCGCCGACCGGTTGAACATTGACCCGGCGCGCATCTACGCCAACATCGCCCGCACCGGCAATACATCCTCAGCATCCATCCCGATTGCGCTGGATGAATGTGTCCAGGCCGGGCGGGTCAAACCGGGGAACCTGCTGGTCTTTGCCTCCTTTGGCGCCGGCGTCACCTGGGGAGCCATGGCCCTGCGCTGGTAACTTGCAGGGCGACAGCCACCGAGTCAGATGTGGATGCAATGGTATCGGCACAGAAGTATGGGCAGCGTGTGGGGTACGTCCCTGCTCGTGCTGCTAGGATTGCTGAGTGTGGCCTGTCAGCCAACACCCCAGCAGCGCTACGATGAAAGCACCCTCCAGACGGCGCTGGTGGAGCGTATCGCGCGTGGCGAGGTGCGCCTTGAGCGGCTCGGTATGGCACGCCGGCCGGAGCACCCGTTCTTCGGGCGCATTGTCGAAATCTCACTGCGCAACACAAGCAACCGTCCCATTCTCATTGCCATTGAGCCGGGGCAGTTGCTGCGCAGCCGGAGTCCAGAGACGACGGACCTGGTCGTGACCAGCCGCGAGGAAATTGCACTTGACGTGGGTCAGGTCGCCCAGCGCGAGATCGAGGTGTTTTCCCTGTCCCGCCGCAAACTCTCCATGACGCGCGAAACGGTCTATGACCTCGGCAACCTGCTCGAAGGCGACACCTACACGTTCGTGACCTGTTTTGCCGCCAACCGTCCCGCCGAACCACCACCGCCGCCGCCGGGCTCCGGGCTGCCGCCCCAGAAACTTGACCTCACCCCGGTTCAGCTCGCCCTGTGGTGTGTTGCCGATAGCCTTGACCGCCAGGCGCTGCTGGAAGGCATCGCCCTCAACCCACTGCTCAAAGGCGGCGAGTATGGGCGCAGCCGGGATTACTTCGACGGACAGGCCAAGTACGTCCAGGGTCTGCTCGACAGTTGTGGGCTTGCCAAGTACAAGTTTTGATGACGGGCCGCGCCGCTTCCCATCCTGCGCGCGGCACAGGCATCCCTGACGAATCCACATCCCTGACGAGGTTTTCTGATGATACCCCATGCCGCACCACACAAAAATGTCTATCGCTTCATCGCCGGACAGGCCGATGGCAACGGCGCGATGAAAGACCTGCTGGGGGGCAAAGGCGCCGGACTCGCCGAAATGACCCTGGCGGGTTTGCCCGTACCACCGGGCTTCACCATCACGACAGCCGTCTGCCATCGCTACTATGCCGCCGGCAACCAGCTTCCGGCCGATGTCTGGGAAGAAGTCCAAGCGGCCCTGCGCGAAGTCGAAGCTGCCGTCGGAAAACAGTTTGGTGATGCTTCCAATCCGCTGCTGGTGTCGGTACGCTCCGGCGCCAAGTTTTCCATGCCGGGGATGATGGATACCGTTCTCAACCTCGGCCTCAACCACACCACGGTTCAGGGCCTCATTGCCCAAACTGGCAATGAGCGCTTTGCCCGCGACGCCCACCGGCGGTTCATCCAGATGTTCGGCCGGATCGTGCTGGGTATCCCCGGTGAGCGGTTCGACCACGCGCTGGAAGCCCTGAAAGCCGAACGCGGTGTCCGCCTCGACACCGAACTGACCGCCGCCGACCTGCAAAACCTGGTGACGCAGTTTGAAGCTATCGTCGAACGGGAAACCGGCCGGTCGTTCCCCACTGATCCCTACGAACAGCTCCGCCTGGCCATCTGCGCCGTTTTCAACTCGTGGTACGGCAAACGCGCCGTGGACTACCGCCGGCTGAACAAAATCCCGGACGACCTCGGCACGGCCGTCAACGTCGTCGCCATGGTCTTTGGCAACATGGGCGAAGATTCCGGCACCGGTGTGGCCTTTACGCGCAACCCGGCCACGGGCGAACCCGTCCTGTTCGGCGAATACCTCCCCAACGCCCAGGGTGAGGATGTCGTTGCCGGTATCCGTACGCCGGAAAAACTCGCTGCCCTGCGCGACCGGATGCCCGCCGTCTATGAGCAGTTCCGCGAAGTGGCCGCCCGCCTTGAACGGCACTACCGCGATGTGCAGGACCTGGAATTCACCATCGAGCGCGGAAAGCTGTGGATGCTCCAGACGCGCAACGCCAAACGTACCGGCGCGGCAGCCGTCAGGATTGCCGTTGACCTGGCCAACGAGGGGATTATCTCACGTGAAGAAGCGGTTTTGCGTGTCGAGCCGCACCACCTCGACCAGTTGCTCCACCCCATGGTGGACCCGAAAGCGGAAACGACCGTCCTTGGCAAGGGACTGCCGGCCAGCCCCGGCGCGGCAGCCGGTGCGATTGTGTTTGACCCGGATGTGGCCGAAAAACGGGCGCACAGTGGCGAACGGGTGATCCTCGTCCGTACCGAAACCTCCCCCGAAGATTTTCACGGCATGGTCGCCGCCCAAGGCATCCTCACGGCGCGCGGCGGTTTGACCTCGCATGCGGCCGTTGTGGCGCGCGGCATGGGCAAGCCGTGCATTGCCGGATGCAGCGACCTCCGACTCGATGCCGAAGGCATGCACCTCGGCGGGCGGACCCTCAGGGAAGGCGACTTCATCACGTTGGACGGCACGACGGGACGGATTCTGCTCGGCGACCTGCCACTGGTCGAACCGGAAACCGGAGCCGACTTCGAAACCTTCATGCGCTGGGTGGATGACGCGCGTCAGATGCGCGTACGCACAAACGCCGACACACCTCATGACGCACAGGTGGCGCGGCGTTTCGGTGCCGAAGGGATCGGACTATGCCGTACCGAACACATGTTCTTTGAAGGCGACCGCATTGATACCGTCCGGCAGATGATCATGGTTTCTGGGGCCTACCAACGGCTGACCGCTGCCTTGGGCAAAGTCAACGCCGACCTCGAACGCCTCAAAGGCGACGCCGAGAAAGTCGCTGCGCTGGAAGCCGAGCGTGCGGCGCTCGAAGCGGAACTGGAAGCCCCGGCCCGGCTGTTCAAGGGCGCACTCGAAGCCCTGCTTCCCATGCAGCGGGTGGATTTCGTGGGCATTTTTGAAGCCATGGACGGCCTTCCCGTCACCATTCGCCTGCTCGACCCGCCGCTGCACGAGTTTCTGCCGCACACGGATGAAGAAATCGAAGCGCTGGCCGGGAAACTCAGCCTGCCGGTGGCGGATGTGCGGGCCCGGGTGATGGCGCTCCGTGAACACAACCCGATGCTCGGTCATCGCGGCTGCCGGCTGGGGATTGCCTACCCGGAGATTACCGAAATGCAGGCGCGGGCCATTTTTGAAGCCGCCGTCGAAGTCACCCGGCGTGGCATCACCGTCCTGCCCGAAGTCATGGTGCCGCTGGTCGGCGATGTCAACGAACTGCGCGCCCAGGAAAGCATCATCCGCCGCGTCGCCGACGAAGTTCAGCAGGCGACCGGCGTCACCCTCACCTACCTGGTCGGCACGATGATTGAACTGCCACGGGCAGCTCTGACGGCCGACAAAATTGCCACCGTCGCGGAGTTTTTCAGCTTCGGCACCAACGACCTGACCCAAACAACGTTTGGTTTCTCACGGGATGATGCCGGAACGTTCCTGCCGATGTACGTTGAGCGGAAAATCCTCGCCGACGATCCCTTCCAGGTCCTGGACCGGGAAGGCGTGGGCGAGTTGCTCCGCATCGGCGCCCAGAAAGGGCGCGCGGCACGCCCGACGCTCAAAGTCGGTATCTGTGGTGAGCATGGCGGTGAACCGTCGTCCGTGGCGTTCTGTCACGAACTGGGCTTTGATTACGTGAGCTGTTCGCCCTACCGCGTTCCGATTGCGCGCCTGGCAGCCGCCCAGGCGGCCCTGCGCCAGCGCGGCCAGTGAAGGCTTTTCGGGCGGACAGCCTGCCCACGTACACCCTGGCGACACGGTTTCTGCACGGACCTGCCAACCACCCAACCCGTCCACCTGTGGACTGAAACGCCATGGAATGCCTTTCGCTGAGTGACGAGCAACGGCGGGCTGTCGAAGCGCCGTTCGGATCAAACCTGGTCATTGCCGGTCCCGGAACGGGCAAGACCCGGACGCTGGCGTACCGTGTCATCCATGTCATCCGGGCGTTGGGGGTGCCGCCGGACAACATCCTCGCCGTGACCTACACCAACAAGGCGACCGAGGAAATGCGCTATCGGCTGCGCTGGCTGCTCCCCGACGAAGCCGGACGGCTGACGATTGGCACCTTCCACAGCTTCTGCATTCGCCTGCTGCGGCAGCACCACGCGCACCTTGACCTCCCCAGGCATTTCGGCATTGCCGACGAAAACGCGCAAATCAGGCTGCTCCAGCGCCTGCGCCCCAACATCACAGAGCAAAACGCCCGCAACATCCTGCTGCACTTTTCCCAGGAGCGGCTGGGCAAACTCAAGGATATGGACACACTGGCCAGAGAAAATCCCTTCTTTGCCCAGTACCTGGCCGGACTGCGCCACAACGCCCTCATTGACTTCGATGACATCCTGGTATTGACCGGCAGGCTGCTCAACCGGACAGAGATTCTGGACGAAGTGCGGGCCGGACTGCGTTTCATCCTCGTGGATGAGTTTCAGGATACCGACCGCATGCAGTACGCCATCCTCAAACGTCTGGCCCTGCGGCAGGACCTGAATACCAAGCGCTGTGAAAACATCATTCCCGTTTTTGCCGTTGCTGACGATGACCAGTCCATCTTTGCGTGGCGCGGGGCGCACCCGGAAAACATCCACGAGTTTTTTACGGAGTTTCTTGCCGGGCAGGACGAGGCCGTGCTGCGGCTCGAAACCAACTACCGGTGTTCGGGCCACATCGTGGAAGCAGCCAACCGTCTTATGGCACAGGCGCCGCGCCTGTTTGACAAATCCCCACAGGCCCACCGTGCGGCCGGGAAAGCCGTTCAAATCGTCCCCTACGGCAGCCCGGAAGAAGAAATCGCGGGCATTGCCCAGGACATTCTCACCGCCCGGCAACAGAACGTCCCGCTGTCAGAAATGGCCATCCTCTACCGCCGCCACGACACAGGACAGCAGATCGAAGTCGCCTTGCTGGAGAAAGGCATTCCCTGCCAGGTCGTACGCCGCACAGGCCAGTTTGAAGCTCCCACGGTAAAGCAGTGGCTGCTGCTGATGCGCACCATTGTCAACCCTGACGACGACCTGGCCCTGGCGGAACTCATCGGGCTGATCTGTGACGATGCCACCCGCCGGTACTTTGAGCAACAGCACCGGAGTGCAACGGGCAAACAGGCACTGCGCCACATCCTCTGGGAGGCGCTTGAAGCCGACCAATCCGATGTGCGGCGCGCGGCCGGGAAAATCGTGGGCTGGCTTGCCTTTGGCAAAACCTGTCTGGACACTTCCCCGTGCCTGTCCCACTGGATAGCCACGCTGGGCGCGTTTCTCAAAGCCGACACGGCGGCCATGCCGCCGCTGGCTGTCCCTTCGCCTGATCTGGTCACGGCAGCCAGGTGGCTGGCGCGGCTGAGTGAAGTCAAAGGCACGCTGGTCATTGCCGCCACCGATCCACTCGTGGAAGAAGTCGCCACGTACCTCGTTGTGCATACCCTTGCCGGGCAGGCCGCCTTTCACGTTTGCGCCGGCCGCAAACTGCCTCCCCAGATACCGACTGAAAAGGCCGTCCTGCTGGCGCTTGACCCCGCGGCCGAACAGACAGCCACCCGGCAGTGGAAGTTTGACGGCGTCCTGCTCGTCGCAACGACCCTGCCGGGACAGGCAACCTATGCCCGCCGTCAGGTTGATCCTGGCGCGCTACCCACGGACGAACGGGGCGCGCAGCCAAGCCGTTTCGTCACCCTGTGGAAGCTGATGCGGACGTATCTGGCCACGACGCTGCAACCGCTCTTTGCGGATTACACCGTCGTGGACCTGGAAACGACGGATAAAGACGCACAGCACTGCGACATTGTGGAAGTCGCCGCCGTCCGCATCCGGCAGGGAAAGGAAACGGAAGCCTACAGCCAGCTCGTCCGACCGACCCTGGAGCCAATCTCCACCGAAGCCGAAAAGACCCATCACATCAGCCCGGCGATGGTGGCCGACGCCCCCACCTTCGAGGAGATCGCACCGGCGCTGCATGCCTTTCTGGGGCAGGATTTGCTCGTCGCGCACAACGGACTGGCCTTTGATTTCAGGATTCTCCGGCGCCGCTTCCGGGAGGCCGGACTGACATTCGACCACCCATGCTTTGACACCCTGCTCTTTGCACGGCAGCTCTATGCCGATCACCCCACCATCAGGCGTTGTCGCCTGGAAGACCTTGCGCAGGCGCATGGCATCGAGATAGGCACGGCGCACCGCGCACTCGATGACACACGTGCGCTGGCGGCAGTGTTTCAGGCGATGCAGCGGGACTACCAGGAACAGCGCGCCGCAACTCTCGGCGCAGAAACGCTGGGTATCCTGGCGCTGGCGATGCTGTTGGAGATGTCTGAAACCGACGCGGACGCCTCCAGCCTGTTTCAGGCAGGTGCGGCTATGTGGAAGACGGCCACGGATGACTGGCTCGTATCACGCCTGGAAGGCGAGCCGGTGGCAGCAACGGCCCTCGCTGTATGGAGGAAAAGATTGGGCAGCGATGTAACGGAGACGGTCAACCAGGCGCCGGAGGTGTTGGCCGCCCTGGCCAAGCGCTACGATGATCTTCCGACCCGTGAAGGCATGCAGGCGCTGCTGGATTTCACCCGCCTGATGACGGCGGCTGATCACTGGCGCGACTGTGAGGCCGTCACACTGATGACCATTCACGCCGCCAAGGGTCTGGAATTTTCCCACGTCTGGCTGCCGGCATTGGAAGAATCCTCCCCGGTGTCAGGCAGTCCGCCACCGGCAGCCAACCCGAACCGCCACAACAACGACCGGTTGGAGGAAGAACGCCGGCTGCTGTACGTCGGATTGACGCGCGCCCAGGAACAGGCCGTCTTGTCGTGGGCAAAAACCAGGGACGGGAACTCCAGGACCCACCTCCGCTTCCTTGCCGACCTTGGTCAGTTGGTTTCGGCAGGCGAAAACGGTTCCGCCTTCTCCCCCGACATGGCGTAACATCCACTCCCGCAAAACGTTCTCCTCTCACCTCAACGTGCCATGTCACATGCCGAAATCATTGCCATTGGCTCGGAACTGCTCACGCCGTTCCGCAGCGACACCAACTCCCTGTGGTTGACCGCCGAACTCAATGCCCTGGGCATTGCCGTGCGCCGCAAGACCGTCGTCGGTGACGACGAGTTGTTTCTGGAAGAAACCCTCCGCGATGCCCTCCGCAACTCGCCGGTCGTCATCACCACCGGCGGACTGGGGCCGACCGAGGATGACATCACGCGAAAGGTTGTGGCGCGTGTCACGCAGCGCCCGCTCGTACTCCAGCCGGACATTCTCGACCGCATCCGGCATCAGTTTGAAAGCCGCGGCCTGAAGATGGCCCCCAACAACGAACGGCAGGCACTTGTGCCGCGCGATGCCGAGGCGCTCCACAACGAATACGGCACGGCGCCGGGCATCGTGATTGCGGAAGGCGACCGGCTGCTCATTCTGCTGCCCGGACCGCCACGCGAAATGCGGCCGATGTTTACGACCCACGTTCGCCCCAGACTGGCGCCCCTGGCCGGCAGCACGCGCCTCCGCACCCGGACGTTACGGGTGGCCGGCATGGGCGAATCCCAAGTGGATGACCTGATTGCCCCGATTTATACGCGCTACACCAACCCCACCACGACGATCCTGTTCAACAACACCGAAGTCGAACTGCATTTCACTGCCAGCGCCCCCTCCGACGCCGAAGCCGAGGCGCTGCTCGATGAAGTCGTCGGGCAGGTTGAACAGGTGCTTGGCGTCAATGTGTTCTCGCACTGTGGCGAGACGCTGGAGCAGATTGTCGGGCTGCGGCTGACCCTCAAGGGCTACACCATTGCCACGGCTGAAAGCTGTACGGGTGGGCTGCTGTCCAAGCGCCTTACCGACGTGCCCGGCAGCTCGAAGTATTTTCTGGAAGGCGTCATTGCCTACGCCAACGAGGCCAAAACCCGCCGGCTGGGTGTTCCGGCCGAACTCATTGCCGCACACGGCGCGGTCAGCGCCGAAGTCGCCGAAGCCATGGCAACTGGCGTCAAGGCGCGCGCCGGAACAACGATTGGCGTCGGCATCACCGGCATTGCCGGCCCCGATGGCGGAACGGATGAAAAGCCGGTTGGATTGGTCTATGTCGGCGTTGCCGGCGACTTCATCGTGACGCACCGGAAGTTCATCCTGCCCGGCGACCGCGACCGCATCCGCCACCTGGCTTCGCAGGTTGCGCTCGATCTGGTCCGGCGGACCTTCCTGCTGTGAGGCCCCTCACGCGCACCGGACCGCTCAGGCTGGAAGAAACTCTATCCGGTAGTCTTCAATGACCGGGTTGGCCAGCACCTCACGGGCAAACCGTTCCAGCTCGGCGCGGGCGGCTTCAGTGTCGTCGCTGTCGGCCAGCTCGACCTCGAAGAACTTGCCCTGCCGAACGTCCCGAATGCGGGTGAAGCCGAGGGCCTCACTGGCGCGCTGAATGGTTTGCCCCTGCGGGTCAAGTACCCCCGGCTTGAGGGTCACGTGCACGGTGGCTTTCATGAGTTTCTGGCGATGCCGGGCAGGGCTACTCCGCCGCCGGCGCGGTGGCCGGGGCGGCAGTATCCGTAGGGCTGGCAACCGGTGTGGCAGGGGCCGCCGCCGCTGGTGCGTCGGACGCTGGTGCGTCGGAGACCACGACGACCTTGAGCGCCACGGTCACATCGCGGTGCAGCCTGACCGGCACTTCATATTCCCCAAGCGCCTTGATTGGCTCCTTGAGAGCAATTTGCCGCCGCTCGACTTCGAGCTGCTGGGCGGCCAGCGCCTCGGCAACGTCCATCGAAGTCACCGAACCGTAGAGCGTTCCCTTCTCACCAGCCTTGCGCGGGAAGGTCAGCGTCAGGGTGGCCAGCTTCTCGCTGAGCGAGCGGGCCGCGGCGAGTTCGGCTTCAGCCAGCTTGACCAGACGCTGCCGCTCACGCTCGATGAGCTTGATGTTGGCGCGGGTCGCCATGAGCGCCAGTCCCTTGGGAATCAGATAGTTGCGCCCATAGCCGGCGCGGACCTTCACGATGTCGCCCCGAATACCCAGGTGCTCGACATTTTCCTTCAACAGCAGTTCCATCATCGCCATGGTCTTCACCTTGCCTTTCGTCTGATGGGCTATTCGTCACCCTCTGACTCAGCACCAGCATTGTTTGCCGTCCGGCGCGCGGCGCGTATTTCCATCCGCCGCTCCCGGCGGGCCTTGATTTTCTGGGCGCGCTTGAGGTCTTCATCCACACGTACCGTCAGAAAGCGGATGACCGGATCGAGCACCCGCAACCGACGCTCCGTTTCGGCAATTTCCCGCCCCGTGCCGTTGACATGGAGCAGAATATAAAAGCCCTCGTAAAACCGGCGACTTCCCTTACGGATCATATAGGCCAGTCGCTGCCGGCCGATCTTTTCGACCTTGTTGACCACCCCACCCTGACTGGTGATCTGCGTGGAAAGGGACTCTACAATACCTTCCATTTCCCCTTCCGGCAGGTCAGGATCGACAATAAACATCACTTCATAAAGACGATCACACTTCGTATTCACTCGTTAGGCTCCTTTCGGACTCAGTCACCCGACTGACGCCTCCACTCCAGATTGAGGGAAGCAAGGGATATAGCGGCGTTACCGGAACGCCGGATGGGGTTGCCCCCGGGTCAGGCCCGGGGTCAGGCATTGAACCGTGCCATGGCCGGCTCGATGCCATAGTGTACCCAGGCTTCGACGGCATCGGCGGCGCGCGCCGTCACGGCCGGCAGCTCCGCCTGTTCCGCCGCCGAAAAACGGCTCAGCACGAAATCAGCCAGGTTTTCGACCGGGTGCGCCGGGCCGATGCCCACCCGAAGGCGGGCATAGTGCTCGGTTCTGAGCTTCGCATTCAAGGACTTCAAACCATTGTGACCGCCAGCGCTTCCCTTGGCGCGCAGGCGCAGGCGGCCGAAGGGCAGGGCGACATCATCCACCACGGCCAGCAGGTCACGCTGCGGGTTACAGTCATACCTGGCACACAGCAGCGCTACCGCCTGTCCCGAAGCATTCATAAAGGTCTGCGGCTTGGCGAGCAGGACCACCTCGGTGCCCACGGTGATGCGACCGGTCAGGGCTTCGCACTCCGCCAGCTTGATGGGCCGGCCGGCGCGTTCCGCCAGTGCATCCACCACCAGAAAGCCGATGTTGTGGCGCGTCAGGGCATAGGTTGCGCCGGGATTGCCAAGTCCCACGACACACTTCACAGCGGGACTACTTCTTGCCCTTCTTCGGCGCTTCACCTGCGGCTGCGGCCGCCGCCTCGGCGGAAGCGCGCGTGCCGACCAGCGAGGCGATGAGTTGGGTGGGCGGCGAGAGCAACTGCACACCTTCGGGCAGCTTGACATCCTGTGCATAGATGCGCCCGCCAATCTTCAGGTCCGTGATGTCCACCACGATTTCTGTGGGCAGTTGCGCCGTCAGACACTTGACCGTGAGCGTGCGTACCCCACGCTGCAACACCGCCCCCTGCTTGACCCCCAGCGGCTCGCCCTGCAAACGCAGGGGCACCGGGGTCTTGACCGGCTCATCCAGGGCCACGCGCAAAAAGTCCAGGTGCTCGATGGAACCGCGTACCGGATGGGTCTGCACTTCCCGGATGATGACCGGCACGAGCCCTTCTTCCGGCAGGCTGATGTTGAACACCGTAGCCCGACTCACCCCCTTGCGCACGAACGCCGCGAAGGCTTTGCGGTCCACCAGACCATTGAATGACGGCTGTTGGCGCCCATAGACATTGACCGGAATGGCTCCGGCCCGGCGACAGCGCCGCGCCTCGTTGGAACCAAGCTTCTGCCGCGCCTGCACTTCAATCACGGTGTCAGCAATCATGACGACGTACCACTTACCTTTCTTCTCTGCTCCGAATCCTGTTTGGCTCCGCAGACAAAACCTGCCGCGCCCAAGACGAAAAAAACCTACACAAAAAGCCGACTGACCGACGTGGCCGTGTGAATGGAGCGGATGGCTTCCGCCAGCAACCCCGCCACACTCAGCACCCGAATCCTGGACAGGGCCAGGTTCGGGTGCGGAATGGTGTTCGTCACCACGAGCTCTTCAATCGGAGAGTTGGCAATCCGCTCCAGCGCCGGGCCGGAGAGCACGGCATGAGTACAGCAGGCGTACACGGCCGTTGCCCCCTTGTCGGCAATGGCCTGTGCGACCTGCGTCAGTGACCCGGCCGTATCCACCATGTCATCCACAATCAGGGCGGGGCGGCCCTCGACCTGCCCCACGATGTTCATGACCTCGACCGTGTTGGCCTGTTCCTTGTCACGCCGCTTGTCGGCCAGGGCCAGATCGGCATCCAGCCGCTTGGCGTAGGCCCGGGCGCGCTCGACGCCACCGGCATCCGGCGCCACGACGACAAGGTTTTCCAGCTTTTTCTTGGCAAAGTAATCCAGCAGCACCGGCGCGGCGTAGAGGTGATCCACCGGAATATCGAAAAAGCCCTGAATCTGCCCGGCGTGCAGGTCCATGGTCAGCACGCGCGTCGCCCCGGCGGTGGTGATGATGTTGGCCATGACCTTGGCTGAAATCGGCACCCGTGGGCGGTCTTTCCGGTCCTTGCGGGCATAGCCAAAGTAGGGGATGACCGCCGTGATGCGTTCCGCCGAGGACCGCCGGAAGGCATCCAGCATGATGAGCAGTTCGATGACGTGGCTATCTACCGGCGGGCAGGTCGGCTGAACGATGAAGACATCGGCCCCCCGGACGTTTTCATTGATCTGGTAGTTGAACTCGCCGTCGCTGAAACGGGTGGTGTTGGCATCGCCGAGCTGGATGCCAAGGTAGCGACAGATTTCCTCCGCCAGGGGACGATTGGCGTTGCCACAGAACACGCGCATCCCGCTCATGACGTTGTTGCCCTCATCCCCCACGGACGAACAAATGCGACGCCCTGCGGTTTTCCAGGCAAGGCGTCGCCGGTGATCCATCACGAAAGTGGCTGGCAGACAAGGACTCGAACCTTGATTCAGCGCTCCAAAGGCGCTTGTCCTACCATTGGACGATCTGCCAGCAAACCCGAAAGCCGCTCACGGCGCCAATCCGGTTATCGTTCCCTTCAGGCGCTCCACATAAGCTTCACGGCTCACCGAGGAGACCAGCCACGCCTGCCATCCGGCATTCAGACAAGCCTGCCGCGCCGCCTCCCCGGCCTGTACCTCCCCGAAGAGACCGAACACCGTGCTGCCGCTGCCTGACATGCGGGCTACATGAGCGCCGAGGGCGGACAACCGATCACGCACTTCCCGTACCAGTGGAAAGGCGTCAAAGACGGTCGCTTCAAGGTCATTTCCAGTTGCCAACCAATCCACCCGGTTTGGTAAGCAAGCCGCCAGTTTACGGACGGTCTCCGCGTCTGTCAACCCTGCGTTCAAACGCCGAAACACGGGGCCGGTTGGAACCGCCAGCCCGGGATTGACAACCACAATGACCGGCAGACTGACCTCCGGCAGAGGGGTGATGTCATCCCCGCGTCCCAGACCGAGCGCCGTGCCGCCGGTCAGAAAAAACGGCACATCCGCCCCCAGCGCCGCTGCGATGCGCTGACACGTCACTGCCGGCAGAGTCACGCCCCACAGCCGTTGCAGCGCCAGCAGTGTCACGGCCGCGTTGCTGCTTCCGCCACCCAGTCCGGCCTGCATGGGGATGCGCTTCCGCAGGTGCAGGCGCGCGCCCTGCGCAACCCCCGTCGCCGCCTGAAGCTCCCGGGCCGCCCGCACGACCAGATTCCGCTCGTCGCAGGCCAGTGTCGGCTCATCGCAGGTCAGCGAGATGGCCGGCTCGTCTGTGATGTCAATTTCCAGCCAGTCGCAGAGGTCAATCGTCTGGAAGACGGTTCGCAGTTCGTGATAGCCGTCCGGTCGCCGGCCGATAACTTCCAGCGACAGGTTGATCTTGGCAAAGGATGGAAACACAACGGGCATGGGCATCTGTGGGCCATCTGAACCGGCCCGGCCAACCGTGAGCCGGCCAACCGGCCGCATCCGGCACTTGTTTCCGTAGCTTGGCGAAACCGGCCGGAAACGACAAGCCCGGACGGAACGCCGGCCCGTGGCGCTTCCGATGGTTGGCGTTCTCCCACCTTTTCCGGGATAATCGTCCACCGTAAGGAGCAGGGCATGTTTCCCGAACTGTTCGAGATTCCCGGCACAGGCTTCATCATCAACACCTACGGCGTGTTGCTCGCCATTGGCTTTCTCAGCGGCATGTGGCTGGCCGGACGGTTTGCCGTTGCCGATGGTCTGCCCCGTGGTGAGGTGCTGGACATCGTGCTGTATGCGCTCATCGCCTCGCTGGTCGGGTCGCGGGTGCTGCTCGTCGTGGTCGAATGGGAGAGCTTTCACAGGGACTGGCGGGCCATCTTCTCGCTCGATGTGCTGCGCTCCGGCGGGGTCTTCTATGGCGGACTGCTGGCGGCGATTGCGGCCAGTCTGTTGCTTGTCCGGTGGCGCGGACTTGACTGGTGGCGGGTGGCGGACGCCTGCGCGCCCGGCATTGCCCTGGGGCAGTTCTTCGGCCGCCTGGGATGTTTTGCCGCCGGGTGCTGCTGGGGGCGGCCCACCAACGCCTGGTGCGGGGTGCGCTTCTCCGAACGCGGGCATGAACTGACCGGCGTGCCCTACGGCATTCCCCTCCATCCAACCCAGCTCTACGAGAGCGTGGCCACACTCGGTCTTTGCCTGGCGCTGGGCTGGCTTTTCCACCGGCGGCGGTTTCGCGGGCAAATCATCCTGGCGTACATGTTCGGCTATGCCGTCATCCGGTTCGTGATTGAAATCTGGCGCGACGATCCGCGTGGTGCCGTCGGGCCGTTTTCCACCTCGCAGGCCATTGCCCTGGGCTGCGCCGCCTTTGCCGTCGGGGCCTGGCTGGTCCGGCGGCGGCAGGCAGCGATTGTCACCGACATTGTCACTGACGCCAGCGCGCCGGCTGTGCCGTCACCGCCCCCGCCAGCTTCACCGCCGTCATCACCGTCCTTGCTTCCCCCCGAATCCTGAGTCACCGTCGGTATCCAAACATTTGTCATGTCCACGGCACGCGCGGCTTCGACCGCACCACTCGTTTCCGCCCCACAAAAGGAAAAATTCGACAAAAAGGCGGCGGCCAGAGACACCGCCCGGCTCATGGCGAAGTATGGCGCGCCGTATCTGCCCTACTTTGCCCTGGCGTTCTTCTGTCTCCTTGGGGCAGGCAGCCTGGCACTCATCTACCCGCTTTTCGTCGGCACGCTGTTTGGTTCGATCTTTTCCCCGGACAAGCCCTCGGCGCTCTCACCACTTCTGAACCTCGTTTCAGGGTGGCTGACGGCGTTGTTTCCCGGCTACCGTCTTTCGCCACTCGATCCGGTGCTGGCCCTGCTGACGGGCATCCTGGTGGTGCAGTCCGTCCTGAGCTTCGGGCGGACCTACCTGCTCAACTATGTGGGTGAAAAGCTGGTGGCCGACGTGCGCCGGGACCTCTACCGGCATCTGCTTTCGCTGGACATCACGTTTTTCGCCAACCGGCGTACCGGTGAACTCACCTCCCGGATTGCTTCGGATGTCACGGCCATCCAGAACAGCGTCACGCTGAGTCTGGCGGAAGCCATGCGGCAGGTCATCGTGTTCACGGGGGGAACGGCGTTTCTGTTCTGGATTGACTGGCGTCTGGCCAGTCTGCTGCTCGCGCTCATTCCGGTGCTTGTGGTGAGTTTTGCCTTCTTTGGGCGCAGCATCCGGCGGCGCAGCACGCGCGTTCAGGATGCCCTGGCCGAGGCCACGGCCATTCTCGAAGAAACCATTGCCGGCATCCGCACGGTGCAGTCCTTCACCCGTGAGCCTTATGAAGTCAACCGCTACGAATCACATATCACCCGCTCGCTCCACGAGGCCCTGGGCCGCGCCCTGGCCCGTGGATTGTTCAATGCGGCAATTGTGTTTGTGCTCTTCGGCGGTTTTGTCGGGCTGCTCTGGTACAGCGGCAATCAGGTTCTGGAAGGCAAGCTCACCGCCGAGCAACTCATCCAGTTTTTGTTTTACGCGGCGTGGGTTGGCGGGGCCCTGGGCACGCTGGCCGAATACTACGGCGAGTTCAATCAGACGATTGGCGCGTCACGGCGTGTCGTCGAACTCTTTGACACCAAACCTGCGATTAGCGACGCCCCCGATGCCCGCTCCGTGCCGGAAGTCCGGGGACTGGTTGAAATCAGCGAAGCCTGCTTCATTTACCCCGGACGGACGGAGCCGGCCCTGGATGGCATCAGCATCACGGCCCGTCCCGGTGAAGTCATTGCGCTGGTGGGACCAAGCGGGGCCGGCAAATCCACCCTGATTGCACTCATCCCCCGGTTTTATGACCTTACCTCCGGCAGCATCCGTGTGGACGGCCTTGACGTACGGCAGTGGAAACTCGCCGACCTGCGCGCCAACATTGGCATCGTCCCCCAGGAAACGACGCTCTTTAGCGGCACGGTGTACGACAACATCACCTATGGCAAGCTGGATGCGACGCCGGAGGACGTGGAGCGCGTCGCCCGCGCTGCGCATGCCCACGAGTTCATCATGGCGTTTCCCCAAGGGTATCAGACCATTGTCGGCGAGCGCGGGGTCAAGCTTTCCGGTGGACAGCGGCAACGGATTGCCATTGCGCGGGCGCTGCTCAAGGACCCACGGATTCTCATCCTCGATGAGGCGACGAGTTCCCTAGATTCAGAGTCGGAACACTACGTTCAGGCGGCCCTCGATGCCCTGATGGAAGGGCGTACGACCTTCGTCATTGCCCACCGGCTGTCCACGGTCCAGCGGGCCACGCGCATTGTCGTCATGGCGCATGGGCGCATCGTGGAAGAAGGCACGCACAAGGAACTGCTGGCGCGCGAGGGGATATACAAAAAGCTCTACAAACTTCAGTTCCGCGATGTGCCCGAGTGGATTCTGCAGGAAGCCGGGCTACCGGAAACGCCGGCATTGGAATCCACCCGGGCCGCTCTGCGGTAGGGCAATTGGTCAGGCCGTTCCGTTGAGACCAAGGTTGAGGACCACCCGCCCGTTGATTTGACCATGCTTCATCCGCTCGAACACGTTATTGACCTGCTCCAGCGGCTGGAGTTCGATGTTTGGCTTGACCTTCCCCTCGGCGGCGAATTGCAGGCTTTCGTGCAAATCCTTCCGCGTTCCGACAATCGATCCGCGCACGGTCAGACGGTTGAGCACCACATCGAAAATCGGCAGGGGAAAATCCCCTGGCGGCAGGCCCACCATCGAACACGTCCCCCCGCGCCGGAGCATGGCAATGGCCTGGCGGAAAATGGAGGCTGAAACGGCCGCGACCACGACGCCATGCGCCCCACCGGTCTGACGCTTGATAGCTGCCACCGGGTCTTCTTCTTTGGCGTTGACGGTCACTTCAGCGCCAAGCTGCCGGGCCAGTTCGAGCTTGTCGGAGGCAATGTCCACCGCCCCGACGTGCAGCCCCATGGCCTTGGCATACTGCACCGCCATGTGTCCGAGGCCGCCCACGCCGATGACCACCAGCCATTCACCCGGACGCGCCTGGGTTTCCTTGATGGCCTTGTAGGTTGTCACCCCGGCGCACAACACTGGTGACGCAATAGAAAAATCAAGACCATCCGGGATGTGTCCGACGTAGGCGGCCGGCGCCACGACATATTCGGCAAAACCGCCGTCCACGGAATACCCCGTGTTGTGCTGGTGCTCGCACAGGGTCTCCCAGCCGGTCAGGCAGTACTCACACAGGCCACATGCGTCATGCAGCCAGGGCACACCGACCCGGTCACCTTCCTTGACGGAAGTCACCTGATCGCCGACAGCCGCCACATAACCGGCCCCTTCGTGACCGGGCACCAGCGGGAGTTTCGGTTTGATGGGCCAGTCACCATCGGCCGCGTGTAAGTCCGTGTGACAGACCCCGCTGGTGACGACCTTGATCAGCACTTGTCCGGGCCCCGGACGGGGCACGTCCATTTCTTCAATGGTCAGGGGTTTTCCAAACTCGTGAACTACAGCCGCGCGCATTTTGTTTGGCAGCATGCGTCAAAACCTCCATGTACCGGGACTCGACATCCACTCCTGACACACCTGTGACCAGGCCGGCCACAGAAGGGCTCTGCCTGGCTGATGGCGCATCCGTAAGGGAACGAGCGTTGTTTTGGAAAGTAAAGTTGGGGGGCGCAGAAGTGTGATGTTCAATACACTAGCCAAAATGACGCGCCTTGGCAAACCAGATTTTGCTTTTGGAATGATTTTTTGGGCTGTCAGTACTCGCGCCGCAGCGGACGCCCCATGATTTCGGCCATGGCGTCCTGTACGCTGCGGCCTTCGTACAGCACCTGATACATGCCGCGTGTCATGGGCATATCCACCTGATGCTTCTGCGCCAGGGCATGGATGGCCTTCGTGGTTTTGACGCCTTCGGCCACGTTCGTCATACCGGCGAGGATGTCATCGAGCTGGCGTCCCCGGCCGAGTTCGACGCCGACGTACCGGTTGCGGGAAAGCGCGCCGGTTGCTGTCAGAAAGAGATCGCCGACTCCGGCCAGGCCGGACAGCGTCTCGACCCGCGCGCCAAGCGCCACGGCCAGGCGCGTTATTTCCGCCAGTCCGCGGGTGATGAGCGTGACGACGGTGTTGTGGCCAAAACCCAGCCCCACCATGACGCCGGCCGCCATGGCAATGACGTTCTTTGACGCGCCGGCAATCTCGACGCCGGTGATGTCCTGGTTGTAGTACAGGCGGAAGTTGGGCGTACTGAGTTCGCTCTGGACATACTCCCCCCAGCGGGGCGCAAAAGCCGCGACGACGGTCGCCGTGGGATCGCCCTTCGCCACCTCGTAGGCAAAGTTGGGGCCGGAAAGGGTGACGTAGCGCGGCTCGAAAAGGTCATGCCAGACATCGAAAGCCACTTCCGACATGCGCATCAGGGTGTCCGTCTCGATGCCCTTGGTGGCACTGACAAATACCATGGTGGGCGTGATGTAGGGGCGCATGGCCATCAGGACGCTGCGTGTGACGTGCGACGGCACGACGAGCAGGACAATCTGGGCGCCATCGAGGGCTGCCGCCAGTCCGGCCATGGGGAGGATGTTTTCCGGCAACCGGAATCCGGGCAGGTAGGGCTGGTTTTCACGGGTGGCACAGAGGGTGGCGATGTGTTCCGGGCGATGCCCCCAGAGGGTGACGGTACGGGGCGTGCCGTCGGAGGACGGACGCGCGGCCGCGACCAAAGCCAGCGCCGTTCCCCAACTTCCGGCGCCAATCACGGCAATTCGCTGGGCAGGATACATAGATACATCCGTTGGCGGGAAAAGCTTTCCACAGGACAGCCCTGATTCGGGTTACGATAGTCGAGCCCCATCCGGCCGGACAATCCGGTTGGCAAGTCCCGCTGACTTGCCCGTAGGGTCTGGCTCGTGTTTATTTCCGGCATCATGAAGTTGAGCGATTTTGCAGCGGTCATCTTCGATATGGATGGCCTGCTGATTGATACGGAAACCCTGTACTGCCAGTCGTGGCAGCGGGCGGCGGCAGATTGTGGTTTTGTCATTACACCACACTTCTATGAACGGCTTGTGGGACGTTCCCGCGCCGATGCCCTTCAGATTGTGCTGGAGCATTTCGGCGATCAGGTTCCGATGCCGGATTTTCACGAGCGCGTACTGCACTACGAGACGGTCTGCTTTGCCGAAGCACCCATTCCTGTCAAGCCGGGCGCGTGGGACATGATTGCGGCCGTGGATGCCCACGCCCTGCCCAAGGCGCTGGCGACCTCAACGCATCGTCCGGCGGCCCGGCAGCGTCTGGTACGCACGGGGCTGGACCGTCACTTCCACATTACCGTGACCGGCGATGAGGTACAGCGTCCCAAACCCGCGCCGGACATTTACCTGGCAGCCTGTGAACGGCTGGGTGTGTCCCCCCGGGATGTGCTGGCTTTTGAGGATTCCGAACCGGGCGTCCAGGCCGCCCATGCCGCCGGTGTCACGGTCATCATGGTGCCGGACTTCAAGGCACCATCGCTGGAAATCCAGGCCCGCACCGCCCGCGTTTTCCCGTCGCTGACCCTGGCGCGCGCTCACCTGTGCGCGTAGCTTCAGGCGCTGTCAGCTTTCAAAACCGACGCTGAATTCCAGCAAGGCCCTGTCTTTGAGCCGATGACGCCCACTGCGCCCAACGCACTGCGCCTGCCCCCTGCCTGGAGACAGCAATTGTGGTTTGGTCTCATTGGTTTGCTTGGTGCTGGCTGGCTGTGGTTTGCCATGTCCCGGCACGGGATTGGGCTTTCGCCGGATTCGGTGGGCTATCTGGCGGTTGCCCAGCACCTGCTTGAAGGCAGGGGCTTTCTTTCCTACCGGGGTGAGCCATTCGTTGCCCAACCGCCGCTGTATCCTCTGGCGATTGCCACCATAAGTTTCCTCCTTGGCTTCACCCTGGCGACATCGGCTCTTCTGCTCAACCTTATCCTTTTCGTCGCTGTTGCCTACCTCTCTGGCCGGCTTGCCCTCCTGGTCACAAAATCTTTTCCCCTCTCAATCGCCGTCTGTATCTCGGTTATCCTGGGTGTACCGATCACCTGGGTTTCTGTCTTTGCCTGGAGTGAAATGCTTTTCATTTTCCTTACAACTCTGGCATTCCTGAATCTGATTGGCTTTATCTCATCCAGGGATACAAGAGATTTATTGGCATGCTCACTTTATCTGGCCTGTTCATGTATGGCTCGTTACGCAGGACTTTTTTCTGTTTTTTCATTTCTACTAGTTCTGATTCTGGTAACGAGTGAAAGATTACAAAAAAAAGCATATCAAATTGTTGCTTTTTCATTCATCTCATCCTTACCCATATCTCTTTGGGTATTGAGAAACTATATTCTATCTGGTACTCCTTTTGGCCCGAGAACTATGGCCTCTCTGAAACCAAAGGAGATTATTTTTTTGCTTTTCGACACCTTTTCCAGTTGGTTTATTCTTCAGACAGATATTTTGCAAAATTATTTTATTTTAATCGCGATATTTATTTTTTTGACCTTTGCAGTTTCCACTGCATGTATCTGCCAAATAAAGGATACCAACATATTATCTCTTGTAATCTTTGTTTCCACGTATTCGCTTTTTGTCTTTGTTTCTTCCATGCGCTTTGCATACGATCCAATTGACAACCGCTTGCTCTCTCCAGTTTTTATATCCTTGGTCGTCGTCTTGTTAAGCTTTTCAAACAAGGTGCTCTATCCATATCTAAAAAGCAAAGTCTCCGGTGGTGCACAATCCCGGCTCATTATCTTGGGAGCACTGATCTGGTTTACCCATCCGGTACTTTCTACACTGACACTTGGATTTGAGGTGCGCCGGGAAGGCAAGGGCTACCATGCCGTTCACTGGCAGACCAGCCCAACCCTGGCTCATGTCCGCCAGGTGCGTGAGCAGCTCACCCAACGGACGGTCTATACCAACGACCCCGAAGGACTGTACTTTCTGGCCCACATCCGGGCCGAGCACCTTCCCTTTCGGTTTCGCCCAACCTGGCCGGAAGCAGGACAGGCCTACCTGATTCGCTTCAAGCGCGCCTACCGTGGTGAATGCCTGGACATCATCGAAGGACTCCGCCAGGCGGCTGACATCGAGCCGCTGGCCCGGTTTTCCGACGGTGAAATCTATCTGGTGACACACAAACCCCTTCAGGTCCCCAGCCAGTAGGTCCCCCGGAGTTGGGTCGGCTTCCGGCTTCGGGCTAGCGCACCATGGGACGAAGCTGCTCAATGCGCTGGCTGATTTCCGCCGGCGAAAGATGCCGGAAGGCTTCGGGCAGCATGTCGCGCGAGGTGGCCTCCCGGACGGCAACCAGAGTTTGATACTCGATGGCGACTTCGTCCCGGGCCGGAGTGAATTCCTGGGCCACAGCGCGGACATCTTCCGGGCTGACTTCCTTGCGCCCGGCCTGCCGCGCCACCCGCCGGCAGCGGATGAGAATGGACTCAATATCCGCCCCCGAAAGCTTCAGATCGCTTTTCGTAATCGGTGACCAGTCCGTGACCTGATGGGCAATCCGGTTTTTCTTGATCATGGCCTCGACGATGGCCAGACGGTCAGCTTCAGATTCCGGGTAAAACAGCGAGATATGCTCTTCAGCTCTTCCCTGGCGCTTCAGGTCAATGGGAAGCAGGTCAGGGCGTGAGGTCATCAGTATCCAGAGAATGCGTCCGCGATTGTCGGTGTCTCCCATGGCGGCCGCGATCTTGGAAAAGATGCGCTTGTCCACGCCGCTATCCCCACCGCTGTCCCGGTTGCCCAAGGTGGCATCGGCCTCATCAATCAGAACAACGATTGGTGCCAGGGTCTGGATAAGATTGAGAATCTTTTCGAGATTGGACTCCGAAGAGCCAACCCACTTGTCCCGGAAGTTCTTGAATTCGACGACATTCAACCCGCAGTCCTTGGCAAAGGCTTCTGCCAGAAAGGTTTTCCCCGTTCCAACCGGGCCGGAGATGAGAATTCCCATGGGAGCTTCTTCCGTTTCGCCCCTGCGAATAACTTCGGCAATGTTACGCAGGTAAGCCTTGGCTTTCTCGAAGCCGCCAACGTGGTCAAGACCGTATTTGGGCGTCACGAATTCAATCAGGCCGACACATTCCGCCTCGATGATGGACTTTTTCTTGGCGCGTACCAGGTCAATCGTCAGGCCCTCGTCATTGAGCGTCGCACTTTTGAGAATGGAGGAGATGTGAACCCGGTTCAGACCGGAAGTGAGGTGGGCAAGCTGCTCGTCACTCATCTGCATCCTGAGTCCAAGAACGCTGTTTCCCAGCTCCGCCTTCATCTGCTCAAGCCGTTCATTGAACTTTTTGGTTTCTTCGTTGAGCCGGTCAACGCCTTCCTCGCGCAGGATGCGCTCGGCCTTGGCTTTGAAATCAGCTTTGAGCTGTTCGATTTCTTTTTCGGAGCGGCCATTACGTCGTTTGGCAATCTCCGCCAGCTCATAGCGGATGTAATCAAGCCGTTCCGTATGATCCGGGTAGGGAACGCGGATGACCGTCAGCCGCGAATTCTCACGGAATCGCTGGGCCACATCCGACAGGTTTTCTGTGATGAACAGGACGATGTTATCGGAATTGAGCAGACGGGAACTCGTCAGCCACCGCTGGAGCATCACGAGCAGGTTCCGCTCGTCACTGCTGAGGTGGGTCATTTCACCGGCCGGCACAAGCGTCTCAAGGAAATTGATGATGACTGCCACCTGATCACCAGCGTAGAGAAACCGCTCAATCAATCCCAGCGCCGGCACCGGATCACGCGGGAGCGTCGTCAGGGTCTTCGTATCGGCAAGTGGATTGGCAACCCGCAAGGTCGCCAGAAACTGGCGCTCGGCTTCCTGCGAGCCAAAGGAAATCCCCTCGCTGCGGTTGTAGAGCACGATGTGCTTGTTCCCCAGCATTTCCTGCTGGAGAAAGGTCACCAATCCCACATAACCGCGTTTGGCGCGTGCCAGGTCATAGACGTTGTGGTGAAGCAGGAAATGGCTCGCCTCGCCGGAAAAATACTTGCGCCCCATTTCAGCCGCCCAATGTGGAAGCTGGCTGAGTTCATCAAGCGTCAGCAGGTGACGGGTGGCAGACATGGTGTGTTTCCTTCAGACGGATGAGGTTATGCATGTGATTCGGCTTCCCCGTCCCGGCGGCGTTGCGCCACCAGGACAACCGCGTGGACGGCAATGGCTTCCCGCCGGCCGACAGCATCCTGCCCTTCGTTGGTTTTTGCCTTGACGCTGACCGCGTCACAGGGCAGGTGCAAGATAGCTGCCAGACGCTCCCGCATGGCCTGGATGTAGGGTGCCAGCTTCGGGCGCTCGGCCAGAATGGAGGCGTCCACGTTGACCACTTCAAAACCACGGGCAGCCACGAGCCCCACCGCCTGTTGCAGCAGGGTCAGGCTGTCAGCACCAGCCCACTGCGGATCGGTGTCGGGGAAATGCGTGCCGATGTCACCCAGCGCCAGCGCCCCCAGCAGGGCATCGGTAAGGGCATGCGCCAGCGCATCGGCGTCCGAATGACCGAGCAGCCCGCGCTCATAGGGAATGTTCACACCGCCCAGAATCAACGGGCGCCCTTCCACCAGACGGTGGATGTCATACCCCATCCCGACCCGATATGCGCCGGACTGCATCGTGCCTTCAGCTTTCCTTTGCCATTTCCGAGGTTACAGTCTCCGAGGGCGGCACCGGATAGGGAACAAAACAGCGGCGACAGCGTGCCTCGTACAGCCCTTCCGCTCCGACAACCACCCGCCGCTCGTCGGCAATGAGCCGCTGGGAAAAGTTGGCCGGGTGTCCACAGACGACACAGATGGCCTGTGGCTTGCTCACGTATTCCGCCATCGCCAGCAAATGGGGAATCGGCTCAAACGGTTCGCCACGGTAGTCCAGGTCCAGGGCCGCCACAATGACCCGCCGCCCTTCCTGGGCCAGTTGACGGCAGACGGTCACGAGCCCCGCCCCCAGAAACTGCCCCTCATCAATGCCCACAACCTGGGTTTCCGGCCGCAGACACTCCAGAATGTCCTCGGCGCTTTCGACGACCTGAGTTTCGATGCGCAGGCGGCTGTGCGACACGATGAAGTTGGCTTCATACCGGTCATCGAGCCGGGGCTTGAACGCCTGGACAGTCTGCCGCGCAATCAGCGCCCGCCGCAGACGTGTGATGAGCGCCTCGGTTTTCCCGGAAAACATGCCACCGGCGATGACTTCAATCCATCCGCGCGGACGCGCCGACCACTCCATTGACGCTGCTTCCTGCAAGTTCCGGTTGGCCTCCAAAAGTTGCCCTGCCAAAGCCTACCGGCGGATGGGGGGCATCGGGGGCTTGGGCGTCGGAGAAACAACCGCCACAATCACCACCGCCACCACCGACAGCAACAGGGTGACGACAAACCATACGACATACCTGCTGACGAACTGGCGCAGGCGCATCCGCCACCGGCGCGACAGCCTTGGAAACCCGGACGGCGTTGGAGGCGCAACCGGTTCAAACTCGAAGACCGGCGCCTCCGCTACCAGTGGAATCCGCGAGCGCACCTGGTTGTCCCGCGCCACGGCGTCCGGGAACATGAGCTGTCGCTTGGCCGTCACACCAGTCGCAGGTTGGGAAGGGGGTTGGTCGCGTGGGTCTTCGTGTTCAGAAGAGGCCGGCCGGTCAGGCATAGGTTTATCGCCAGTTCGGTCAAAGATACAGCCCGTGCCGTCTGCCTACTCTAGGTGAAGCAGCCCGTTGCGGCCAAGAACTCTGCGTTGAGTACCGCAGCGCCGGCCGCACCGCGTACGGTATTGTGTCCAAGAATCGTCAGTTTGATGTCCAGCAGCGGGTCAGGACGCACCCGTCCCACGATGCTGGCCATGCCCCGTTCCAGATCGCGGTCCAGGCGGGGCTGTGGACGGTCCGGCTCACGCCGCAGCACGATGGGACGCGCCGGTGCGCTGGGCAGTGCTGCAACTTCCGCCGGGCCGCGAAAAGCTTCGAGAGCAGCACCGACTTCATCCACGGTTGCCGGCTGCCGGAGCCGGATGGAGGCAGCGCAGAGATGTCCGTCGGTCACGGCCACGCGGTGGCAATGGGCGCTGAGCCGCAGCGCCGCCGGCTCAATCCGGTCGCCGACAAGCTGCCCCAGGATTTTGCGCGGCTCCGTCTCCACCTTGTCTTCTTCACCGGCGATGTAGGGAATGACGTTGTCCACGATGTCCAGCGACGCCACCCCTGGGTAGCCGGCCCCGGAAATGGCCTGCATCGTTGACACCATAACCATGTCCACACCGAAAGCCCGTTCCAGCGCCGCCAACGGAAGCACCAGCGCCAGCGTCGTGCAGTTGGGATTGGTGACAAGAAAACCGCGCGTCCAATCACGGCGCTGCTGCTGAAGCGGGATGAGGCGCACGTGTTCGGGGTTGATTTCCGGCACGAGCAGCGGCACATCGGGGGCCATGCGGTGGGCGCTCGAATTGCTGATGACCGGGTAGCTGGCGGCGGCAAAAGCCGCTTCCGTTTCCGCGGCCATATCGCCCGGCAGGCTGGAGAACACCAGGTCGCAGTCCAGCGGCGGCCGGCACGGCGCCAGGGTCAGTTCCGCAATCCGCGCTGGCAGGGGCGTCGGAAGCTTCCAGGCAACGGCATCGCCATACCGCTTGCCTTCGGAGCGGTCCGAAGCCGCAACAGCCGTGATGGTAAACCACGGATGCTGCTCCAGAAGTTGAACGAAACGCTGCCCAACCGTGCCGGTCGCGCCCAGAATGCCTACCCGCCAGTGTTTCATGGTGTTTTCTCCCCTGATGGCTTGCTTACGGATAACCGGTTGGCCAATCGCCGGTCTGCTGCCCGTCGCTGCTCGCGCCGGAGAAATCCCAGAAAGGCCAGATTGCCGATGAGATACCGCCGCCACAGCCGGCGCGGTTCCTGTACCAGCCGAAAGCTCCACTCCAGGCCCCAGGACTGCATCCAGCGTGGCGCGCGCTTGCGTTTTCCGGCCAGAATATCGAAGTAACCACCGACGCCAAGTGCAAACCGTACCCCGGTCTGTGGGCCATAACGGGCCAGCCACAGCTCTTGTCTGGGCGAACCCATGGCGACAAAGAGCACGTCAGCGCGGGCACTGCGGATAGCTGCCGCGACGGTAGCCGAAGCAGCTTCCGGGAAGTAGCCATCCTGCGCGCCGGCAATGGGCAGGGTGGGAAAACGCTGCTGCAACCGCTCACAGACGGCCGTGACGACTTCCCCCGTGGCACCGAGCAGGTAGATGCGCTGTCCATGGTGCGCACACCAGGCGAGAACCCCCTCCATGACCTCGGGCGCCGCCACCCGCGCCACCAGCCGCCCGCCCAAAAAAGGCAACCACCGCGTGGCCCATACAACCGACATGCCATCGGCCGTCACCAGATCAGCCGTGGCGAGGGCCGTCTGAAACCCGGCATCGCGCTCGACATCCAGCAGAATCGCGGCATTGACCACTGCCATGCGGCGAAAATCCGGCTCCTGCAGCCAGGTGGCAACCTGGGCCAAGGTTTCATCCAGCGTGAGGTTGGCCACCGGCACACCGGCAAACACTGGCGTCGGACGCTTCATACGCTGTCCGGTGCTTGTTGCAACCGCTGCACGAGCGCGCGCAAGGTTGGCAGCCGCCGGTCCTTTTCCGACAACAACGGCGATTCAATCCCCCAGTCAATGCCAATTTCGGGATCATTCCAGATGACGCCAATCTCATCACCGGGGTCATAGAGCGCCGTGCACTTGTAAAGGACTTCCGCCATGTCACTCACCACGCAAAACCCATGGACAAAGCCCGGTGGAACATAGAGCTGGCGAAAGTTTTCAGCCGACAGGCGCACGCCCAGCCACCGTCCAAAGGTCGGCGAATCCAGACGGATGTCCACCACGACATCGAAAATTTCCCCCGCAATGACCCGGACGAGCTTGCCCTGCGGCCGCCGCCACTGGGCATGAAGACCGCGCAGCGTGCCCTGCACCGAACGCGAGTGATTGTCCTGGACAAAGGCCACATCCAGTCCGGCCTGGGCAAACTTGGCCGCATGGTAGGTTTCCAGGAAAAAACCACGTTCGTCCCGGAAGACCTGTGGCTCAATCAGGATGACACCCGGTAGTTCCGTCGGAATGAAGTTCATGATCAGTGTGGGGCGGCGGTCAGGCGCATCGCCGCGACGAGATTGGAGGCGAGATGCAGGCTCTCGAAAGTTCCGGCATCGGTCCACCAGCCATCGAGGACTTCCCAGGTGAGTTCACCGCGCGCGATGTAGGCGTTGTTGACATCCGTGATTTCGAGTTCCCCCCGCTGGCTTGGCTCAAGCGTGCGGATGATGTCAAAGACGGTGGCATCATACATGTAAATGCCGGTCACGGCGTAGGGCGATGCCGGTTGCGCCGGTTTTTCATCAATGCGCACGACCTGCGATCCCTTCAGGGTGGGCACGCCAAAACGCTGCGGATCGGGAACTTCCTTGAGCAGAATCCGGGCCCCGCGCCCCTGCTCCTGAAACCGCGCGACCGGGCCGGCGATGCTTTTCTCAATCACATTGTCGCCCAATATGACGACGATGGGGCCGCCATCGGCAAAATCTTCCGCCAGCGCCAGGGCATCGGCAATGCCGCCTTCGCCCTGCTGGTAGGTGTAGCTCAACCGCTTGAGACCATGGTCCTTGCCGTTGCCCAGCAGTTGCAGAAAGTCGCCGGCCTTGTTGCCGCCCGTCACCAGCAGGACATCATCCACACCGGCTTCAACCAGTGTCTGGATCGGGTAGTAAATCATCGGCCGGTCATAGACCGGCAGCAGGTGCTTGTTCGTCACCTTGGTCAGCGGATACAGCCGCGTCCCAAGTCCACCGGCCAGGATTACGCCCTTCATGGCAAAACTTTCCCCCTGTTCAAAAAACGCTTGTATTCAAAAATGCGTGTCACAGACGGCGGATCATGCCGCAAATACCCGGCGAAAGGAATGCCCCGAAAAACCAACCCGGATTAGCCAGGTGATGCGGAGCGGTGCGGGAGCGTTACCGTGAAGGTTGTCCCCTGCCCTGGCGTGCTTTCGACGGTAATCGTGCCGCCGTGATCCAGGATGATCTGGCGCGTTACGGCCAAACCCAACCCGATGCCGGTGTCTTTGGTGGAGAAGTACGGGTCAAAGATGTGGCCCAGATCATCGGGCGCAATCCCCAACCCGCTGTCCCGCACCTGAACGGCTTGCCCGGTGGCCGTGGGTGTAATGCTCAGATGCAGTTCGCCACCGTGGGGCATGGCCTCGATGGCGTTGATGACAAGGTTCGAGAAGCACGATTTGAGCGAGTCGGCATCCGCTTCGATGGGCATCCCGCCGGTTTCATCCACACAGATCAGGGAGACCTGCTGGGCCTCGGCTTTGGAGCGAACCACGTCGAGTACGGCCGCAATCAATTCACCCAGCCGGACCGGACGCAGTGAAAGCGTAGCCGGACGGCCAATGCGCAGCACATTCGTCACCAGCGTGTTGAGGCGCGCAATCTCGTCCTTGACGGCTGCGGTCAGCCGCTCGAAGGTGGCGTGTTCGGCCGCATCGGAAGGCGCATAGCGGGTGCGAATGTGATCCATGGTGAGGTTGATGAAGTTGAGCGGGTTGCGGATTTCGTGGGCAATGCCGGAAGCCAGCCGGCCGACGACGGCCGCCCGTTCGGCCTGATTGAGACGTTCTTCCAGTTCCCGGACTTCGCGCAGGCGCACCACCATGGCATTGAAGCGCGCTGCCAGCAGGCCGATTTCGTCCCGTCGGTTGAGCCGCAGTTGCACCGTCAGGTCGCCAGCTTCAATCCGGCGCGTGGCTGTCACAAGATCGCCAATCGGCTGCGTGAAGCGCCACACCAAGGCAACCGCGACAACCAACGCGACCAGGAGCGCCGCACCGGTGGCCAGCAGCCGCTGGCGCGAAGTCGTGGCAATGGTCTCCGCCAACGTCTGGGCTGAAATCGTCACCACCACGTAGTTGCGCTCCGGCGCGCCGTCTTTGCCCAGGGCCTGAAAAGGAATGAACACCGTTCTGGCCAGACTGTTTTCTGTGGTGTTCGCCGCCAGCGGGTCGCCTTCCTGTACCAGGCTTTCATCGGTCGGGAGTGCTAGCCGCTGTCCGCGCTCCGCCCGCAGGGTGCTGTCTGTCACCAGGCCATTCGCGTCCACGATGGCAATCCGCCGGATACGCTGGAGCTGGCTGGGCGTCAGGCGGCGTGACCGGATGAAGTCGTCCAGGTAGTCGCTCGTGCTGATGCTCTGCAGGCCGACTTCCAGCGCCGTCGTCAGTTGTGCGGTCTGAACTTCGACCTGGGCCAGAATCTGGCGTTCAGCACGGCGGTTGAGTTCATACAACACCGCCACCATGCCAATGATGACAATGGAAAGCAGGGCAGCCAGCCGAAAGCGAAGATCGAGATAACGCGGCATCCGTGGAGACCTGCCAGGCCGGGCACCTGAACACCAGTGTGGAGACGACTAGAACCACAGCCCCAGCGTGGCCGACAGGACGACGTTGACCAGGGCCAGCGGGAGCAAAAACTTCCAGCCAAAATTCATCAACTGGTCATACCGCAGGCGCGGCGACGAAGCCCGCAGCCAGACATAGAGAAACAAAAACAGGGCCATTTTCAGAATGAAGTACACCGGCCCCAACCACGGTATCTGCGCCACGCCCGGACCCTGCCAGCCCCCCAGGAACAGGGTCGTGGCCATGGCCGCTGCCGTGACCATGTTGGCGTACTCCGCAATGAAGAACATGGCAAACTTCATGGAGCTGTATTCGGTGTGAAAGCCCGCCACGAGTTCACTTTCGGCTTCGGGCAAGTCAAAGGGGGCGCGGTTGGTCTCCGCAATCATGCTGATGAGGAACACGAAAAAGCCGATCGGTTGAAACCAGAAGACGTGCCAGCCCAGCCCCCACGCGCCGCCCTGCCGTTCCACAATGGTGACGAGATCGAGCGAACCGGCCTGAATCAGCACCCCGATGATGGACAGGGACATCGCCAGCTCATAGCTCACGAGTTGCGCCGAGGAACGCAGCCCGCCGAGCAGGCTGTACTTGTTGTTTGAGGCATAGCCGGCCATGACGATGCCATAGACCCCCATGCCCGTCATCGCCAGCACGGCCAGCAAGCCTACATTGACACTCGTGACGTAGAGCGTTATGGGCCGGTCCAGAAAGGGCACGGTCACTTCCCCCCCAACTGGAATCAGCACGAAGGTCATCAGCGCCGGCACCAGCGACAGCGCCGGAGCCATGACGTAGAGGAACTTGTCAGCATCCAGGGGCACGAGGTCTTCCTTGAAGATGAACTTCAGCCCGTCAGCGATGGGCTGAAACAGCCCGAACGGCCCGACCCGATTGGGGCCATAGCGCATCTGAATGAAGGCCAGCAGCCGACGCTCGATGAGCGACAGATAGGCCACCGTCGTCATGAGAAGGACGAAGCCGGTGGCGATCTTTACACTCCAGGCAAGCAGTTGCTCGAAAGGCAGCATGTGGATTTGACCAGTGACCAGCGTTTCCGTACCAGATACGGCAGCTTATGTATGCTGACGTACCCTATCATTGCCAGTCAGCCCTGCAAACCCTTCCCAAACCAGCGACCGATTCGGCACACTTCAGGCAACTTTCCTGTGGAGTGACGTGGGTGATGCCGCATTCCAACTTTTGCCCGGCCTGTGGTGAGGCGTTGCCGCTGCCGCAGCAGGCCATGCCTGACGGGCGTCCGCACGTGCGAGGGTGGATACAACTGACCGGACAACGCTGTGCCACCTGTGGCCACCGCATCGGTGTTTTTCACTGGAAAACCTTTGGGTTGGGCGTCAGTCTGGGGCTGGCCCTGGGTATCGGACATGCGGTTTGGCAGGCCGTTCAACCGCCACCGCCCCTGCCACCACTCACCACGGCGCAGGCGCTTGCCGGCAGGACTTCGGGTGGCCCGGAAACTGTCAACGAAGCGGCCGCGACAACCCTTTCCCGTGAGCGTCACCGCTGTGGCGCTCCGACCAAAAAAGGCACCCCTTGCCAGCGGTGGGTCAGTGGTGCCACGGGCTACTGCTGGCAACACCGGAAAGACTGAAATGGCACACCGGGCGTACCCGACCACTGAGTTTGAAGCGCCCTACTGGGCCAGGGGACTGAACTATATCGCCGGTGTGGACGAAGCCGGGCGGGGTGCCTGGGCCGGCCCCGTCGTGGCCGCAGCCGTGATGCTCAACCCGGAGGCCATTCCGGCCGGGCTTCAGGACTCCAAGCAACTGACGCCGGCGCAACGGGAACGGCTTGTCCCCCGGATTGAAGCCGCAGCTTACGGGATCGGCATTGGCATTGTGGAAGCAGCGGTCATTGACCGCATCAACATCCTGGAAGCCACCCGGCAGGCCATGCAGGAGGCGCTGGCAGCGCTGTCTCCCCGGCCGGACGTTCTGCTCCTTGACGCCCTCTCCCTTCCGGTCGTACCCATCCCACAGCAGTCGGTCGTGCATGGAGACGCCCGCTCCGTCTCGATTGCCGCGGCTTCCATCATCGCCAAGGTGTATCGTGACCGGCTCATGGAGAAGCTCGATGCCCAATACCCGGCGTATGGTTTCTCACGTCACAAAGGGTACGGAACGGCCTACCATCAGCAGCAGCTTCGCCGTTGTGGACCCAGCCCCATTCACCGGCTGACCTTTCGGGGCGTCGTCCCCGCCTCCCCTGAAACCAATCCTTAACTTTTTGATTCCAGACAAGTTAGAATAGATCACCCCAACTTTCCGGCGTTTGACACGGTATATTCTTTGTGATACCGTCACCCACCTATCAGCCTTGAGCTTCTATCGTCGCAATATCTTTCAGCGGCGTTTACCGCGACGGGAGCCACGCCATGTCCTATACAAAAGCCAACGATTTACGAAAAGCCGAGAAGCTCGTTCAACAAGGCAAAATCAAGCCTGCGATCAAGGAGTATGAAAACCTGGTCGCATCGAATCCGGGCGACACCAACCTGCTCAACATTCTCGGCGATTTGTATGTCCGGGACGGGCGCAATGATGACGCCATCATCACTTTTGTCAAGTTGGCTGAAGCAACGCTGCGCGATGGGCACACACCGCGGGCAATTGCGGTGTACAAGAAAATCTACAAACTGGCCCCCGGCAATGCCGATGTTGCGCTGAAGCTGGCTGAGCTTTACCTTCGCCAGAATCTGATTGTCGAAGCGCGCAAACAGTACCTCGAACTGGCGGACTACTACACCAAAAATGGCCGCAGTCAGCAGGCGCTTGAACTCTTGCAGCGCGTTGCCGACCTCGATCCCGAAAATGTTCCCGCGCGGTTGCGTCTTGCCGAGAATTACCAGCGGGAAGGCATGACGGAGAAGGCCATTGAAGCCTACATTGCCGCCGGCTCACAGCTCATTCGCAAGTCCAGCCTGGTCGAAGCCCAACAGGTTTTTCAGCGTGTCCTTGAACTGAATCCGACGAGCACCCCTGCCCTCAACTCCCTGGCCACGATTTACATCAAGCAGGGCGACTCCGGCCGGGCGGTTGCCCTGCTCGATAATGTAGCGCGGCAACGCCCGGATGACACTGACCTGCTCATCCTCAGCGGACGCATCTACCTTCAGGCCGAGCTGCTGGACGAGGCTGAAAAAGCCCTGCTCAAGCTGCTCAAAGTGGACAAAACCCGCTTTGAATACCTTCTGACACTGGCCCAGAAGTTTGCCGAACAAGGTTACTTTGACCGGGCCGTGAGTCTGGTCGAGCAGTGTGTCGAGCCGATGGTCACCCGGCGGCAGGAAACGCGCGGGGTGGAGCTGCTCAAATCCATCCTTGAAAGCGAGCCGTATCACGTTGCAGCCCATCAGTGCCGGGCGACGCTCTACAAGCGACTCGGCGAAAGCAATGAGTTACCGGAGGCGCTCAAGTCCCTGGCCCAGGCGGCCATGCACCACAACAAGCGCGACATCGCCGAACAGGCACTCAAAGAACTCATCGAACTTGAGCCGAATGAGCCGGCCCATCTGGAACTGATGCGGGCCTGGGGCTTCACGAGCACCGTCAGCCCGACCATCGCCGAACGTGACCGTTTGATCAACGCTCCGGTGTACGCCGGTGGCGTTGGACAGCGCGTGGAGTTCGTTGATATTCCGACGGCCAATCCACCCCTCACACCAACCACCGGACCCGCAGGCGACTTCGGCTTCACCTCCGGGTCGGGTTTTCAGCCCCAGATGACGATGCCCTACCAGCCACCTGGAACGCCCGGTTTGGGCTTTGGCGGGACGACTGGCGGTTGGACAGACTTTACTTCGCCACATTCGGGAAACTTTTCCCCACAGGCTCCGGGAACCGGCTTTGAAGGTGGGTCCAACGGCACGCAAAGCGGCAGTTTTGGCGTGCAGAGCAGCAGCAGCAGCATAGAGGCTCCAAGCGGCAGCTTCGGGCCATTTGGCGCACCTCCACCGCTGGTCGGCGGTTATATCCCACCCACAACTGAGGTGCTCCCGGAAGATGCGCGGCGGCTCAAAGCTGATGCCGAGCGTTTTGCCAACCTGGGTATGCCGGATCAGGCTATCCACCTGCTTCACGAAGCCGTCCGGCAGGCACCACACAGCATTGAGCTGCGGCTGCTTCTCAAACAGCTTTACACCGACATCGGACAGCCACAGGAAGCTGCCCAACAGGCGACAGTCCTCGCCTCACTGTATGCCCAACAGGGGGATTACGCCCAAAGCCAACGTTTCCAGCAGGAAGCCCAGCAGGCAGCCGGCTCCATCCCAGCCGGAGGGAGCTTTGACCTGTCATCCGCAACTGTCAGTTCACCACCGCCATCAGGTGGGGATGAAGTCGAGATAGACATCAGCGGCGAGGTACAGGCCCCGGCACCGGCCCCCTTCGCCGCCTCAGCCCCGTCCAGCACCAGCAGTCCGGCCGGCAGTGATTTTGGCTACACGAGCGGCGGCGGTTTTGTCGTTCCGACCGACGACGCCATTTACTCGGGCCCAGCCCATTTCCCGGCGACGCAGCCACCGGCAGAGCCGTTTGCAGTTCAAACTTCCACTTTTGACCTGCGCAAGGATCAACCCGGCGAAGTTTCTGTCTCCATGACAGAAGAAAAGCTGCGTGAGCAGTTGGAGGGCGTGAACTTCTACATTGCGCAAGGGTTTCACGATATTGCCCGCGACAATCTGGCCAAGCTCAGTCTTGACTTCCCCAACCATCCCGAAATTCTTGCCCTTCTCGCCAAAGTTCAGACCCCTGTGCCGCCAAGGGTGACGGAGCCAAGCCTGACGAGCCTGGCCATTCCGACGGATGCCCCCGCCGAAGTTCCCGTCTCCAAACCGGAATCCATGGGGTCACTGATGAACGGCCTGGTGAGCGAGCTCGAAAAGGCTCTCGAAGAACTCGAAATGGGTCACTTCGATGCACCCGCCGTCACCAACCTGTCCCCCAAACCCGAAGCGGCAACCGACAAGACGCCGACCGGGCCGCTCTTTTTGGGCGAGTCCGGGCTTCAGGATGTCTTTGACGAATTCAAGCAAAGTGTGGAAGTGGATACCGAGGCCACGCCAGACTTTGAAACCCACTACAACCTCGGTTTGGCTTACAAGGACATGGACCTCTTTGATGAGGCTATCGAGGAGTTCCAGACCGCTTTTCGCGGCACCGATCCCAACGCGCCGAATCCACACTACTTCCAAGTCTGCAACATGCTGGGGCTGTGCTTTATGGCCAAAAACGAGCCGCAACTGGCCACGGTGTGGTTCAAGCGTGGCGTCGAAGCCCCCGGACGGACGGAAGATGAATACCAGGCGATGCGGTATGATCTGGGACTGGCCTACGAGCAGATGGGACGCTACGACCAGGCCCTCGAAGTCTTTGAAATGGTCTATGCCGTGGACATCAACTACCGCGAAGTCGCCGAGAAACTCGCCGAACTCCGGCAACGTGTCCAACACTGATTCACACGTGCCTGACGCTTTCGCCCCGTGTCCGTCAAGCTGACCGCCATTCTCTTCATTGCCCTGTGTTTCGAGGTTGGGCTGCTGCTGGCCATCATCCCGTGGACGAACTACTGGGAAAACAACTTCTTTCTGTTCTGGCTGACAGCCCGTTTCCCCGGCAGTCAGCTTGCGGCCATCGTGCAGAGCGGTTACGTGCGCGGCGCGGTCACCGGCATCGGGCTGGTCAACCTCGCCCTTGGCTTCCTCGAAATCACAGGTTTTCGTCGGCTTCCCACCGAGGCATAGCCAGCCCAATGCCTACTCGCCAATGTCAATGGCCTCGGTTTTGCCCAGCTCAGCGCGGAAAGCGGTGAGTCGGGCGGCTGGAATCTGCCAGTTGGCATCGAGGGGCACACTGGCCGGGCGGACCCAGTCAGCTCCCTTGGGCAAGTCGCGCCACCACGCCGCGTACCGCGCGATGACGGCCTCCCGGTCACGCTCATCGGCCAGGTAAAAGAACCCGAAGTCTTCACCGGAAACACTGCGCAGGGCGTCATAGGCGAAGTACCGGACGGCCGGATAGCGGTCGCGCAGCGCCTCGATGAGAAAAGGAATCGCCCACTGGCGCTCACGGGCACGCCCATCGGCGCCACTCGTGCCCAAAGCCCACGCGGCCGTGATCCGCGCCGATGGATCAGGGCTGAAGAGTTCCCGTACGATTTCCGCAATCCTGGCTTCCGGGCGCGCCGCATTCGCGGCAGAGAGCGCGTAGCGGGGCCCGTACCACTGCGTCATGTAGCGCGCCGCCCAGTCGGCACTTTCACCCGGATGACACATGTTGCACCCGTTCGGCATGTTGGTCGAAAGGCTCTTGTCCGGCTCAGGATTGAGAATGCGGTGCGTCCGCTTGGCGGTGAGCAACCCAAAAGAAATACGCGGCCGGTGGCATTCGTAGCAGGCGCTGCCACTGCTGTCGGCCCGGTGATGCGTGTGGGCTTCGAGGTTGGCGGCAATGCTGGCGTGGCACTGGGTACAGGACTTGTTCCCCCGCATTTCATCCTGCATCAGGGATTGCTGGCGACCCTTGTGGACATCGTGGCAACTCACGCAGGTCATGTTGCCTTCCGTGTGGCACTTGCTCATCAGCAGCCCCTGATACTCGTAAGCCGTCAGGCGCGGCGTGCCGTCGGGGTAGAAACGTGGTGCAAAACTGTAGTCGCCGACTTTGGCCGTGATGTCCAGCGGACGGTAGTATTTCGACAAATCTTCGCCGGGCGTGTAGGGATCGCCTTTGGCCATGATTTCCCGGATGTTGTTGATTTCGACGGGCAGCCGTTGCCCATGGCAGTGACCGCACACCTGGGTGTTGGTACGTTTGTCCCGCTTCGCCTGGTTGACAATCGTCGGGTCATCCACCCGCACCTGCCGGCGCAGCCAGGTCCAGCCGAAAGCCTGATTTTTTTCGACGTGCAGCTTTCCGGGGCCATGGCACGCTTCGCAGCCAATCCCCAGTTCTTCAACCCTGGTGTTGGTGAACTGTCCGGTTTTCACATCCATGCCGGGCCTGCCCTTGACGTTGTGGCAAAAGATGCAGTTGTTGTTCCACACACTGGTGTGGTGGCTGAAATCGGGCAAATCCGGGTGCAAAAACAGCCCCTGCAGGTTGAACCAGTATTTTTTCTCGATGTTCCAGGCAATGGGCAGGCGGTAAAAGGTTGTCCCGACTTGGGTGACATACTGCTGGAAACGGCGTGACCCGATAGTGCGGACGATTTTCGCCACGCCCAGGCGGCCGTTTAGGTCCAGCGTTTCCATGAAAAACTCATCCCCCTGCCGGAACATCCGCGAGGTAACGCCCTGGTAGGTGTAGGTGGCGTTGTTGAAGTCGCCCACCACGGTCTCCGGGTTTGCCGGCTGCGTCATTTTGTGGTGATGCGATTGTGACCAGTGCGTAAACTGGTCCTGGTGACAGGCCCGGCAACTTTCCGACCCCACATAAGCCACCTGCGACAGGTCAGGGGCGTAGGTGCGCAGCTCATCCACCTGCCGTTGCCAGACCCACCACCCCAACCCGGACAGCAGACCACAGCCGAGCAGAACGCCGATTTTGAGTGCAGCCGATTTCGAGACCATGGGGACTTCAGAACAAACGGGAGTTTCTATGGTTCGGGACGGAATGGACGTTCGAGATACTGCTGGGCCTGTTGAAGAGCGGCCGCGTCATCACCGGCCTCGATGACTTTTTTGTACTCGGCCACGGCGCGGTCGCGCTGTCCCAGCGCATCATACGCATTGCCTTTCTTGAGTGCCGACCAGGATTCAACCCACCGTGGGCGCAAATCGCCATCAAGCGCCTCATCAAAGGCATCGCGGGCTTTTTCGTAGTTTCGCTGGCTTAGGTACAGCAGGCCGAGATTGTACCATGCCCAACTGCTGCGGCGATTGACGCGAATTGCCGCCTCGAACTGCTGCTGGGCTTCGGCCAGCTCGCCATCTTCGATGTGCTGGATGCCACGCCGCACGACGACTGCAACGCGCAGTTCATCGGAAATGCGGAGAATTTTGGCATCCGGGTCAATCAACAGGTCACGCGGCTCGGAGGTGGAGGTCAGGCTGAAACTGGCTTCCCGTCCGTCAAACTGGAGCGTGGCCCGTTCCGCACTGCCCTTGGTCTCCAGCGTCACTTCGACCGGCATGCGGAAGCCTTCCAGCTTTTGTTCGAGCGTACCGCGCATGCGGTAGGTGCCGCCCGGAATCCGCAGAATCTTGTAATCGGGGACGAATTCGGGAACACCCGTCGAGTCTACCCACAGGGCAAAGAACCAGCGCAGGTCCTGCCCGGCCGTCTGCGTGGCAAGGTTTTCAAAATCGCTCAGGCTGATGTTCCGGCCGAGATACTGGGTGTAACAGGTTGCCAGTAACCGGAAGAACGTTTCATCACCCAACAGGACGCGCAGCATCCGAAAGACGAACGCCCCCTTGTAAAACATAATCGAGCGGTAAGCCGCCGATTGGTCATCGAGTTCCGCCGGAGCGCGCCGCAGCGACGACTGTGATTCAAACGCCAGCGCCCGTTCCAGAACATCGCGGACCAGTTCACGGAATTCCGCATCGTTGCGCCGGGCTTCCTCAACCAGCAGGTAGGCGTAGGTGGCCAATCCCTGGGAAAGCCAGACATCATCAAACGATTTGAGCACGACGCCCTGCCCCCACCACTGGAACGCCACTTCGCGGCAGAGCAGTTCACGGGGCAGCTCACGGGTCCGAAACAGCCGCGAAGCGAGCAGGGTCACGCCGGCGCTGGTGGAACTCTCCAGACTTTCGTCGTCAATTTCCGCCATCGCCAGTGTAGGCCCGAAAGCATAGGGGCCGAAGCTCCGTTCGTAACGCTCAAGCGCCTGCACAGCGATGTCGGCATACTCGGCGGCGCGGGCTTCATTACCGGGACGGACATACACCCGGATTTCCGTCTCTCCCTGCTGCCGGGTCTGCACCTGGTAGCGACCGACGGCCAGATTCCCGAACAGGACACTTTTGGCCGAAGCAAACGACCAGCGGGTGCGCGGCCCCGTCCCGGCGGGCAATGTCGGTGCGGCTTGTGGCACATCGGCTCCGCGCATGGCAACCGGAAGGGACGGCAAAAAGGCATTTGACGGCCGCCGTGGGCGCGGCCGCGGTGATGGGCGCGGGGACGGACGCGGCGTGGCCGGCGCCGGAGCGGGACGCCGCTCCGGTTCCAGGGACGGCACTCCCGGCCCTGTCACCGGCTGTTTCGCCTGAAATCCGTAACCCACTACCGTCAATCCATCGGGAACGGTCAGGTTCAGCGTAAAGGTTGCCGTATCGGCCGCATAGCCGTGGAAGGGGAACCAGCGTCCGCCGTAGAGCAGATAACTCCCACCGTCCTGACCAACGTAGGCCAGGCGCTTGTTGGTCAGCACGCCACCTTCGGCCGACAGAAGCTGCCCGGCATACTCGACAATGACGACGAAGGGTGTACCGGGCGTGGTCGCCCGTGGCAGTGCAATCCGCAGATCGAGATCGCGGAGCCGGTCCTGGGTAAACTGAAGCGGCTGAAGGTTCTCATCCAGAACGCGCCGGACTTCCAGCGCCCCATTGAATTCAAACACGACCGACTGCACAGGTCGCCGGGCATCCATCCTGACTTTGGCGCGGGCGACAAAGGTTTGCGTGGCGGGAATGATCTCGGCATCAATCTGGTAGTCGAGAACATCCAGCGGGTCATCGGCCGGAGCCGCCCAAGTTGTCAGGCAACTCACCAGAACGGCAAGCAGCCACGGCACCGGACGCCGGGCTACTTCCCAAAAAGCGTGCGCCATTTTTCATCCACCTTGCGCTGAATCTCGGCCGTCATACGGTTTTCCCGCGGCCAGGGGCGGGAAAAGCCCTCACTCGGCCACTTGCGTGTGGCGTCAATGCCCATCTTCGAGCCGTAGGCCGGCAACCGGGAAGCATGGTCGAGGGCGTCCACCGGGCCGAGAGTGAACTGAATGTCGCGCTCCGGGTCAATGTTGTTGAGGACGTACCAGGCCACATAGCCTGGGTCCTGAACGGGCACATCGTCGTCCACCACGATGACAACCTTCGTAAACATAAGCTGCCCGGTTCCCCACAGGGCATTCATGATTTTGCGGGCGTGCCCCGGATAGGCCTTCCTGATGGAAACAATTGCCAGGTTGTGAAACACGCCCTCAAAGGGCAGGTGCATGTCCACGATTTCCGGGAACTGCCGACGCAGCACCGGCTTGGCAATCTCGCCGACGGCTTCCCCCATCCAGCAGTCTTCCATCGGCGGCCGTCCGACAATCGTCGTCTGGTAAATCGGACTGCGGCGGTGGGTGACACAGGTGACGTGAAAGACCGGATAGTTGTCCGCCTCCGTGTAAAAGCCAGTGTGATCGCCAAAGGGACCTTCGGTACGGAGTTCCTGCGGGTCAACGTAGCCTTCCAGAACGATTTCCGCCGTGGCCGGGACTTCCAGATCATTTGTCAGGCACTTGACCATCGGCACCGGCTTTCCGCGCAGGAAACCGGCCAGCAGCATTTCATCCACGTCATCCGGCAACGGGAAAATGGCAGCAAAGGTCAGAATGGGGTCGCCGCCAATGGCCACAGCCACGGGCATGCGTTCACCCCGTTCCAGCGCCGTGCGCCAGTGCGAAGCGCCATGTTTGTGGATCTGCCAGTGCATGCCGGTCGTACAGGCGTCGTACAGTTGCATGCGGTACATCCCGACGTTGCGCCGTCCTGTGACGGGGTGGGCTGTAAAGACCAGCGGGAAGGTGATGAAGCGGCCGCCGTCTTCGGGCCAGCACTGGAGCACGGGCAGGCGGCGCAGGTCGAACTCGCCTTCCTGCAACACGATTTCCTGACATGGCCCACGCTTCACCCGTTTTGGAAAAACCGCCCCCAGTTCAGCAAACTTCGGCAACAGCTTGACCTTTTCCAGAATGCCCTGTGGCGATTTGAAATCCAGAATCTCGTTGAGGCGTCCGGCAATGTCGGCGTAGCTCTCGACTCCCAAAGCCATAAGCATCCGCCGCCGGCTGCCCAAGGCATTGATGAGCACCGGAATGGGTGACTCCTCGACGTTCTCGAACAGCAGCGCCGGCCCACCGGCCTTCGATATGCGGTCCGTGATTTCGGTAATTTCGAGGTGGCAGGACACTGGTGTTTTGATGCGCTTGAGTTCCCCGGCCTGCTCCAAATCCCGGATAAACTCGCGCAGGTCTTCATAGGGCATGGTGAGATAACAACCCAGTCCGTCACGCTGAGAAAATGATGCCGCGCCACATGGATGTTCTCCAGGGCCGCGCGGCCCGGCGTGAAACTACTGCATGTCCGTCCACAACCAGAAATGGTTTTGGACCGAACCGCTTTGATGCAGCAAAGATTCGGGCACGAAAAAAGGCAAGTGAGCAATCAACTCACTTGCCTCTCTTGATGGTGGAGGTAAGCGGGTTCGAACCGCTGACCTCTGCAATGCCATTGCAGCGCTCTCCCAGCTGAGCTATACCCCCACAAGTCCGAACCAACACAAAGTTGGCTCGCAACGTGCAAATTATCCAAGCCGCGTCCTGCCGTCAAGCCCCCTCCTGCGATGTGCTGGCAGGCGGCAGCCTTGCCGCCAACCCCTGCGCCATACGCACGAATGCTTCGACAGAAAGCGTTTCCGGGCGTCTCTCCGGCGCAATGCCGGCCCGGGCAAGCCCTTCCAGCAAGTCCGCACGTGAGAGACCAAGCCGCATCAAACTTCCACCCAGCATTTTGCGCCGCTGCTCAAAGGCGACACTGACGACCCGGCAGAAATACGGCATCAACTCCGGCGGCACGATGGCCACCGGGCGTGGCGTCAGGCGGACAACCGACGACATCACCTTTGGCGGCGGGTGAAAAGCGCCCGGCGGAACGTCAAACAACCGCGTCACTTCACAGGCCGCCTGCACCACGACGGAAAAATAACCATAGTCTTTTGTGCCAGGCGCAGCCGCCAGCCGCCACACGACTTCCCGCTGGAGCATGAGCACGATGTCCGTCCAGAGGTGACGCGCGGCCAGCAGCTTCTCCACGATTGGCGTTGAAAGGTTGTAAGGCACATTGGCCACGACCTTGACGGGTGCTGAAGTGAGACCCCACGCTGCACCGGCTTCGGCCACACAGTCCGCCAGGTCAGCCTCCAGAACATCGCCGACGTGCAGACGCCAGCGCCGGTCGGCAAACCGCACAGACAGCCAGGCCGCCAGATCGCGATCAAGTTCAAAGGCGATGACGCCAGCCGCCCGCTCCAGCAGCACTTCCGTCAGGGCCCCGCGTCCGGGTCCGATTTCCACCACCAGGTCATCCGGGCCGACTTCCGCTGCCGCGACGATGCGGGCCAGAAGGTGTCTGTCACGCAGAAAATGCTGACCGAACCGCTTGCGCGGCGGCGGCAGCGGGGGCAGGACGTCAGGGACGGTCATAGAGCTGGTTGAGCCGAGCCGCCAGCCGAAAACCGGCCAGGCGTACCCGTTCCCGGGCCGCAGCGTGCGCTCTGGCCTTGTAGGCGTGGGAAAGCACCGGCGGCTCCGGGGTGTTGTCCTGTCCGGCTTGATAGACAAGGTCCCGCGCCAGTTGGGTACTTTCATCCAGCCAGCGGACCGGCGGCGCAGCGATCCGCTGCCGTGACGGACGCTTCCGGCTGAGTTCCTGCGCCAGTGCCTGGATTGCCGGGAGGGAAAAGGTGTCGAGGGCGGCATTGTCCCAGAACGCATGCAGGTTGGGCTTGCGCGGCCCATCCAGCGGCGTCCCGGCCGTGGGACGCACGATGAACAGGTTGCCCCCCTGGTCTCCCTGGGGATTGTTTTTTGAGCAACGCGCCACCGTATGGAGTGGCTGATGGACATCCCCCACCAGGTGAATCAGCCAGGCCAGATAGTAGGCTTGCCGGGGGCTGTCAGGGGGGCTATGCCGCAGGATGTCTTCGATTTCGACGATTTTCCCCAGTGCGCCGCCATCCGGGGCGACGATCTGAAAGTCGGGCGGAATGGCGACACCCGGCGCTGCCAGCGGACGGTTGACATAGTGCCAAGTCCCGTGAACCCGCATGTCCGGGTATGCCGGATGGGTGCTCGGCGGCGGCTCACGGTCGGAAAAGCCCTGCCGCCGGTCAAATTTGATGTCATCCACCCAGTAGGAAGCACTCAGGAAGGCAATGAAGGAGGACTGTTCGGGCGGTACGTCCCGCGTCCACTCGGCATATTCCGGGTGTTGCCTGAGAATCGCCGCCACCCGCACCCGGGCGCGGGGCTGCAACTGTCCATAAGCAATTGCAGCGACAGTGGCATGCCCGGCCTGGTTCCAGGCGAGTACAGGCGTTGTCCCCAAGGCAAACCAACACACCCCGACCCACAGCCACCACCCACCCCGACACACTTTCTGACAAATGAACATGACAGCCTGTACCCGGCTATGAAGTTTCCCCCCGGCACTTCCCTGGCAGGCAGCCGGGCCTGGCAGGCAGCCGGGGCCGCACGTCAAAACGATAGCCCAATCAAACGGCCGGCCCCAAACGCCACCCAAAAGCCAACGCTCAGGCAAAAGCCCACCAAGCAAAAAGCACCGACCGGTTAGGTCGGTGCTCAGTGGTTTGCCACCTGGTGGCGGCAAGCTGTTGTTTCAGGCCGCGCGCCGCAGATGACGGCGACCGGCAGGTAGCTGATCGACTGTTGTCACGGCTGGCGATCTGACCGGTGCCAACGTCGGACGGTAGATGGCTTTGGTGGAAGGACGCTGGACGTAGTAGGGTCCAACCATCTTCCACTGCTGGGTGTCGAAGGCCCGGTGTGCGCCACAGTTGAGACACATCCGGTAAGTCTGTTGGTCAATCGTGAAGGGGCGGCTCATATCGGTGTGCCAGCACCCAAAAATACGGTGATAAGTGTTTTCAATAAACTCGATGGCACGCTGGAAGGCTTCCTTCGGCCACGTGATCTCAGGCAGTTGCGGAAATGTGAATGTCAGCGACTTGACTTGCATGGCGGATTCCCCCTTTCATCAACAACCTGGAAGCCCACCACCCATAGGTGCTGACCGTGGGTGCTGGTTAGAACCTGCCCTGCGCAGAAACGCCGGCATCTTTTCAGGACGCCGGAAGACACCAAAAGGTTCGCCCGTTTTGCCGGGTCATTGCCGAATCACAAGCTTCTGAAAATCAACCTGCGGTTATCCACCTCCAGACCAATCTCCCACGATGATGCAGACATTTTACAACACCTCTGTTCTCGTTACAGGCGGGGCATCCGGCATCGGGCGGGCCACGGCCCTGGCTTTTGCGGCGGCTGGCGCTAAGGTGCTTGTGGCTGACCGGCAGGCCGAAGGCAGCGCCGAAACGGTGTCCCGGATTGAAGCCGCCGGCGGGCAGGCCATGTCTGCCGTCGTGGATGTCACCGATGCCAACGCCGTCGCCGATCTGGTCAAAACCGCCGTACACGCCTTCGGCAGCCTGGATGTTGCCGTCAACAATGCCGGCATTCTGGGCGCACCGGCCCCGCTGCACGACACCGACGAAGACCGCTTCGACCAGGTGCTGAACGTCAACCTGCGCGGTGTCTTTTTGTGTATGAAGTATGAAATCCGCCAGATGCTCAAACAGGGTGGCGGGCGGATCGTCAATGTCGCTTCACTGGCGGGACTCGTGGGCTTTTCGGGCTTTGCCCCCTATGCCACCAGCAAGCATGCCGTACTCGGTCTGACCAAGACGGCGGCGCTGGAGTATGCCAAGTCCAACATCCGCATCAATGCCGTGTGCCCGTCCATCATTGAAACGCCCATGACGACTGGCGAGCACATTCCACCTGAACTGCTGGCCAAGTACCTCCGCGCCCACCCCATGGGCCGGGCCGGCAAACCGGAAGAAGTCGCCAACGCCATCCTGTGGCTCGCTTCCGAAGGCGCATCCTTCATCAATGGCGTCGGCCTCACCGTGGACGGCGGCGCATTCGTCCAGTAAGGCCTGCGGGTTCGCCCGGCGTGAACGTCCCGCCTGGCCTTACAAACGGATTGGGCTAGTTGCCCATGACATCGAGTGGGACTTCCCGGCTGGCGACATTGTGGGCAAAGTCTTCCGCCGTCACGAGCAGGACGTACCGCCCAGCAGGCAGCCCCGGCGGCAGCCGTAACACCCCGACGTTTGTCTTGCGCTGGGCGTCCCACCTGACCGGTACGGGCAACCCACCGGCCAACCGCGCGGCAATGCGCCGGGTATCGGCATCGGCCGCCACCAGAACCTCGATGTCCTCACCGGCGCGGGCCGGCGTCGGCTTGGTCGTCACCTGCAACTGCGGCGGACGGCTGTCAATCGTAAAACCTTTTTCCTCCTGGAAGACCTGTCCGCGGGCATCGGTCAGCACCAGCCGACAGCGGTAACGCCCATCCTGCATCGTCTTCGGGGCAAGAAAACGGGTTTCCCACACATCTTCTGAAGCGAGATAGGTCAGCGGTTTGACCAAGCCAAAGGGAAAGACGGCGACCACCGAGCGAATCGAAGCGTCTGTCCGTACGCGCAGCACCGGATCACCCGGCTTGATGACCCGTGGGCGCAGCAAAGCCCGTGGCGCGGCCAGAAAAGCCGTGTACGGTGTGACGATGTTGTACTTCTTCGAGAGCGCAATGACCTCGGCAACGAGTGCCTCGTCTTCGCCATCGAGCGCCATCCGGCGCAGCAGGGCGCTGATACGTTCCTGCGCCCACAGCCGGGGCAAGTGGCTGTGTGTGGCATCGCGTTCCGGCAAGGCCCCGGTTGCCGTCGCCATGACTGACCGGCCGGCCTGGGTGCCGCTGACCGTACATTCCACCTGCGCCACCGGCCGCCGATAGCGCCCTATGAAGCTGACCCGCGAGCCGTCGTAACCGGTTGTTTCCTCAGCAGGGTACACAGCATAAGCGTTGTCCGGGTCACTCAGGCGCAGCTTGAGACCCTCAACCGGGCGCTGCCCGACCTTGGCAAAGAAGGCATCCAGCCGGAAGGTCAGATCGTCCGTTTCACGCCCGAACTCACTGACGCCCCGGCTGACCCGCGCCAGTTCACTGAGAAATTCCCGGTTGGCGTCCGCGCCCACGCCAAAGGCAAAAACCCGCACCGGCGCGCCCCCCTTGGCATTGGCTTCGGCAAAGTCCCGGATGAGCCGGTTGCCGCGCGTGGTCGTCAGTGTCGGATTGCCGTCTGTAATCAGGATGAGGGTGCGCTCATCCCCCGGCAGAGCCTTCGCCAGCGCCAGTCCGCGCTGGAGCGCTTTGGCAAAGTCCGTCCCACCGCTCAGGTAACTGCGCCGGATGAAATCCAGCGCCCGCGCCGTGTTTTCTGCCGTTCCGGTCTGGGGTGTCTCGGAAAAGGCCTGTACGTCGTCGTTGAACAGCACGAGATTGAAGCGGTCTTCGGGGCGCAGCGACTTCAAAAAGAGACTACAGGCTTCATACGCCCGGTCGAGCTTTTCAAAGTTCATCGAAAGCGACGTATCCAGCATCAACACGACCGACCGTGGCGGCGCTGGCGTGCGCCCGAAGTCACTGACCGGTTGCCCCCGCTCGTTGAACAGGGCCGACACTTCAAAGTAGCCATCCTCATCCGGCTTCGTCCGATTGGGATCACGCAGGTCATAGGCCAGCAGTGGCTCCGGCGAACGATACGCAATCAGACTCGCACTGGTGCGGGACACATCGAGTCCGTAGTCAAAGGCCAGGTCCTGGGTCAGCGCCACGCCTGCGCCCTGATATTCGGCCACCACACGGTTGACGCCCATCGGCGTGACCTGAAGCGGGTAAGCCGTATCGCGCTGCCGGAATCCCACCAGTGGGAAACCGCTGGTGATGTCCACACGAATGGACAGGCTGCCGACTACCTGCTGGCCGTACTGGGAAGGTTTGAAGGGCAGCGAAAAGAACGACCGCAACCCGGCAACCGGCACGGCCTCGACATATTCCAGCTCAACGCGCTTGGTGCCGTAAGCCGGAATGGGCACGAGGCGGACGGTAAAGGCCGTGGCCCCGCCGGCTTCGTCTTCCTGGGTGACCAGCCCCGGGTCAATGGCCTGCCGTTTGAGTTCGGCGTAAACTTCCTGGGCACGCGGCAGTTCGAGCATCACGCCCGGAATCCGTACGTCGCCATCCCAAACAGCAAAATCGGCAATGGCGCCACTCGTCGGCAGCCGGAAGATGTACTTCCCTTCCAACGGCTGACTTGTCCGGTTGGCATAAATCTGGACAATGCGTACCCGTGCGAACTGCTGGTCAACGCGGATGTCCACCCGCATGTCATCCAAGGCGATGCGGGTGGGATCGGGCCTGGCTTCATCACCGGGCAGAACAACACCCGACTGGGCCGCCGCCGGAAGCCCTCCACCGGCAATGACCAACCACAGGGCAGGCAAAACCCAACGGACCCAGCCGAGCAGCCGGGCCCAGTGCAGATGGCAAACGTGTGGGAGCATGGTCTTGAACGGCCGGAGCAGGATTTCCGAATGCGGCGCTACATTACACCTTCGCACCCGTGGCCGGCTACGTTCAAAATGAAAAGTTTTTCTTGAATCCGTTTCGCCTTGCTTAGCGCGTTACGCCGGGCTGATGATCGCCAAACTCGACGACTTCGACGGACGGCTCGGCTGGCGGGGCAAAGTCATCCCACCCGGCAACAACCACCCCCAACCCACCGTCGGGAAAACGCTCCATCATCCGGGCAATGTCAGGCATCGGTTCGGCCGAAGCTTCCGTGACGGCGCTGGCCAGCAGGTTTCCGGTGGTTTCCACCCACACGTGCTCCCAGGTTTCGCCGAACTTCATACGCCCAAGGTAGGCATAGGGAGAATGTACCGTGTACTCACGGCTGCGCCACATCCGGGCCGGTGTGCCGTCTGCCGTCGCCACATAGCCGGCAAACGCATACTGCACATGCTCGGTTGTCGCTGTTGGCGCTTCGCCGGCGAGGTGAACCACAGCCGGGGCGGTTGTGGCTTTCGGCGTTGCCACGGCAAAGCTCACCGGGGTTTTGCCGGACCGGATTCGGGCAACCGGCTGTGAACCGAAGGTGGCCTTTCGTACGGCTTTCCGCCCACCGTTGCGCATCATCCGGCGGCGGACCTTTTTCCGTACCGTTTTCTTGCCGGAGACTTTCCCGGAAGTCTTCTTCACCGTTCCGGTTGGAAGGACAGAACCGGAACCGGTCTGCGCCAGGGCATCCACGCTCAGAACAGCCAGCAGGACAAGCAGGATGAGGAAGGTACGGCGAAACAGCGCAATCACGGGAAGTACAGCCTCGCGGTGGGTGATGACGTTTCTGCCCCTGGGTTTAGGCAAGTGGCGTACCAGACCTGCGGAAGCTTCGCATGAACAAGCCAAATTCTTGAAAAGACAAGACTTGGGAGCACTGTAAGACCAACTGACACCAGCCCTCGCCCGGTCTCCGGCGTCCAGCCCCCACACAGCCGATGTGTAAGCTGACAGTGCCGAAGGGTGACGCCAGCGCCGGCGCTGGCAATTTTCGGGAACCTTTTGCGCCCAAAGGTGTCAACGCCATTGCATTGCACCCAAGGCTGGCGGCCAGCACTTCATTTGGAGCGCTTCCATGTCATCGGCTTCCGAACTTCCGCTCCCACTTTCACTGCCAGCAGACACGGTGGCCACAGGGTCATCGGAAACCGCCCGGCCGCTTTCCACGGCGGAAGGTGAGTTGCTGGATGGAATTCGCGCCGGCTCACACGCCGCGTTTGAAGTGCTGGTGACGGCGCACCAGAAGCCCCTTTACAACCTGCTCCTGCGGGTGCTGGGCAACCCCGATGACGCGGCCGATGTCCTGCAGGAAACCTTCCTCAGCGCCTATCGCGGCGCTGGCAGCTTTCGCGGAGACTGCGACATCCGCACCTGGCTTTATCGGATTGCCATCCGCCGCGCTGCCAACCATCGCCGGTGGTGGCGGGCCCGGCGACAGACAGCCACGGTTTCGCTCGATGCCGAAACCGAAGCTTCGACGCCGTCACTGTCTGAAACCCTTGTTGCCCCCAATGCCGACCCGGAACAGCAGGCCCTGTGGCGGGAGCGTCAGGCGCAGGTGCTGGCGGCGTTGGCCCGGCTCAAGTTTGACTTCCGGGTGGCGGTGGTCATGCGGGACATCCGTGGCATGAGCTACGAAGACATTGCCGCAGCGTTGGAAATCTCCGTCGGCACGGTCAAATCACGCATCGCCCGGGGCCGCGCCATGCTCCGCGCGGCGCTCAACCTTCCAGCTTGAAGGAAAACGGCAAGCACATGACGAACGATACACCCACCGATCTCGATACCCTTCTGTCTGCCTTGCCCGAAGTGACGCCCCCGGCGCGCCTTCACCGGCGCATGGTGACGGCGCTTGACCTGGAAGCCGCCCGCCGCCGGCAGCCGGGCATGTGGCCGCAGTGGCTGACCGAACACCCCAGGCTCGTCGGCTACGGACTGGGGCTGGCCGTGGCCACGTTTCTGTTCAGCAGCCTGTCCATCCGGGTCTGGCAGCCGCTCCACGACCTCATGGCTGAACCGGACTACGCCCTCGTGTATGTCCCCCACGACGCCAACCACCGCTTCATTGGCGGCCTCACCCCAACCGCCACGCGCCCCTACCTCACCAGTGGCAAGGGATTTGACACTCTGCCGGTCCGTCTGGCCGGCCAACCGGAGGGCATGCTCGTCATTGCCGAAATCTCCCCTTCCGGCGAAGCCCGCTGCGTGGATGTCGTTGAACCCGAAGCCGATGCGTCACTGGTGGCGGCCGTCAATCAGGCCCTGCGCGGCATGACGTTCCGCCCGGCGACCCGGGCCGACGGCCGTCCGGTTGCCGCCCGCATTGCCTTCTACATGGAGCACATGGCTGTCCGGGGTTAGGAGTGGCGAGTGGTAGGGGCAGTTCCGGGAACTGCCCGTACTGGCGAGTGGGGCGGCTGACGCCTACGGCAGCGATGGGCGGACGCCTTCCACCCACACGTCGCCATCCTCAAAGTGTTCGTGCTTCCAGATGGGCACGGTAGCCTTGATGCGATCAATACCAAAACGGCAGGCGTCAAACGCCACGGCCCGGTGCGCAGCGGTCACCACCACCAGCACGCTCGTCTCCGAAACATGCAGTCGCCCGATGCGGTGGATGAGTGCCACACGGTCAATGTCAGGAAACTTGACATGCGCTTCCGCCGCCACCCAGCGCAGCATCTTCACCGCCATCGGGATGTAGGCTTCATAGTCAAGGTGGCGCGTCCGCCGTCCGTGCAGGTTGTCCCGCACAACGCCTTCAAACGTCACCACCGCGCCAGCACATTCGCGCACCAACTGCCGGACGACCGCCTGGGTTTCGATGGGTTCCGTCACAATTCCGACGAGATCGCCGCTGTCCAGATGTTCGATCATCCCGGCTTTCAACCTCCGGCAATAGGTGGGAAAACGGCCACGTCATCCCCGGCGCGAATGGGAGTGTCGGGCCGCGCATACTCCTCATTGACGGCGACGAGCAAACTGCCCTCAAACGGCGCAAGCTGCGGATACTGCCGGCAGACCGCAGCGAGGACTGCGGCGGCTGTCGTGGGTACGCGGACCTGTACCGACGCCGTAGGCTGACCAATCAGCGCCCGACACTGGCCAAACACGGCGATGTCAAGCCTTGTGGAGTCTGTCATAGCGGCTGACCTGTGAAATCACCGAAGGTTGCCTGAAGCAGGCCCACGGCCAGTATAGCAGCCGTTTCAGCCCGCAGGATGCGCGGCCCCAGCGTGACGCCATGCGCCCCCTGCGCTGCGGCCAGTTGGCGCTCGGCTTCGCTCCAGCCACCTTCCGGGCCCACCAGGGCCACAACCGTTGGCAGATGACCCGGAAACCGGCTGACGATAGCGGCCCAGCCATTTCCCTGCCGTTCGGTGAAAAAGAATTTGACACCTCCCAACGAAAGCACCTCCGCAACCGGCTGCGGCGGCAGAACGGGCGTCAGGTAGCCCCGTCCGCACTGCTTTGTGGCTTCACGACTGATGCGTGACCAACGCTCAAGTTTTTCTGAAGCGCCACGAATCAAACCCGGTTCAACATGGCGCGTCACCAGCGGAACAATACGGGTGACGCCAAGTTCAACCGCCTTTTGGATGACCCACTCAAACTTGTCCGCCTTGAGCAGCGCCACCCCCAAGGTCAGATCAAGCGGGGATTCGCCAAGCGTTGGTAGTGGCGCATCCAGCACCAGCCGTACGCCACGCTTTGAAGCCTCGGTCACTGTCGCCTGAAACACCTGCCCCTGCCCATCAAAGACCGTCACCACCTCGCCCACTCTGATGCGCAGAACATGGACGGCATGGTGCGCTTCATCCTCCGGCAACTGGACGGAAGTCGCCGTAAAGTTTTCTGACGGTGCATAGAAGCGATGTCCCGGCACAGTCCAGCTCCACTGAAGACGCTAGGCGGCAACGTCACGCCGTCCGGCGAGAATGACGGCCAGCATGACCAATGCCTCGATGACGCCGGCCAACCCGGCCGACACCCCAACGGCCCGTTGCAAACCAGCAGCGCCGACTTCCAGCGCCCCAAAGGCCACAGCAGCCGGAATCACCCCCAGCGGATGCTGGCGGGCCAGCAGGGCCACAGCTACGGCCATGTAGCCATACCCCGGCGAAAACTGTTCATAGAGACGGTGACTGACGCCGAGCACTTCCACCCCGCCGGCCAACCCGGCGCACCCGCCGCCCACAGCCAACGCCAGCCAGGTCATCCGGTGCAGCGCAATGCCTGCCGTCGCAGCGGCCACCGGGCTGCTTCCGGCCACCTGCAAGCGCAAGCCGGTTGGAGTGTAAAAAAGCCAGACATAACCGACCACGGCCAAAACCAGCGCCCACAGCGTACCGCTGTGCAGACGGGTCGGGGGCAACCAGCGCGTCAGCCACAGGGCTTCGGACACCAACTCTGTCTGCGGATACCCTTTCGAGGCTTCCTGGAGCGGCCCGTGAACCAACCAACTCACCAGCCAGAAGGCGATGAAGTTGAGCATCAGCGTTGAAATGACTTCATTGACGCCGCGCGTGGTCTTGAGCCAGGCCGCCACGAGCGCCCACGCGCTTCCGGCCAGGATGGAGGCTGCCAGCACCAGTCCGACCGCCCACGGCGTTTCCAACCGCACGCCCAGAAACACTGCTGCCAACGCACCGAGCAACATCTGCCCCTCGGCACCAATGTTGAACTGCCCGCCCCGAAAGGACAGTGCGACCCCCAGCCCGCACAGAGCCAGCGGTGTGGCTTTGACCAGCGTATCGGCCACGGCAAACGGACTCCCGAACGCCGACTGGAACATCACCTGCAGGGCCGGCAACGGCGCGTAGCCGGCCACCCGCAGCACAAGCATCCCGGCGGCCAGAGCCGCCAGCAGCGCCAGAACCGTCCGCCCCACCGGATGCCACTTCTCAATCCCGGCGGCCATAGCGTTCCCAAGTCGGACCGTCGCCGGCCATGAGCCGGCCCAGATCAGCCGGTGGGATGTCAAATGTCAAAGAGGTTGACAACCGCCCTCGGTAAAGCACGGCAAACCGCTGACAGAGCGCCTGAATTTCATCGAGTTCGTTCGACATCAGAACCAGCCCCAGCCCCTGCCGGCAGGCCCCGCGCAGGGCCCGGTGAATCGTGGCCACCGAGGCCACGTCAACCCCCCAGGTGGGATTGACGGCCACCAGAACCCGTGGCTGCGGAGCCAGCTCCCGCGCCACAAGCAGCTTCTGCTGGTTGCCGCCGGAAAGTGCCCCCGCCGGAGCGTCGGCATGTGGGGTGCGGATGTCGAAGTCACGGATGAGCGTCCCGGCATACTGCCGCAGGGCGGCTCGGTCGAGCAGCACGCCCCACCGGCGCCAGTCCGGTGCGAGTTCGTCTCCCAGAATGACGTTTTCGGCCACCGACAGCTCAAGCGCCAGACCAGCCTGCCGCCGGTCAGGCGGGATGTACCGCAACCCGGCCGCCAGGCGCGCCCGGCGTCCGGCCGGTAGCGGACGACCATCCAGCCACAGGTTTCCCTGCATCGGGCGCAAACCTACCAGGGCTTCGGCAAGCTCGGTCTGCCCATTGCCATCCACACCCGCGATGCCGAAGATTTCGCCCTCCCGTACCTCGAACGAAATCCGGTGCAGGGCTGTCCGGCTGCCGTCAGCCGGTACGGTCAGGTTTTCGACGCGCAAGCGCACCGTTTCTGCCGGTGGCGCTGTGGCGCTATGACCCAGGGCGGCTGAAGCCAGGTGCTCGCCCACCATGGCGGCTGCCAGCACATCGGCTGTCACCTGGGATGCCGGATATTCGGCCACTACCCGCCCCTGCCGCAGCACGGTGATGGTATCGCACAGCTCCAGCGCCTCACGGAGCTTGTGGGTAATGAAAACGACGCCAGCGCCGGCCGCGCGCAACTCGCGCAGCAGGTCAAACAGCGTCTCCACTTCCGGCGGCGTCAGGACGGCCGTCGGTTCATCGAGCAGCAACAGTGTGGCCTGGCGATAGAGCGCCTTGAGAATTTCGACGCGCTGCCGCACGCCCACCGGCAGCCCGCCGACGGCGACATCAAGCACCTCCCACAGCCCCAGCCGTGCTGCCAACCGGTCCAGGCGCGGACGGTCCGGCGTCCGTTCACCGAGCAGGACGTTTTCACGCACCGTAAAGCTGTCAACCAGGTGGAAGTGCTGGTGCACCAGACCAATCCCGGCGGCAATCGCCAGCCGGGGCGAAGTCAGCCGGAGCGGACGGCCATCCCGCTCAATCCGCCCCCGGTCCGGCTGAACCGCCCCGAACAGGATGTTCAGAAGCGTGGATTTTCCAGCGCCGTTTTCGCCCAGAATGCCGTGAATCTGTCCTGGCCGGAGCGTCAGGGAAACCCCATCCAGCGCCGGCACGGTTCCGTACCGCTTGGAGATGTCGTGAAGCGCAAAGGCGGCCAACGGCTACGGCTGCTCCTTGAAAACGTCAATCTCGCCTTTCTGAATCGCCAGGGTCAGACCGTTGAGCCTGCCTTCAATCTCCTTTGGAATGAAGCCTTTCTTGATGGCAAAGCCAACGGCGTTGTCCCGAATGCCCAGATGGACGACTTCACCCTTCTGTTCCTTTTGCAGGATGCGGCGGACGATTTCGGCCAGCCCCTGCGGATTGCTGGTTGGGCTTCCCACGATGTGCTCAGGGGCCAGATGGGACTGGTCTTTCTGCATCCCAAAGGCGCGGATGTTGCGCTCCTTGACGGCCTGAAAGACGCCGGCCGCGGCGGCATCGCAGTCGTGAATGAGAAAATCCGCCCCTTTGTCAATCATCGCCAACGCCTGCTGGCGCGCGGCGGCAGTATCCGTCCAGCTTCCGATGAAGGCGATCATCACGTCCATCTTTGGGTTGATGGCCCGCGCTCCATTGCGGAAGGCATAGAGGTTGCGCGCCGAAGCCGGAATGTTCTGTCCGCCGATGGCCCCGGCGCGGCCCGTTTTGGACATCATTGCGGCAATGGCTCCGGCCAGATAGGAAGCCTGTCCGGTGTCGAACACGACGCTCACGACGTTCGGCGCGGCTTTGTCGCCGGCCGTCACCACGAAGGTCGTCTGTGGGAAGTCTTTAGCCACAGCCAGAGCCTGATCGGTGAACTCGCCGCCGTGGCCGATCACCACGTCAAAGCCTTCCTGGGCAAAGGCCCGGAAGCCCTGCTCGCGGTCGGCTGGACTGTCATTGACCTGCTGCTGGCGCACTTCACAACCCAGCTCTTTCTCGATGATCTTGAGGGCGTCGTACCCAAAGGCATTCCACCCGTCATCGCTGATGGGGCCGGGACTCAGAAGCGCCACACGCGGTTTCTTCTCACCGGAAGCCGTCGGCGCAGCCGGTTGGGATGCAGGAGTTGAAGCTGGTGTATCCGGCGCTTTGCCGCCACAAGCGGCACCCACGATGAGCCAGAGGAAACCGGCGACACCAAACAGCCAGGAACGTCGCCGATGGTGAAAAACAACGAAAGGGGTTGAGACACTCACGGTACTCTTTCAGAAGAAGCCAGCGGGGTGGTCGTCGGGGGGGCTTCGGCTGCCGGGCGCGGTCTCCATCGCTCGCGCAGCACTTCAATGACAGCCGGCAGCACCGATACGACGATAATCCCCAGAATGACGAGTGAAAAGTTCTTCCTGACGAACGGGATGTTGCCAAAGGCATAGCCAGCGTAGGTCAGCGAGGCAATCCACAACACACCGCCGATGACGTTGTAGATGAGAAACCGCGGATAGTGCATGGCGCCAATGCCGGCGACGAAGGGGGCAAACGTCCGTACGATGGGGACGAAACGGGCGATGATGATGGTCTTCCCGCCGTATTTGGCATAGAAGCGCGCCGTACGGTCAAGATGCCGCCGGTCAAAAAGGCGTGACGTGTCGCTGCGGAAAACGGCCGGCCCAACCCGTTTGCCAATCCAGTAGTTGACCGTATCCCCCAGCACGGCGGCGACACTCAGGGCCACCACCACGAGGTGAACATCGAGCACGCTGCCGGGTGTCGCGGCCAGGGCGCCGATGGCAAACAGTAACGAATCGCCGGGCAGAAAGGGCGTCACCACGAGGCCGGTTTCGCAGAAAATCACCAGAAACAACAGGACGTACAACCAACCGCCAAGCTGACCGCCCAGGGCGTTGAGGTGTTTGTCGAGGTGCAGGACGAGATCGAGGAGGTATTTGAGCAGTTCCATCATCGGGTCTGGTGCGCGGGTTCAGCGTTGCCGGTTCGGCGCAGTGGGCGTGGCAGTTGCCGGTTTGGTCTCGGCTTCGCCCGACGGGGTAAGCGTTCCCTGGATGAAAACAGCCGGGACTTCTTTCATGTCCTTACCGTCGCCGGTCACGATCCGTTTAAGCGACGACTGGCGATATTCCGCATCAGCAACCGTCAGGGTGTAGCGCCCTTCCTGCTGGGGTTCAAGCCGGTTGGGGACAAGGTAGATGGTGCGGCGTTCCGGGGGTGCGCCTTCCGGCTGACGGGGATACAGCTCAATCTCGGCCCGCAGTTCATAGAGCGTCTCGTTGGTGATGTTTTTGACGAGACCGGCAATCGTGACCATACGGACGACTTTTCCACCGGCTCCCTTCGGCGCGGAAGAATAGGCGTTGGCATACTGGCGCACTTCCACCTGCTTGACCGGAAGCGGCGGCGGAGGCGGCGACTCAAGCCCCAGGGCGCGTGGAATGGCGGCCACGCGCTCCGCCCAGGCCGGGGGCAGCAGCCAATGGCGCACGGTGGGGAAAAAGACGACAACCAACCCGCCCAGCACGACGGCATACACCACCAGACTCACCCCAAGCCAGGCTGCCTCGCGCCGAATCCCGGTCGGGCGATCATCGGCCAGAAAGCGCGGTGGCGCAACTGAAGACGCGGACGGCGACCCGGCCGGTGGCAACGTCCCGGCCGGTGGTTGCGGGCGTACGGCCGGCACCTGCTGCACGGGCAGCGGTAGCGGCGGTGCAGGCGGTGCCACCGCCGGAGCAGAAGCATCAGGGCGGGGCTGGTCCGTGACGGCGGCATCCCTGGCTTCCCAGCTCAGGGCCAAAGTTTCCGCGGCCGTAATGACGGCCGTGGTCGCGGCCGAGGTCGCTGGCGTCACAGGTGCCGGCTTCGGGGGGGCTGCCGCGTCTGGCGTTGCCTTCGGTGCCGCTGCCGGTGGGCGCAGGGACTTCCGCTGGACGGGAAGCCGCTCGGTCAAACCGGCACGCGGCGCAGGGGGCACGTTTTCCGGCTCAGACAGCGGCGGCGGGGGCGATGGAGGCAACGGACCTGTCGGGCGGCCGCCCAGTGGACCCGTTGTCTTCGGGGGAGCCGGAGGTGGCGCGGCTGACTGGGCGAGTTGCGCCCGGATGTCATCGGCAAGCAAACCCGGCGGGGTGGAGGAAGGTTCAGCGGTGGAAGCCCCGGCCACCGGTGCGGGCATCAGGGGCGTTGTGGCTGCGTCCGGGTCAGGCAGGGCCGCCGCTTCGGAGTGGAGGCCGACTTCAGGCGCTGGGGCCGGTGGGTGCACAGGCTGATCACTCGTGACCATGGGGCGGATTTCAACCGGGAGCACCGGCGCGGCGTGAGGCGCCGGCGAGGGCGTTGCCGGGGCAGACGGAGCGTTTTCTGATTCTGACCAGTAGGCGGCGATGTCTTCGGCCACGGCTCCCGACGGCGCTGACGCCGGGGTAGCGCGCAGGGCGGGTGGTGGTTCTGCCGGAGCGGTCGGGACAGGCGGAGCCGGCAGCGGGGCCTCCACGGACATTTCAGCAGCAAGCGCCGGGGCCGCCGCCGGGGGTGTCTCACCGGAGACCAATCCGAGCAGGCCGTCGTCGCCAACCTCCCGTTGGTCAGGAGTCGCCCGCAGGCTTTGCCAGGCCACCCACAACAGCACCAGGGCCAGCAGGACGAAAAACACCACCAGCGTCACGCCGGCAATAAACCACCACTCGGCGGCCGGCATGAGCAAACCGGGGCTAACAAGGGTTTTGAGTACAAGCATCAGGATTCGCCGTTGAGGTGTTTGATGATGGCTTCAAGGATTTCATTTTCCTTGACGCCCTTGGACGGACATTCAACCCAGACGCCGCCGGTTTCGGTCTGGTATTCGCCTTCGATACGGGCATAGACCGTCAACTGGGTGCGCTGGGGATCAAGCGGCAAGGCTTCCAACTGCAAGGCATAGCGTCCGCGCACCCAGGTGAAGTTCCCGCCGCCGGGACGGCGCGCGATGAACTCCAGGTTGGCGCCGGAAGTCAACGCGCCACGGGTGAAAATGACCGGTTTGGTCACGAGGCGTCCGGGCTTTTCGGCGCTCAGCTTTTCATCCAGGACAAGTTCGCGGTCACTGAGCACCTGCCGGATGGCGTCAAGCAGTGTGTCGCGCGGCACGTTGAAGGTGTAAGGGTTGGGCAGCATGGGCTTTCTTTCCTTGCCCCGCCCCCAACTGATCTGCCCGGTGGCCGGGGCGAACCACCCACCGGCGAGCACCCCCAGCAGCAGTCCCACGAGGAGCATCCATCCCTGAAAGTTTGTCGTCCTGGTCATCCGAAACCCCTTTGTGCGCGGCGGCACGGTAGATGTCTGGCTGGCATTACCTCAAATCCAGCCCCCAGCATAGGGTGGCACCAAACACTATGGTAGCATTTCACGGCGGACTGCGGCCTCACGTTCCAGCGGATGTTCCCGCGCCGTGAAACGTTTTCCCAACGATGGAGAACCATGACTGACCATTTTTCTGTTGCCGATTTTCAGCGTGCGGCCGACATCGCCTGGATTCTGGAACACTGCCGCCGGATTGCGGTCGTCGGGCTGTCATCCAAACCGGACCGCGCCAGTCATGGCGTGAGCCGGTTCATGCTCGAATGGGGCTACGACATCACCCCGGTCAACCCCATGGAAGTCACGGTTTTCGGGCGTCCGAGCTACCCCGATTTGGCTTCCATCCCCGGTGAGGTGGATTTGGTCAACGTTTTCCGGCGCCCGGAAGATGTGCCACCGATTGTCGAGGCGGCCATTGACAAGGGCGCCAAAGCCCTGTGGCTCCAGCTTGGGGTTGTTCACCCCAGCGTCCAGCGGGCGCGGGAGGCCGGTCTGCGCGTGGTTGTGGATCGCTGCCTGATGATTGAACGGCAGCACCTGGGCTGACCCCGGTGGTTCGAGCAGGGTGAAGGTTTCAAAGAACCGCTGCACGTCGTCCCGGTCCAGCTCGATGGGAAAGGTTGTGATGACGGCCAGTTGGTAGAGGCGTGGCGCAGCAAAGATGAAGTCCACGCGGCCAAAGATGGCCTTGTCATCGCGCATACCACCGAAGAAAACGGCGCGCGCCGGATGGCCCTGAACGATGTAGCGGTCTTCCTGCTCGATGGCTCCCTTGTACGGGCGCAGCAACGCATCCCGCGCCGCATCCATGACCTGATCCGGCGTGGCGTCTTTCAGTTCCAGGCGGGTAAAGGTTCTGACGGCCACGCTGCACAGGGTTTCATTGGCCGACAGGCTGGTGAATGCAATGACGGAGCCGTTGGCGCTGTCCTCACGCCTGGGCTGCTCGAAGCCGCGCGGCAGACGGACGCGGAAACCGCCGTCGGTTGAAACGAGTTCAAAACCGGTGCGGGGCTTGTCATCCGGGCGTTCCCGCTGCCGTCCGCTCTGGGCTGGCACAGCCCCGACCGCGGCCATCAACCAGTACACCGTCAGGAATACAACACACCACCTCATCGCCATAACCTCGCCTGATGGACTCTTCGCCACGGCAGCCGCTCTACCCCGGCCCGGCATCCCTGGCACCCCGTCACCAGACACCCGTGCGGCCAGCGTAGGTTTCAACGCGCAGGATGTCGCCATTCGTTTCAAACGTCACCGCACCGTCCCGTCCGGTATGCCACTGCGCGGCCCGGGGCAGAAGCGCCGCATAGCGATTCACCACCTCCGGGTGGGGATGCCCGAAGGGGGACTGTCGCGGTGCGCTGAAGACCACGTGTGCCGCCCGCGTGGCCCCGATGAAGTCAACCGAACTCGAACTGCGGCTGCCATGATGGGGTGCTTTCACGACATCGCAGGTGAGGTTGGCTGGTTGGGCCACAAGCTGGCGTTCCGCCGCAGCTTCGATGTCGCCCGTGAGAAGGAAGGTGCGCCGGCCGTACTCGACCCGCAGAACGAGGGAATCCTCGTTGGTGCCGGTCGGGACCGCTCCGGCCGGCGGCCAGAGAAAAGTCAGGGTGACATTGCCAAGCTGAAGGCGCTGACCAGTGCCAACGGCCTGGCGTGGAATAGCCCGGCGATCAAGTGCCTGCACCAACCGCCGAAATACCGGGTCATCCAGGCGCGCTGGCCCGTGCCAGACTTGGCCCCATTCAAAACCGTCCACCAGCGGGATGAGTCCCCCGACGTGGTCGGTATCGGGGTGTGTGGCCACCACGGCGTCAAGCCGTCTGATACCACGCGCCCACAGGCAGCGGGCAACGACGCGCTCGCCGATGTCCGGGCGGTCTTCACGGAAGCCATCCAGCCGGGAGCGGCCGCGGTCGGACTGGCCGCCGCCATCCACGAGGATGGTTTCACCGGTTGGGAACTCCAGCAGGATGCTGTCTCCCTGCCCGACATCCAGGAACGTCACCCGCAGCCAGCCGGCCGGCGGCATGCGCCAGGCGCGCGGCGGAGCCACACTCAGCCAACCGAAAACGACACACAGCGCAGCCCCCAGCATGACCGGGGCAACCCGGTGTCGGCGGCCGGAAGGCGGTGCCAGCGGTTGCCACCGCTCAAGCGCCACAACCAGCAGGAGACACCCCAGGGCAAAGCCGCCATACAGCGCAAGCCCCCACCCTTCCCAGTGCGGCACCCGCCAGCTTCCCCACCGGCTTCCTACTTCGGCCACCCGGACAAGCCAGTGAACACTCCCGGCGACCAGCCATTTGACAAGCACGGCACCCGGCGGGAAGACCGCCAGCAGGGCGAAGTACGCCAGCGTGGACAACAACACGACACTCATCATGAGTTCCGCCACCAGTGTCGCCACCCCGCCGCCCGGCGTGAGACGGTTGAAGTAGAAGAGGTTGAGGGGCAACAGGACGATTTGCACACAGGTGCTCACCAGCAGCAGCCCAAAAGCCCACCGCAACCCGGTTTGAAGGTTCCAGTCGCCAAAGCCAAGGCGTTCAAGCCGCGCCGCCCAGGGGGATTTCTCCAGACGGTACGTCACCGGTTCACCCCGCATCCGGGCCTGAAACGCCGAAGGTCGCCAAAAGAGGGCCTCGGCCAGACGGCGGATGAAACGCGGCGCATGGGGCGGATAGGGACTGGTACGTTTCGGCTGCCAGGCACCAATGGCCCGCAAACGGGCATGGATGGGCGCGGCCACGCCGACGAGCGCCAGGACTGCGCCGAATGTCAACTGAAAACTCGCGGCAAAAAGGTTCGAGGGCTGCGTCACCAGCAGCACACAGGCGCAGGCCCCCAGAATATTCAACCAGTGCGGCCGGCGATACCACAGACCGACGAACTGCCAGATGGAAACCGCCACCACGGCCCGCCAGACCGGCGGATCGAGGCCGACCAACAGGGCGTAGCTCCACGCCGCAGCCAGCACAACTAGCGCCACGGCCCAGCGGTGGATGCCAAAACGGGTCAGTATCCAGGCTATGAGTCCGGCGACCAGGGCAAAATGCGAACCCGAAATGACAAGCAGGTGAAACGTCCCGCTTTGACGGAATGCATCAGACCAGGTGGCATCCAGAAAGCGCTCACTCCCCAGCACGACTCCCGCCAGCAACCCGGCAGTGCGGGCGTCAAAATCCCGCTGCAACTGGCAGGTGGCATGCAGCCGCAGTTTTTTCAGCCACGAGCCAGCCGGTGAAGCCGTGGGGCGCAGGCGTGTCAGGGCGATGACCTGCCCCTGGGCATCGTAGCCACGCCAGTCGAGATAGTCACCGACCGCGTAGCTTCCCGGATTGGCGTGGCGTCCCCGGCGACCAAGCGTAGCCGTGACGGCAAGCAGGTCGCCTGGCGTCAGGTTTGCCTGCTCCCATTCGTGGACCTGCTCCGGGCGGGTCAGCGGCAGCACCAGGCGCACCCGTCCACGCGCTGGGACGGGGGCGGCCGACGGTGTTGACTGGAGGGTGGCGACATCCACATCGAAGGACAAACGTCCAACCGCCGGTTCTGGCCAGTCAACAAGACAGCCTGTCAGTTGAAGGGAGGCATCCGGCGGCAGCATCCGCAGCCGGACGCGCACCCGGTCAGGGGCTTCCCGCGCCGCCTGTTCCAGGGCAGCACACCAGGCCCCACCCAGCACTGTACACAGGACCGCCAGGCGCAACCCGGACTCCGGTGCAAAGGAAGGCTGCCGTCGCCGGCTGGCCCACAGCAGCCAGACACTGAAACATCCCAGTCCCCACCACCAGGGCGAGGTTTCAGGCAGCCAGGAGGCCAGCCAGATGCCGACACTCAACCCGACCGCCGCCCAAAACAACGGGCTGTGACGACAGGCACTCGGCCGTCTGAGGCTCTGGCTTGACATGTTCGCAACCATTCACTTAGTTTCCATGCCAAATTAGAGAAAAGCCAACCCCGTACGGCTCCTGCAAGCTGAGCTTTACACTTGAGCGTTTCTGGTCGGTTTTGACCGCTTACCGCAGGGTATTCGCAAAATGTCAGCAAAACTTGGTGAAGTCCTCCTCAAGGAGGGACTGATCACGCCCCAGCAGTTGAAGGAAGCGCTTGACTACCAGCGGGCTCATGGTGGTCGGCTTGGTTCCATTTTCGTCTCGCTGGGGATAGTGCAGGACGAGGCCATCACGGCCGTTCTGAGCCGGCAATACGGTGTTCCGGCTGTCAACCTCGATCTGTTTGATGTTGACCCAAATGCCGTCCGGCTTTTGCCCGAAGAAACCGCCCGCAAGTACATGGTCATGCCGTTGGCGCGCAACGGTTCGACGATGACGCTGGCGATGGTGGACCCGGCCAATGTCTTCGCCATTGACGACATCAAGTTCATGACGGGTCTCAACATCGAGCAGGTCGTCGTTTCAGAGCTTTCACTCGAACGCGCCCTGGCGCGCTACTACGCCCCGGAAAAGGGACTCGTTCTGGCAGAGAAGATGAGCGAGTTCTCGGCCGGACTCAACGACCAGTTCAGCCTCAGCAGCCTCGCCGGCGGAGCCAATGTCCCCGCCACAGCGCCCGTCAACCTTGATGAGGCCATGAGCGAACTCAACGAGGCGCTGGGCGACACCGATCTCGAAGTCAGTGAATCCAATGAGGATGTCCTCGACCTCAGCGCCGCCTCGGCCGATGAAGCACCGGTCGTCAAGCTGGTCAACATGATTTTGGTCAGCTCGCTGGAATACGGGGCAAGTGACATCCACATTGAGCCGTACGAGAAAGAGTTTCGCGTCCGCTTCCGGGTGGACGGACTGTTGCGGGAAGTCATGCGTCCGCCCATGAAAATGCGCGCCGGGCTGACCTCGCGCATCAAGATCATGGCCAAACTGGACATTGCCGAGACGCGCCTTCCCCAGGACGGACGTATCAAAATCAAACTCAAACGCGACACCGGCGTGCGCGACCTGGATTTCCGGGTCTCGACGCTCCCCACCCTCTGGGGTGAAAAAATCGTGCTTCGGCTGCTCGACAAGGAAAAGCTGATGCTCGATATGACCAAGCTGGGGTTCGAGCCGGAAAGCCTTGAAAAATTCAAGCGCCAAATTGCCAAACCCTACGGCATGGTGCTGGTGACAGGTCCCACCGGATCGGGGAAAACCAACACGCTCTACTCGGCACTGGCCAGCCTCAACACACCGGATACCAACATCATGACGGCGGAAGACCCGGTTGAGTTCAACCTGACCGGCATCAACCAGGTACAGATGAAAGAACAAATCGGGTTGAACTTCGCGGCGGCGCTGCGTTCCTTCCTCCGCCAGGACCCCAACATCGTCCTTGTCGGCGAGATTCGGGACTTCGAGACGGCAGAAATTGCGGTCAAAGCCTCGCTCACCGGACACCTGGTGCTTTCCACCCTGCACACCAACGATGCGCCCTCCACCGTCAGCCGCCTGATGAACATGGGAATTGAGCCGTTTCTGGTTGCCACGTCCGTCAACCTCATTCAGGCACAACGGCTCATCCGGCGCATCTGTACCGAGTGCAAGGCCCCGGCCAAAATCCAGCCGCCGGCTCAAACGCTGATCGAGCTGGGCTTTACTCCGGAAGAGGCCTCGAAAGTCGTCATCTACGAAGGGACTGGCAAAACCAAGGACGGGCGGGAGTGTCCGAAGTGCAAGGGTTCGGGTTACAAGGGCCGGGTTGGTCTTTACGAGGTGATGGAAATGAACGATGAGTTGCGTGAACTCATCCTCATCGGCGCCTCGGCCTTGGAGCTGCGCAAAAAGGCCATTGAGCACGGGATGCTCACACTGCGGCGCAGCGGATTGCGAAAAATTATGGAGGGGATCACCACCATCGAAGAAGTGGTGCGGGAGACCGTCCTCTGACCCATGTCCCGGTTCATCAGCAACCAGCCCTGCCCTGGAGGCTGATGCAGAAGCGATAGCGTCAAGGCTGGTGACACAAACCGAGTTGCTCTACCGACGCGCAGACCACCGCGTCTGAACTCCAGACACGCGGGCGACAAGCCTGCCATGAGCGCCACCCAGGGAGGGACCTGCCATGTCGTCAAACTTTGTGCTGAGCGACCTGCTTCGGAAAATGATCGAACTGGGCGGCTCAGACCTCCACATCACAACCAATTCACCACCCCAGGTTCGGGTTCACGGACATCTTCGTCCACTCGACTACCCCGAAATGACGCCGGCGGATACCAAGCAACTGGCCTACTCCGTGCTGACCGACGCCCAGAAGCACCGTTTCGAGGAGACCCTGGAACTCGACTTCTCGTTCGGTATCAAAGGCATGTCCCGCTTCCGGGCCAACCTCTTCAACCAGCGCGGCGCTGTGGCAGCGGTCTTCCGGGCCATTCCCTACGAAATCCGCACCTTTGAAGACTTGGGACTGCCACCGGTAGTCAGAAAGCTGTGTGAAAAGCCGCGTGGTCTCATTCTGGTCACCGGGCCGACGGGTTCCGGCAAGTCCACCACCCTGGCTTCGATGATCAACAAAATCAACGAAGACCGGCACGAGCACATCATCACCATCGAAGACCCCATCGAGTTTCTCCATCCCCACAAGAACTGCCTCGTCAACCAGCGCGAAGTCCACGCCGACACACACAGTTTTGCCAACTCCCTGCGCGCTGCCCTGCGTCAGGACCCTGATGTGGTGCTCATCGGGGAGATGCGCGACCTGGAAACCGTCGAAACGGCGCTGCGGATCGCCGAAACCGGACACCTGACCTTCGGCACGCTGCACACGAACTCGGCTTACTCGACCATCAACCGTATCATTGACATCTTTCCGTCCCACCAGCAGTCCCAGATTCGGACGCAGCTCAGCCTCGTTCTCGAAGGCGTGCTGTGCCAGTCGCTCCTCCCCAAAGCCAATGGGCAGGGACGCTGCATGGCGCTTGAAATCCTCGTCCCGAACTCGGCCATCCGCAACCTCATCCGGGAAGACAAAATCCACCAGATTTACGGGATGATGCAAACCGGGCAGGACAAGTTCGGGATGCAGACCTTCAATCAGTCGCTGCTCAGCTTGTACCTCAGCCGTCAGATTACGCTCGAAGTGGCCATGGCGCGGTCGCACAACCCCGACGAGTTACAGGACCTCATCAACCGTGCCACCAGCGGCGTCGGCGGCGGGGCGATGCCCCCTGGCGGGCGGCCCATGCCCCCGGGTGGCCCGGCGCGCCCCGGCATGCCCCCTCCGGTTCGCCGTTAGTCGGGCCTGACCGGATGGACGAATCCTGCAAAGTCACGGAGTTTTCACTTCGTGACTTGCGTTCGGCGTTCATATCGCCAACAATATGCACACGCTTTTCATAGGACACATCGAACCTGGGAAAATCAGCCGCAGCGGTGCGGTGTCATCGGATGTTGCCCCGTAAGCCGCAGCAACCGGGTGAGGCAGTGGCACCAAACAGTGGGTTGGAGGCAGGGGCCTCGTCCGAAGCCGTTGCAGATGCATCCGTGCAAGGAGTGATTCGGTCATGCCGACGTATGTTTTCGTAGGACGCAACCAGCTCAATCAGCAGGTGCGTGGAGAGCGCACGGCTGCCAGTCGTGAACAGCTCGAAAGCCTGCTCCGCCGCGAACAGGTCACACTGCTCAGTGTCCAGGAAAAAAGCCGGGACATTGCCCTTCCCAAACTGGTCGGTGGAAGCGTCAGCTCGAAGGAGCTGGCCATCTTCACACGTCAGTTTTCCGTGATGATTGATGCCGGCTTGCCGCTTGTCCAGTGCCTTGAAATCCTGGCGAGCCAACAGGACAAAAACAAATACTTCAAGCAGGTTCTCACACAGGTGCGCACGGATGTCGAAAGCGGCTCAACCCTTTCAGACGCCATGGCCAAACACCCGAAGGTCTTTGACAACCTCTACACGAACATGGTGGCTGCAGGGGAAACCGGCGGTATTCTCGACACCATTCTGCAACGCCTCGCCACCTTCATCGAAAAAATCGTCAAACTCCGCTCGGATGTCATCTCGGCCCTGATTTACCCGTCGGCGGTCATTGTGCTGGCCATTGCGGTCATCAGCGTGATCATGATCGTGGTCATTCCGGCCTTCCGCAACATCTTTGAAGGGCTGCTCGGTCCGGGTGAACGGCTTCCCCTCCCGACGGAAATCGTCATTGCGGTCAGCGCCTTCATGGCCAGCTACTGGTGGCTGCTGCTCATCATCATCGGGGCCATTGTCTGGGTGATCCGCGCTTACTACAAAACGCCCGGCGGGCGGCTTGTCATTGACCGCCTGATGCTCAAGATTCCTGTCATCGGGGACATCCTGCTGAAGATTGCCGTCGCCCGTTTTTCACGTACGCTGGCTACCCTCCTGTCAAGCGGCGTCCCGATTCTCGAATCGCTCGACATCACCGCCCGTACGGCCGGAAACGTCGTGGTCAGCAATGCCATCAACCGTGTGCGTGACTCGATTGAACAGGGACAGACCATCGTCGAGCCGCTCAAGGCCAGCGGGGTCTTTCCCTCGATGGTGTGTCAGATGATCGGCGTCGGGGAACAGACGGGTGCTCTCGATGCCATGCTCTCCAAGATCGCTGACTTCTATGAACTCGAAGTTGACGCCGCCATTGCCAACCTTCTGACACTCATTGAACCCATCATGATTGGCTTCCTCGGTGTCACCATCGGCGGCATCGTCATCGCCATGTACCTTCCGCTTTTTGCCCTCGTCGGCAAACTGGCAGGACGCTGATCCGGGCTCAAACACCTCACTGCACGGCTATTCGTGGGGCATCGCCGCTGGCGCGTTGACCAGCCTGGCGATGCCCCACGCGCTTTTTGCTCTCCACGCTTTTTGTCCCGACCGGCTTTCCTGGCCCCGACTCAATCGCGCAGTGGGCGTCGGGTCGTTGCCCAGGAGGGCATTGTCAGCACCGGCCGGTAGTTGCCTTCCTCGAAGCTGAACTTGAAATAGCCATCAAAGCGCGACACATCCGACAGCCCTTCACCGCGTGCCAGCGTCGGCATGCGGAACCGGTCATTGAACTGTGAGTAGTCCACCGTCGCCGAAATGGACCGGATGTTTTTGAGGTTCTTGTCGAGAATCTCTAGGTTGTACATACCATCTATCGTGAGGGTCAGCATTTCGCCCTGCTCGCTGAGGTAAACCACCCCGGAAGCCAGCGGTACCGTCCGCGAGCGCGTCCGGGGACGGAACCGGAAGGCCAGTTCCCCCTCACGGGGTGAAGTCGTCGGCTCAAACTCGTAGTAGGCGACCCGCTCAGGCGTCAGCGGGAAAAAAATCAGGTCGAAAAAGCCTTGGGCCGAGAGGATGGTCAGCGCCTTCGGGTCAACCCGACTCCTGGGGCGTCCATTGTCATCGGTGTCGCTCACGATGCGCGTCAGCACCGGATACTGCCCGGTCTCGTCGGGACGGGTGGACGGTTCAACGATGACTTCGGTCTCACGATTCTGGCGCTGGCGGCCCGGCGCATCACCGGGCCGGCGCGGCTTCTCGTACCGTTCAATCACCAACCGTTGCCGATAGGTACAGCGGTCACGCACGACGGCCGATTGAAACTGGTTACAGATCGTTCGACAGATGACGGGGGGAATCCCGCTACAGTCATAGCTTGGACTGCCGGGGCATTCCGGGCTGGGAACGGGTGCCGGAACCGGCGCGCCAACCGTCGTGGGCATACCGCTGAAACCAAGCAGGCCACCAGCCAGCGCCACGGCCAACCAGGGTCTGAGTGCATACGTCATGGCTTTGTTTTTCACCTCAATCGTGGTTGCGTTATACAGCCTGGCGTTCTACAAGCAAGGCTGGCATCGGCCAGTAAGGTAGTCCGAACCCCACTGTCATCCAAGTCTGGAGTGCTCCCATGCAAGACCGCACCTATCGTCTTCCCGCAGGATTCAACCTCACGGCGCTGGCCAACGACATTCGGCACTTTTTCCTGATGCGGGACCATCGCGTACAGGTTGTGCCGGTCGGTGAAGCCACGGTCATCCAGGCCGTTCGGGACTCAACGCTGACGACCCTGCTGGGACAGTCTTCTGCCCTGACGGTACGGCTTCAGGTTGTAGGTGACCGCCTGCTCGTCGAGATTGGCACGAGCAAGTGGCTGGAGAAAGCCGCTCTGGGTGTGGTCGGCTACGTTTTGCTGGGGCCGCTTGTCGTCCTTCCCATCGTCGGCGCTTTCAATCAACTCAAGCTGGTCGAGGACTTGTGGACCCATATTGACAGCCGTCTGGCGCAGCCCTTCGAGGCGTATGCACCGGTGGCGCCACCCGAACCGTCGTACCGGGGCTATCAGCCTCCCCCGCCGGCTGAACAACGCTGTCTTGCCTGTCAGTCCCCGATGCCAGCCAATGCCATTTTCTGTTCACGGTGCGGAGCCAAAGCCTCCGTCGTGCCCCACACCGCAGAAGCGGCGTCCGGGATGCCGTCCTGTCCCCAGTGTGGACTCGTCAACCAGATGGGCGCGCGTTTCTGCTCCGGCTGCGGCTACCGTTTTCCATAGGGTTTCACGGGAATGGTGAGTGGTGAGTGGCGAATGGTGAGTGGCGAATGGCGAATGGCAAGTGGCGGGTAGTGAATAGTGAATGCACTCCAAAGCCGGGCTCAGGTTGACGAAAGGTAAAGCCACAGGAACCGGATCAGGCTCACGAGGAAGAAAACCGTCCCGACTACACCGAGCACCAGACTCCAGCGTGCACGGCGTTGAAGCCTGACCAGTCGCTCCCGGACGGCCGCCGGCAACGGGTCATGGTCTTCGAGGCGAAGGATGGCGGCCTCAGACTGAATCGCCAGAAAAAGCGCAAAGATGCCCAGCGGGAGGGTACAGAGCCAGCCGATCAGCGCCGACGTGAGGCCGAGCGCCAGCGCCAACATGGTACGCCCTTCCAACCGCGCCACTTCATCAAGCGGCAACTTCACGGCTGGCGGGGCATCAGCAGGTTCCAGCACAGTCCCTCAAAACCAGCCGCGGCGTCCCTGAATATAGGTCGCCACGAACTCCTGATCGGATTTGGTGAGATACATAATCCCTTCCACCAGTCCGATGATGCCGGAGATCAGGCTGCCAAGGCCACAGGTCAGCACGGTAATCCCCAGCATGATGAGACCTTCCACCGTGTACCCCAGGATGAATTTGTGAACGCCAAACCCACCCAACAGGATACCGCAGATGGCCGCCGGGATTTTCTTTTCAGCGCCGGGGATGGGCCCACCCACCGGCGGCGGATAGGGCGCGGGTTGATACGACGGAGGGGTTGACCCACCGTAGGGGCTGGAAAAAAGGTTCAAATCAAGGGCCAGTCTGGGTCCATTCGGGGTTGCCAGGCGCATCTGTCGGAGCATAGGTGTTCTCTTGGGGTGATGGGAAAAAGCCGACACAGCATGGCTGGAGTGTTTCCCAAAGTCAGTAGAATTCACTTCAAGTTCAGCCTGCCAGCCTTGGATGAATGCGGGCAGGGATTTTCAAAACCAGGGGCGCCGCCCCTGAACATACGTCCGCACAAACTCTTCATCACTTTTGTTCAGGTACATCACACCTTCAATCAGCCCGATGACAGAAACCGCAAAGGGGATGATGAACAGAATAAACCCAACGCCACAGGTCACAAGGCCGATGACAACGGCCAGGATAAAGCCGCCGATAGTACCAGCGGCCATGATGAGCCCTTCCTGCTGGTAGCCGAGCAGGAATTTGTGTGCGCCGAAACCACCGAGAAGGATCGCCAGCAAGGCCGCCGACATTCGCTTTTCTGCACCTGGCACTTGCCCCCCTGGTGGAGGAGACATCATAGGTGGCGGATAAGAGGGCTGCTGGTAAGGTGACTGGGAGGGCTGCCCGTAAGGAGTTGTCAGAATGATGGAAACAGGTAGTGCCGCCAATATCGTTTTCTCCTCTCACCAACTGGTGGTCAAACCACCTTGGAGTCCCTCATAGGTGTCACTTGAGAAAGAGGACCAACAGGGCCAGCAGCCCGATGGCAATGTCCAAACCACCGAAAATCATACCAATGAGGGCCATGGCTTGACCTTCAGCGACACCCAGGCGCTGCAGGCTGCTTTTTGATTGGATACCGAGCGCCAAGGCAACTGTACCTAACACCGTACCCAGTAATGCACCCGGCGACATACAACAGAGCATCCCCGGAACTCCCAGAACTCCCAGGATCAGTGCCGTCCGTGCCTGCCCCTGCCAGCGCTGTGCCTCGACCGAAAATGCCGGGTCCTGATACCCAACCGGTCCGTAGAGTGGCGGCCCATACGCCGGAGTGACATCAGGAGTCACATAAGGCTGTTGATAGGGTGCTGGCGGCATTCCGTAAGGCGAGGGCGTCACCGGCGGCGGATAGGGAGGATAGGACGGCGCCTGATAGGGGGATTGCGGTTGGGTCGGCGCCTCGAACGGATTGGTCGCGGCCGGCGGTGTGGCGTCCGTGGTCTGCGCCGTCGGGTTCGGTGCTCCACAGTTGTAGCAGGCCGCCGCCGAATCGGGATTGGAAGCACCACAGTTCGGGCAGTAATAAAAAGGCATGTCAGCGATGCTCCACAGCCGCGTCAGAATGGACAGCGCCGGTCATCATCAGTCCCAGCTCGGACTGGGAAACCTGGTCCGGCTCAACGTTACCGACGATGCGCCCATCATACATGACCAGAAGGCGGTCGCTAAGGGACAAAACTTCCTCCAGTTCCGCCGATACCAGCAGGATGCCCACCCCGGCATCGCGCAGCTTCAGCAGCTTGCGGTGAATGAACTCGATGGCACCGATGTCCACCCCACGGGTCGGCTGGGACACGAGCAGAAGTTTTGGTGGCAGCTCAAACTCCCGTCCGACGACAAGCTTCTGCTGATTCCCTCCTGACAATGAGCGGGAAAGCGCCCGGCGATTGGGTGGGCGGACATCAAAGGCCTGCAGGAGCGCCTCCGTTCGCTCGTTGATGCGCGGGCGGTCAAGAAATCCCAAACGGGCTGCCGGAGGATGGTAATGGTCTCCCAAGATAACGTTGTCCGACAGGTCGAAATCCAGCAGCAGGGCGCGTTTGTGGCGGTCTTCCGGGATGTGCGCCACGCCCAGCGCCCGGATGGCGCGGGGTGATTTCCCCACCAGCGACTGGCCAAGCAACAGCATTTCCCCACCGGTTGGCTTCAGAAGCCCGGCCAGACATTCAATGAGTTCCGACTGTCCATTCCCTTCCACCCCGGCAATCCCGACGATTTCTCCGGCGCGAACCTGCAGCGATACGCCCTGGAGTGCCGGCGTCCCATTGGACTTCAGAGCCGTGAGTTGCCTGACCTCAAGCAGCACGTCCTGGGGGCGGGCCGGCGTTTTTTCAACGCGCAGCAGCACCTCGCGCCCAACCATCAACCGGGCCAGAGCTTCCGCCGAGGTGTCATGGGTTTCGACTTCCCCCACCACGCGCCCATCGCGCATCACGGTCACACGGTCGGAAATCGCCAGCACCTCGGCCAGCTTGTGGGTGATGAGGATGATGGTTTTGCCCTGCTGGCGGAGCGTCCGCAGCACTGCAAAGAGTTCCTCGACTTCCGGCGGCGTCAGAACGGCCGTCGGCTCATCGAGAATCAGAATGTCCGCGCCACGGTAGAGGGTCTTGAGGATTTCGACGCGCTGCTGCTCGCCAACCGACAACTCCCCGATGAGGGCATCCGGGTTGGCGCGCAGCCTGTAGCGCTCGCACAAATCGAGCACCCGGCGCCGGGCACCGGACTTATCCACCATCCACCCCGCCCGCGGTTCCGCGCCAAGGATGATGTTTTCGAGCACGGTCAGCGTCGGCACGAGCATGAAGTGCTGGTGAACCATGCCCAGGCCGGCGGCAATGGCGTCGCGTGGCGAAGTGAAGTGGACCGGCTGACCGCGCAGCCGGATGTCCCCGGCATCCGGCGTGTACAGGCCATAGAGGATGTTCATGGCCGTGGACTTGCCAGCGCCGTTTTCCCCGATGAGGGCGTGAACCGTCTGCGGGGCAATGGTGAGCGTCACCGCGTCATTGGCCACCAGAGACCCAAAACGCTTCGTGACCCCGCGCATCTCGACGGCAGCAGTGTGAGTTTCCATGGCAGGAGGGCGGCGGACCGGCGCGCAGGGGAAAAGCAAAGTGGTGCATCCTGCTGGATTCGAACCAGCGACCTTTGGCTCCGGAGGCCAACGCTCTATCCAACTGAGCTAAGGATGCAGCCGTGAAATGCGGAACGTGAAACTAGCGCGTTCATCCCCGAAAAGCAAGTGACCTTCTCAGCCGCGGCTCAACCGGCCGGAACCTCCTCCACCCGCGCCGACTCGATGATCACCGGCTTGAGGGGTCGGTCCTGGGCATTTGTCGGCGTCTCGGCAATGGCGTCCACAACCTCCTGCCCGGCGATGACCCGCCCAAAAATCGTGTAGTTGGGCGGCAGGGCGCTTTTCTTGTGCATGATGAAAAACTGGCTGCCGTTCGTGTTCGGCCCCCGGTTGGCCATGGCCACAATGCCCGGCACATAACCCGTCCGGTACAGCGGCGAGGCGGGATTGATTTCATCTTCAAACTCCCGCCCGAAAGCCGACGTTCCACCCGCACCGGTGCCGGTTGGATCGCCGCCCTGAATCATGAAGCCGCGAATGACACGGTGAAAGGTCACGTTGGTGTAATAGCCACGGTTCGCCAGCAGCGTGAAGTTTTCCACCGTCCGGGGAGCCTCCCCGGACAGCAGTTCAAACTGAATCGTGCCGTGATTGGTGACGAGCGTTGCAATGCGCCGGGTGGACATATCACATATCCTTTCCAAGGTGAGTTGCACGTCCAGAATAGTCCAGAAGGCTTCCCTTCGTCATGGCGCACAGGTCAAAATTCGCTGACCGTCGCCGAAATGATGCGGATGGGCGTCAGGGGGCGGTCCCGCATCAGCATTTCCGGGCCCTGGTAGGTTGGCGTCTCGGCAATGGCATCCACCACGTCCTGACCTTCAAACACCCGCCCGAAAATCGTGTAGGACGGCGGAAGCTGGTAATCCCGGTGCATGATGAAAAACTGGCTGCCGTTGGTGTTCGGACCGCGATTGGCCATGGCCACGATACCGGCTTTGTACCCGGCCAGATACAGCGGCGATTTGGGGTCAATTTCATCGGCAAATTCACCGCCAAAGGCAGATTCGCCGCCCGTCCCGTCACCTTTGGGATCGCCGGTCTGAATCATGAAGCCCTTGATGACACGGTGAAACGTTATGCCATTGAAATACTTTCGCTCGGCCAGCAGACGGAAGTTTTCACAGGTTTTGGGCGCGTCCTGCGTCAGCAGTTCAAAGCGAATCCGGCCCTTGGTCGTTTCCAGGGTTGCCACCAGACGCTTGGCGGGGGTCGTCGCCGGAGGTGATGCTGGCGCAGATGGCGGCGGTGGAGGCGGAAGGGAGGGCGGTTGCGCCGGGGGCGGAGAGGTGCAGCCAGAGGCCAGAAGCACGGTCAGCACCAGTGAGAGCAGCGCCATCCGGCATTGCGCCGTGCGCTTTTGAGTGTCAGGGAATGTCATGGGTCGCAAAGGATGTCCTCTTTGTAAAAGGTCTGGAACGTTTCGGTGAAGCAGGTTCACCAGCCATGTATTGGCACGCTGAGTGTACCGATGCAACATGCTCTGACTCGCAGAGGGGAAAAGCCACGGAGACGGAATGGCCATGACCAGCCGGCAACGTGCCAGTATCGTGACGACACCGTGGCGCTCTGTCCGGCGGGGAACCTGGCTGCTGGCCTTCGTTGTCGCCGGACTGCTGGCCTGCCGGCAACCATCTCTCACCAGCCAACCTGATGTATGGCAGAGCCTTCGGCAGTGGCCGGTGACTTCACCCCACGGATTTCGTCTTTCCGGGGCGCCAGCACCTCCCAGCGGGACGACGGCCCGCCTCGATCTGGACCAAACCACAAGGCTGACGGCCGCTGTCGCCACCGCAACGACCCTTGAACCCGCAGCCTGTACCCATGCCCTGCTCTGGCGCGACCTGGCCGCCGGAGAGATTCATCTGGCCCGTCGTCGTCTGACGTCCCCACATCCCGCCCCACACCCTGCTACGGCGGACTGGTCCAACGACGCCGCCATTGTGCAGTCCGAATGGGGACTCCGGCACGGACGACCGGAAGACTTCGAGGCGGCGCTCAAAGCTCTCAACCATGCGCCTGCCACCCGTGACCACGCCCGGACCGCCCACTTCAACCGGGCACTTCTGTTTCAGCACCTTGGTCTGGCACGCCGCGCGGAAGCCGAGTGGCGACACTACCTTGACGAAGAACACGACGGGGCCTGGGCCGCCGTCGCCCGGCAGCATCTGGATGACCTGACGCGGCAGCCGCCCGACCTCTCACATCTTCAGGACACACTGGCCGGACTGGTCGACAACCCGGAGACGCCCGAAGCACAGAGCTTTTTCACCCACCACCTGGGCGCATTGCTCGATGGGACAGGCGCACTGGCCGAAGCCTTTGTGACTTCCGGTGCGTCAACACGTCTCAAGCAGCTTCACTGTCTGGCTCAGCAAACCCGGCAACGGGCCGGTGATCTGTGGGCAACCGACCTCGCCCAGGTTATTGCCAGACTCCGGGACACAGAGCAGGCGGCCCCGTGGCTGGCGGCCCGGCAGGACCTGCGCCAGGCCCGCCAACGCTATCCCATCGAGGGCCAACCCACCGCCGCCGAGCCGCTCTACGCGCGCGCGCGCCAGACCTTTCTCGCGGTCGGTGACCTGGCCAGCGCGGCCGAAGCCGAACTGGGACTTGTTTATTGCGCCGTACAACGCCCCGAAACCGCCCCGCTTGACCGGCTAAGCGCGGCGCTGCTGTCCACGGCGCGCAGCCGGCACTATGCCCGCCTGGAAGGGCAAACCCTGCGGGTGCGCGCCCAGCTTGCCCTCCGCCAGTCCCGGCCGGCACTGGCCGTCACCCACTGCCAGTCGGCGCTGGCGACATTTCAGATGCTTTCCGACTGGGAGGAAACCCAACGCACCCTGCTCATTCTCAGTGACGCCCACGAACACCAGGGCAATGCGCCCGCCGCACTGCTGACGCTGCGACAACTGCTCCAGACCGGCCGCCAGCGGGGGACGAATCCCCGGCGGTATTCCCAGGCCTGCGCCTTTGCGGCCCGAACCTGCGCGGCAGCCGGGGCTTTTGAACTGGGCCTCGCCTTTGCTGAAGAAGCCCGCGCGGCCGCCGCCGGACAAACCTTCCCGGCCTTCCAGCTCGATGCCGAAACCCTGTTGGCGGTGTTGAACATCAAGTCCGGCCGGCTGGCAGCGGCTGCGGCTGCGCTCGACCGGGCCGCCGGGGTTCTGGAGCGGGTTGACGACCCGCGTGTGCGGCGTGTTCTTGCCCTCGACTACCTGCCGACGGCGGCCTGGTGTCGCATGGCGCTGGGAGAACCCGTGGCCGCTCTTCAGCTCTGTACGGCGGCCGCTGAAAACCTGCGCACCGGGCAGCACGATGCCTACTGGCCGCTTGTGGAATCCGTACGGAGCGCCGCCCACCTTGCCCTTGGCAATGCCCGGTCCGCCGAAGCCGCCCTGGAAGCCGGTATCCGCTGGCTGGAAACAACGCGCCTCCGCCTGACCCAAACTCCTGACCGCCAACGCTTTTTCCACCGGCAGGCCGAGCTGTACGAACGTCTGGCCGCCCTGCGGCTGAAACGCGGCCAGGTCACGGAAGCCTTCGCATGTCTTGAACAGGCACGGGCGCGCACCCTGCTCGACCGCCGCCGCCAGGCGACCGGAAACCCCGGCGCGTCCTCCCCGCTTCCAGCCACCGGGGCGGCTTTCATCCGGGCGTTACAGGTGCGTTTGCCGGAGCAGGTCATCGTTCTGGCCTACGCGGTCGGGGATGAGCAGACCGAAAGTTTCGTGCTCACCCGGCGCGACCTGCGGCACACAACGCTGGCCACCGGCGGCGCGCAACTCGCCCGCGACATCCACAGCCTGAACGGTCTTCTGACCGATGTGACGAGTGACATCTCCCACATCCGCCACATCGGACAACAACTGTACGCCACGCTCATCGCTCCGCTGAAATGCTCATGGACGGCTTCCACGCGCCTGGTCATCATCCCGGACGGCCCACTTTACAGCCTGCCGTGGGCGGCGATCTGTGATGCTGAAGGACGGTGGCTCGCCCAGCAGGTGCCGTTCTCGATGTGCCCAAGCGTGGCAACGCTCGTCCAGGCACTGGAACAGGCACGCGAAAAGGACGCGCCGCCTGCCCGCGAGCCACCGACCGGAACGGCTCTCGTGGCGGCTGACCCGGACCTGTCCGCTGCCGCTGAAGCCCACGACCTGCCTCCGCTTTCCGGCGCACGGGATGAGCTCCTCTGCCTGCAATCCATTCTGGGGCCGGGGGTGACACTGACTGGCAGCGAGGTCACAAAAGCGCGCCTTATGGCGGCGCTGCCCCAAACCCACCTGGCGCACCTGGCCGTTCACGGACGGGCTGAACCGGATGCACCGCTGCGGTCGGCGCTCCACCTCACGGCCACAGCAGAAGATGACGGGCAACTCACGGCCGCCGAAGTGTACGAATGTTCCTTCCCACAGCTCCGGCTGGTGGTGCTGTCGGCCTGCGAGTCGGCGCTTGGGGCGGCGCTGCGGGGTGAAGGCGCGACGGGCCTCGGACAGGCCTTTCTGGCGGCCGGCGCTTCGAGCGTCGTCGCCACGCTGGCCCGTACGGATGATCACTTCATGCGTGACCTGATGTGCGCGTTTCATCGGGCGCGGCAGGCGGGAGCCAGTCCGGCCGTGGCGCTCCAGCAAGCCTGGCGCGCGGCCCCGGCCCACCATCCGGCACGGTGGGCAAATGTGGTTCTGCTTGGCGCACCGTAATTTTTCGGACTTACCAAGCCACGGCAGCGCAATGTAGCTTGGAAGCGGGTTCCTCCTCCGAACGGCGTCCCTGCCATTTCTCATCTTTTGCAGGTGAGGCGAGTATGTCCTTTCCCATCAATGTTCAGGTCGAAAATCCTGTCAACGATCCCCTCCGCATTGAAACCTGTACGGCTGAAGTGGCCGACAATGGCGACATCACGATCAGCGGCGAGGTCGTCCACACCGGCGATGACGGCGTGCGGCGCTACAATCCGTCGCTTCTGTTTACGGTTCTGGACAAGTACAACGTGCCTATCGGCAGCGGCCGCACCATGGCCGGCGGTGAGTTTCTTGTGCCGGGGCAGCGGGCCTACTTTGTCGGGACGGTGCCACGGATTGGCCAGTCGGCGCGGTTTGGCAAGGTTGTCGTCAGTGCCATTCCCAACAGCGGCTTCCGGGAAAACAAAAAGCGGGGCAAGGCGGCCAGCTAAGCTTGCGCCCTGCCCATTCCCGGCAAAACTGTCCCGGCAAAACTGTCCCGGCAAAACTGTCCCGGACGGACGGCGGCCGGCCCCGTCGCGCAACCGGTCAAACGTCGAGGTTTTTCACATCGAGCGCGTGTTCCTTGATGAACCGTCGGCGGGGTTCGGCATCGTCGCCCATCAGGACGGTGAACATGTTTTCGGTCTCAACGGCGTCATTGATCCGTACCTGGAGCAGGGTTCGTCTTTCGGCATCGAGGGTGGTCTCCCAGAGTTGCTCCGGGTTCATCTCACCCAGTCCCTTGTAACGCTGAATGGAGATGTCACCTCTGGCCAGAGCGAATACCTGTTCGCTGAGCGCGTTGCGCCCGGACACGGTCG